>JAKFFN010000285.1:0-13380 GCA_036675025.1 Candidatus Sumerlaeales bacterium | reverse complement strand
ATCGCGGTAACCCTTTTTCGGGTTCTCTTCTTCCGGCTGGCCGTAGATCAGGCCGAGCCAGAACTCGCCCATGGGCAAATCACTGCGACCAAGATTCTTCAGGCCGTCCATGCACATGGTGCCCGAGCGGCTCGGGCCGGCTGACTCATTCTGCACAAGCAGGCCATGCTGATGGCACAGATCGGCAAAGCGGGTATAATGTTCGTCCGCCAGCAGGTCGGCTACCGTCTTCCGGTAATCATAAAGAAATCGATCAGAGATTTCAACGCTGCCGACAATATATCCGGCCAGCACCGGAAGGTATGGCTTTGCATCATAGCCGCGATACTTTTCAAACTGCTCCAGAATGTTATCGGTCCAGTTCGGGAAACCATCTTCAAAACTGTCATCTGCGAAGTAGACAAGGGTATTGCCGATGTACGGCTTTGACGCATTGAGAATGCGCATTCCCAGGTGCTCAAACTGCGCATCGACGCCTGCGCGATTCAGCCAGTCGATGGACAGCCCCTCGGCGCCCGGCAGGCCCAGCATTGTGCGCGAACCCGTCATGCGGTGGCCGGTGCGGATGATGACCCATTTGCCGGCTGGCACATCCCACTCGAGATGGCCGTCCGGCTGCATTTTGTCTGTCAGGTCGACAACAGAATCAACGGTTACCGGCGAATCGACCGGCTTTTCCGGGAATGGCGCTAGCGGCTTTTCCATAATCACCGTGGCACGGGTCCAGTTGCTGGCGTCGAGCCTGTTGGATTTTGCCGTCAGTGCCTTCAGGCGTTCTTCATCGGTAATCTTCGCGCTGCCTTCGTCCGGCAGGCGAATGGCCGTTACAGCCGTGTCGCGGTAGTCGAGTTCTTCCAGGGGCAGATCTATGTAGTCAGCGATCCCCGGCGGGTTCTTTACGTTATTGTATCCATCGCGGTTGCCCGGCAGCGGAAGTTTCTCCGAGAAACGGACCGGACCCGAGACTTCCTTCTTCGATTGAAGAAACCAGCGGCCCGACTCTTCTTTCTCAATCCAGGGGCCGCCCATGCACCAACCGGCGCAAAGGTTAAACCCGATCTTTATCTCGTTCCGCTGAGCCTCCGCCAGGGCGAACTCGTACAGGTCGAACCACTCATCCGAAAGAAAAGGCGGTCCGCTTGGGATATCTTTTCCACCAAGCCCGGCTGCAGAGTTTACCAGCAGTACCTCTGATATACCTTTGGCTCTGAATTCGGAAAGATCGCGCGTAATACCCGCGCGGTTCATAAGCGTATTGAACCACCACCAGTAGCCGCCTGGCTTGGCAGAATGAGGCGGGACAGCAAAAGCCCTGGCAAGGTCATCAAAGGTGGAGGGCGCCGGGGATGCTCCTAATGTTGCGCTGGCAGGCTCACCTGCTGCGAGGCTGTGCCGTATTAGCGCGGCCTGCAGCAGTGCGGCCGTGGCCGATTTCAAAAAGTTGCGCCGGGTAATATCCATACCAAACCCCCATCAAGTTGGTATGAGCTAGAAAGGCCAGAATTGGAAATTCCAGTAGAAACTGCCCCCCGGCGACGGCATCTCTATGCTTGCTGGGTGCTGGTCTTGTGCCGGAACTTCTTGCGGTAGATCCAGTAGCCAATAGCCAGGGCGAGGAGAACCCACAGGACGACTTCAATGACTCCCGTAAACTCGCTGACTTTTTCCCAGTTGCGACCCAACAGCCACCCGAGACCGATGAGAACAGAATTATAGACTGCACTGCCTGCGGCAGTGAACGCGATAAACTTCGCCAGCGGCATGGAATTGATTCCTGCGGGAATGGAGATGAAGCTTCGCACGCCGGGCGCAAACCTGCCAAAGAAGACAGCCTTATCACTGTGTTTGCGAAAGCCGCCCGCCGCTTTATCATAGTCTTGTTCGGATATAAGCAGCCACTTTCCATGCCGCCCCATGAATGCCCTGGTCCGCTCTTCACCAACCCGTCGCCCCAGCAGATACAACACAACTGCGCCTACAACAGAACCAGCGGTGGCGGCCCCTACAGCAATGGGAAACACCAGGCGCCCCTGGCCGGTCAGAAAGCCGGCCATAGGAAGAACGACCTCAGACGGAATGGGCGGCAGAATATTCTCGATGGCAACTAGTGCGCCTAGCCCGAAGTAGCCGCCTTTCTCCACGATATCTATAGTCCATAACGCCAGTTCGTTCAGCAATGCTCGACCTCATTGAAGGATTTGCGGCTCCACAGTTTCCGCCACCCTGTTCCCGCCATTCTTATCCAAGCCTGTCACATGCCAACCCTTCGAATTGAGTGCAATGGCATGCACTTAGACATTGACTCGCGTATAAGAATTTGTACAAATTCCCCTAATCGGCGGCGCGGCTGCGAACACAGTTGGTTTTACTGCAGGTGCCAGAGTTGCCAGCCGGGTCATTACCTTACCTGAGGCGCAGTACATGGCACTACTTGACCCGTATACCGGCCCGTGGACCAGGGCTGAGGCAGCGCACCTTTCGCGGCGTACCACTTTCGGTGCGACCGCAGCAGAACTGGCCGCTCGCGAATCCGCAGGTGTCTCCGTGGCAGTAGATTCAATTGTCGACTACAACCCCATTGATGCGGCCCTTGAAGACCGTATCAGCGCTCTGCCGGGCGGAACATCTGAAACCGACAGGATTAAAGATCCCGTAGATGCGCGAGACCTGGAAGGCTGGTGGCTGTACCGGATGGTGCACTCGACGCAGCCGTTTCAGCAGCAGTTTGCCCTGTTTCTCCATGACCACTTCGTCAGTGAGTACGGCAAGATCTCAGCCAACGTAACAAACTCTGCGGACGAAGGAAATGACGGCTCGGTTGCCGGCCAGCCCTGCGTTTCGACCACGAATCCACTTCCGCCCGATCCCACCCGAAAGCGCCGCATCGTCGTACGACTGCTGCGTGATCAGCACAACCTGTTCCTGGAAAATGGCCATGGCTACTTCCGGACCATGCTGATCGACATCACCCGCGACCCATGTATGCTCATCTACCTGGATAATCGCCTGAACACCAAAACCAGGCCCCAGGAAAACTACGGTCGCGAGATCATGGAATTGTTCAGCATGGGCGTCGGCAATTATAGCGAAGTCGACGTGCAGGCTATAACAAAAGCCTTCACCGGTGAAACCATCCGCACTGCCTGTTCACAGGGCTGGCCCTATGATTACACCTACTCCACCACCAATCACGACACCAATCCCAAGACCATTTTTGGAGTTACCTTCAGCAACGTCAACACCACGGCTGGCCTGGATACCATCAAGAGCATTGACCTGATACTGGAGAGAGTTTCAAACAGCAACGTATCTCCTCATCACAAGGTTTACCCGGCCACCGCGGTTTACATGTCGTGGAAGCTGATGAAGTGGTTCGTTAATGAATCCATAGCAATTGATCACCCGGCAGTTGGCGAACTGGCCGATTACTTTTACAACAACACTTCTGGCGGCGGTTACCGCTACAATATGCGCGAGACGCTGAGGAAACTGTTCAAGAGCCAGTTCTTTTATGACCAGGCCAACCGTTACAAGATCATCACCCATCCCGCCGACTACATTGTGACCGCGCTCCGCGGGCTAGGTCTTAACGATCCATCGTACACGGGAACCGTATACGCAAACATTCGCAGCATGGGCATGCGGCTGTTCGAGCCTCCAAACGTTGCCGGCTGGGATCATGGCCGTACGTGGATCAACTCCAGCAGCCTGATTGCCCGGTTCAACTATGCCAACCGCATGAGCACCAGCACTGTGCTTACCACGGCGGCCATAGATAACCTGCTGCTGACGGGCGCCGTGGCCAACTATGATGATGATGCGGGCATCATGAACTACTTCGCCGGACGCCTGCTGCTAGACAGCCTCACCGCGGAGGAAACCGACGTTTTCACTCAGCTTTTCACGCTGATAAAAGGAGCCGCCACCACCACGACGGCCACCATCTACCGCAAAAAGGTGCGAGCCGCCCTCCACCTGACCATGACAATGCCGCGATATCAACTTAAGTAATGCAGGCGCCGCCGATTGACGTTGACTCTCCTAAATAGATTTGGCATTCGATCGCTTGTCGGGAAGACGCGAATTTCGCGTCACCGGCGTTACGGTTTTATGGCAATTATTGCCATGGCGCTCTTAGACCCATATACTGGACCATGGACAAGCGACCAGGCGGCACACCTGGCCCGGCGCACGACTTTTGGTGCTACCCCGGTTCAGCTTGCAGCATTAACAGCAGCCGGAATGTCTGCAGCCGTTGATTCGATAGTGGACTACGCACCGGTTGACCTTCCGCTGGAGAACCGGATTGTCGATCTGCCGTCAGGGACTACGGAATATGACAGGATCAAGAATCCCGTTAGTGACCGTGATGTTGAGGGCTGGTGGCTTTACCGTATGGTCCACTCCACCCAGCCGTTTCAGCAGCAGTTCGCCCTCTTTCTCCATGATCATTTCGTTAGTGAGTGGGACAAGATCTTCAGCACGGTGACGCCGGAAGCAAATAACGGCAACGACGGTAGCATCCCTGGCCAAAGCTGCATACGCACATCCGGCAGTTTGCCGGCGGATCCCAACCGGCGAGGTGCGATCGCCGTCCGGCTGATGCGCGACCAGCATAATATCTTCCTGACCCTCGGCCACGGCGCGTTCAAAAGCTTACTGGTCGCCATCACTCGCGATCCATGCATGCTGATCTATCTTGATAACCGCACCAACTTTAAAACCCGCCCCCAGGAAAACTTCGCTCGCGAAATCATGGAGCTCTTCTCCATGGGAGTAGGCAATTACAATGAGCAGGATGTTAAAGAAATAGCCCGGGCACTAACCGGTGAAAGCGTAAATACCTCGTGTCTTCTCAATTGGCCATACAGCTACTTTTATGCAGCCAGCAGTCATGACACGAACCCGAAAACCGTGTTTGGAGTCACCTTCAACAGTTCTGTGCCGGGAGAAGATACAAATAAGGTTATCGATCTCATCCTTCAGCGCGTTTCAAACAGCACAGTGTCGCCAAACCATGCTGTTTATCCGGCAGCTTCACTCTACATGTCATGGAAGTTTTTAACCTGGTTTGTTAACCAGGGCATCGCCATAAGTGATGAAGCGGTTAAAGAGCTTGCAGATTTCTTCTATAATAATACATCTGCAGGCGGCTACCGCTACAATGTGCGGGAGACCCTCAGGCTTCTTTTCAAAAGCTCATTCTTTTACGAGTCGCAGCACCGTTTTAAACTGTTCAAGAACCCGGCTGAGTATGTAGTCACTGCACTCCGGGCCCTGGAACTCGACGATCCCAGCTACGCAGGCAACGTAAATAACTGGGTGCGCGAAATGGGTATGAAACTGTTCGATCCTCCCACCGTTGATGGTTGGGCGCATGGGCACACCTGGATCAACGCCAGCGGTGTGGTTGCCCGCTTCAACTACGCTAACCGCATGAGTACCAGCGTGGTTCTATCCGATACCGCGATTGATTCTCTTATTGAGCAGCACATTCACGGATACGATGACGACGCCGGAATAGCCAGCTTCTTCGCATCGCGCCTGTTGCTCGATAGCCTGACTTTTGAGGAAGCCGACATTTTTATGCAGCTTTTCAAGGATATCAAAGGAAGCGCAACGACCACCACGCAGTCCATATACCGTAAAAAGGTGCGAGCCGCTCTCCACCTGACTATGACCATGCCGAGGTACCAATTGAAATGAGCAATATGAACAGGCGCCAATTCCTAAAGGTGGGCCTTTCAGGCCTGGCCTATTTTACCCTCGAGCAGACTACGCCCAAGTGGGTAATGCGCGCAGCCCGGGCTTTGCCCCTGAGCTGCCTCACCAGTGGTCGCATCCTGGTTATCCTCCAGCAGTCGGGCGGAAATGATGGCCTGAACACGGTGATCCCGCGCCAGGATGATATTTACTACGATGCTCTCACGCGGCCAACCATTCACATTCCCAAGGGCATGGAAATCAACCTCGACGGTTTAAACGGAATTCACCCGTCCATGTCGGGAATCGCAGACTGGTATCAGCAGGGCAATGCAGCTGTTTTGCATAACGTCGGTTACGTGAATCCGGATTTCTCCCACTTCACTTCAACCGATTACTGGGAAACCGGCGGCGTGCCGGGCCAGTTGATGCCGCAGCAGGGCTGGATCGCCCGCTTTTACGATAACACCTGCAACGGTCATGGCGATCCCGAGGCTCTTTTCATGGCTCGCACAGGATCGAGTGAACTGCCCGATATGATGGCTGGATCTCAAAACTACGTACCGCCGACGATCTCCAGCGCCGCAAGTTATTCCCTCCAGACCGGCGAAGACCGCGCCGCGCGGCTTAACGCCATCCATGACATGAACAATCTTCCCACCATCGACTCTGATGTGGAGTTTCTCCAGCGCAGCGTAAATACCGTTGAAGCATCCACGGCCGACATCGCCACGGCCAATGCCGAGCCTGATCTGTACCCCGGAGGCTACACTGCAGACAGCCTGGGCAACGGACTCAAACTCGCATCGAAAATTATCCGTGCCGGCTTCGATACCCGTATCTTCTACGTAAGCCAGGGCGGTTATGATACCCATGCAAACCAGGCCATCTCAGGCAACGTCACCACGCAGGGCGACCACCAGCGCCTGCTGGGCAACCTCAGCCTGAACGTCGATACCTTTTTGAAGGAAATGCGCGACACGGGCAACCTGGACCGTGTTCTCATCCTCACCTTTTCCGAATTCGGGAGGCGCATTAACGAGAATGGCAGCTCCGGCACCGACCATGGTGCGGCAAATGTGATGTTTGCCTTTGGCGGAGGCGTAAATGGCGGCGTCTTTGGCGGACAGCCAGACCTGGCAAATCCTCTGCGCGGAAATTTACGGCATAGTGTAGATTTCCGCTCAGTATATAGTGCTGTCATCGAGAACTGGTTTGGCGCCCAGGCGGCGCCGGTCTTTGGCCAGGCGAACTACGACTCTGTGATTGCGCCCGAATTGGCGCGATTACAGTTTGTAAAAACCAATGCAAATGTGAAGGATTGGGCGAACTACGGATGATGTTTTTGTTGGGATCGTCGCGGATAAAAGCCGCGGCGCTGGGAGGCATTCTTTTTCTTGGAACTGCAGGGCCGACGTCTGCCGCGACTGTATTGTTGCAGCAGGGTGTTAATGGATACGTCGGCACTTCTGATACCACAATTTTTGAAGAGCTGCCGGAAAACTCCGCTGGTGGATTCCCGTGGGTGTTCGCAGGCATGACGCAGTTTTCCGATCCCCGCCGTGCACTGCTGAAGTTTGATCTCACCGGCGCCGTCCCGCCAGGTTCTACTATTACTGACGTGACGCTGCTTCTCTACATGGATCGCACGCGGCCGGGCGACGTTGCTTGCGAGCTCCGACGTCTTACGCGATCCTGGAACGAAGGAAGCAATCCACTGCCGCCCTTAGTAGAAGGCGGAACCGGCGCGCCCGCGCAGAACGGCGATACCACCTGGAACCATGTCAGTTATAACACCGTACAATGGGCAGCGGCCGGCGGCGAGTTTGCAGCGACTTCTTCAGGAACTGGAATCGCAGGCAACACAGGCACGTTTCTAACCCTTACGGGTTCGGGCATGGCCACTGATGTGCAAAACTGGCTGACAGACCCGTCGTCCAATCATGGCTGGATACTCCTCGCTGGAGAAACAGGTGCGTGGAACGCCAAACGATTTATTTCCAGCGAGTCTACCGACACCCAAAAGCCTCAACTCCAGATTACTTACAACAGCGAACCGGCCGCAGTGGTTGGATGGGAACTTTTTGAGTAGTCCGCCGCGATGAAACGCGCGGTCTCAACATGCACCTGCCAACTCACCATTCCTTCTTGTGAATTCTGAACCAGCCGTATCCATACGGGTCTATCTGGATATTGAAATGCCCGTTTGTGGTTACCTCTGCCATCACATCGCCCACCAGGCATTCCAGCTTCTCAGCCCGGTGGTGCGACAGGTCCAGTTCAAACCTGCACTTCTTGTTGCACAGGTTATGTAAGGCTACGATTGCGTGGCCCTTCCACTCACACACATGGATCAATATGGACGGGCACTCCGTTTGTACAATGTGCCACGAACCCCACCCGAACTCTTCGCAGTTCTTATGCACATTGACCATGTGACGAACGGTGTTCAGAAAAGAATCTTTGTCGCTCTTCTGGTTCTCAACGTTGATCTTCTTATAGCTGAATTGCCCGCGCGAGATAACTGGCTGGATCAGCTTCTCGGTCGAAGCTGTTGAAAAACCCCCGTTGGCTTCGCTATTCCAGGCCATGGGTACGCGCACTGCACCGCGACCCTTTTCGTTTAAATCGTCACCCAACCCGATCTCGTCGCCGTAGATGATAACAGGCGTGCCGGGAAGCGATAAAATCAGACTGAAGACCAGCTTACGCAATCGCTCATCTCCGAGCATGGGCGCAATCCGTCTACGTATGCCCCGGTCGAATATCCGCATGTGCTCACTCGGCGCAAATGCTTTATAAACTTCATCGCGCTCTGTCTCGTTGAGTTGTTCCAGGTCCACTTCGTCAAGATTCCGCAGGAAATTTGCCCACTGCCCCACCTCGTGGATTGACGGCAGCATTCTCATCACCTTTGCCAGCGGCTCTGCTTCCTGCCGCGCCAACGCAAGGAACAGGTAGTTATTAAGAAAGAAATTAAACAGCATATGAAACTCATCGCCATCGCCAAAGAATTCCACGAGTTGTTCGGGGGGCACGTCGGATTCGCCGAGCAAAATGGCGTGAGCTTTCCGGGTTTCCGCCAGTTGCCGCAGGTCTTTCAGGATGCCGTGGGGATCGCGGGGTTTGGTGCGGGCCAGGCCTTTCGATTCAATCATGTGTGGCGCAGCGTCAACCCGTACGCCGGCGATCCCGAAAGAGAGCCAGAAATCAAACACCCGATGGATCTCTTCCTGCACTTCCGCGCACGCAACATTAAGGTCGGGCTGGTGATGATAAAACAGGTGATGGTAATATTCGCCGGCGATTTCATCATAAGTCCATACGCTGGCTTCCTCTCCGGGGAAAATGGTTTCCTTTGTCACCGTAACTGGGCTGTCGTTCCACACGTAATAGGAGTAGTACCGCGAATCTTTATCGCGCCGCGCAGCCTGGAACCATGGATGCTGATCGGATGTGTGGTTCATCACCAGGTCAACCAGGACCCTTATGCCGCGCTCTCCGGCCTTATGCACAAACTCGATAAAGTCTGCCAGCGTGCCCAAGTGCTCGTCCACGCCGTAATAGTTCGTTATATCATACCCGTTGTCGCGACCGGCGGCCGGGAAAAACGGCAGAAGCCAGATGCAAGTGACGCCCAGGTCAGAAATGTAGTCGAGCCGGCTGATTAATCCCTGGAAATCCCCAATGCCGTCGCCATTGCTATCCTGGAAGCGGTCGACATCTACCGCATAGATTACAGCATTCTTGTACCACAGATTGTTCTGCATTATCGGTTATCGAACTCCTTGTGGAGTGCGGGAAGAACTTCCGCGCCGAAAGCATCAATAAACTCCGATTCACGACAATTGACGTTGTGCAGATAGACTTCGTCAAATCCCAGGTTAATGTCGTCGATAAGCCACTGGGTGTGCTGTTCCAGGCTGGACGAAACATGCACTTTCTCAGCCACGTGTTGCGGTGTAACATATTCCGCAACCTGTTCAAAATGGCATGGCAGACTCAGCACGCCCAGCGCATCGCTACGAAAGATGTTAGTCTTCCATTGTTCGTAAGCTTCCTGAAGAGCAGCCTTTTCATCAGTTGCGTACGACAGCTTTACCTGCACGATGAGAGGCTTTCCCTCGCCACCGTTTTCGCGGAAAGCAGCCACAACTTTTTTCAGTGCCTCCCGTGGCTGATAAGCCGTAATGAGCGCATCCACCCACGGCGCCATCCATTTCGCTGTTTCCGGAGTAACAGCCGCACCCACCAGCCGGATCGGAGCAGGCGGCAAAGTATAAATCTGAGCTTCGATCGCCGTCACGTGGCCGCGGTGATTCACGCGCTCGCCTGCCCAAAGCGCCCGCATGATTTCCGCACATTCCTTCAGGCGTTCATTGCGTTCAGCTTTTGCCGGCCACGCTTCCCCCGTGATATGCTCGTTTAAAGCTTCGCCGCTGCCAATGGCGATCCAGAAGCGGTCGGGAAACATCTGGGCGAGAGTGGCGGCCGCCTGCGCTATGATAACCGGATGGTAACGATAACCGGGTGCATTGACTACACCATAAGGCAGCGGATCCGTCGCCTGTAATGCTGCCCCCAGCCACGATAGCGCAAAGCCGGAATGCCCCTGCCTCTCGCTCCATGGAAACAGATGGTCAGAACACATGGCCGCATTAAAACCTGCCTTTTGCGCCTGCTGTACATATGTTAACAAGTCGCGCGGGCTAAACTGTTCATGTGAGGCGTGGTAGCCAATTCGCATTTGTGTCATGCGCTCGCTAAAAAGCACGATCCGCGCCAACGGTTTCCGACATTGGCACAGACTTTGATCCTTCAACTTCTATGGATCTGCATAGTGATCACCCTTGGTCGCTGGTAAAAAATGGTCTGCTCGGCACCTATCCGCCGCTGCGGACTGATGCCCAGTGCCAGGTGCTGGTAATAGGAGGAGGGGTTTCCGGCGCGCTGGTTTCTGCGCGGCTTGTTGAACGTGGATTTGATGTACTGATGATAGATAAGCGGGAGTTCGGAATGGGTAGCACCTGCGCCAGCACCAGCCTGGTGCTCTACGAACTGGACGCTCACTTGGTAGATCTGCGGGAAAAACTGGGCTTGGACAAAGCAGACAGAGCTTACAAGGCCGCGCACCGTGTACTGCAAATTATGCCGGAGCTGGTAGACAAGGCAGGCGGCGCCAGTGAGTGTGATTACGTAAAGAAAAAGAGCTTTTACCTGGCGAACTCCGAGGCGGAGACGTTGCTGCTTCAGCGTGAAGCTGCTGCCCGACGCGAGCTTGGCATCAACTGTCGCGTAATGGATGCCTGTGAAATTGCAGAAAGATTTCCTTTCCAGGCACCCGCCGGGATCCTGTCAGAGGAGGCTGCGGCCCTCGACCTGTACCGGTTCACCCATGGACTCATCCGCTACGCCGTAAATCTTGGGCTCAGAGCCTTCGATCGTACAAGTGTGGAGTCGATTGAAGAGAGATCGGATTACGTCAAAGCCTGCACAGACCGCGGCGCTCTTATTAAAGCCGACGCTATCGTTTTTGCCGCCGGGTATGAATCACAAAACTACATCCGCAAGAATGTTGCGAAGAACATGAGCACGTATGCCCTGGCAAGCGAGCCACTCGAAGGCAAAAAAGAGTGGTGGGAGGACGTGCACATCTGGGAGACCTCGCGGCCTTATATCTACATGGCGGTAACGCCTGACCGGCGTGTGCTTCTGGGCGGCGAAGACGAGCCTTTTACAACGGCCGAAGCTCGTGACCGGCTTTTGCCCGGGAAGACTGAAAAGCTAGTTGGGCGTTTCAAGTCCATGTTTCCGGATATCCCTTTGGAGCCGGCCTTCTGCTGGACGGGCACTTTCGCGGAAACAACTGATGCCCTGCCTCGCATTGGACGCACCGACGAATGGAAACGCGCGCTATTCGCACTGGGCTACGGCGGAAACGGTATCACGTTTAGCGTCCTCGCTGCTGAAATTATTGCCGGTGAACTGGCCGGTGAGCCTGTGAACTGGGCTGACGTTTTTCAGTTTTCGTAGACATAGAAAGCGGCGCGAGGATCCTCGCGCCGCTTACTTCATCTCTACTGTTCAGGCTATTTCCCTGGAGCGGGGTGCGTACGGCCCGGAAGGGTGCGGCCCCAGTCAACCAGTTGCTTCTTCAACGTTTCCACCAGTCCGGCGTGCTGGCTTGCAATATTTGTCTTTTCATTGCGGTCCGTTGCCAGGTTATAAAGCTCAACCCGCGAGCCATCGCGATTTACCAGCAGCTTCATGTTTCCATCCCGAATCGCCAACTGCGGACTGCCGGTTTGTTTATCTGCCCGTCCGCGGCCAAATGCAAACATCACAGGCTTGGTCCGTTTTACCGCTTGTCCCAGCAGCGCTTTAGACAGATCTTCTCCGTCGAACTTCCCGGCCGCCTCCGGCACAACATCAATTCCAGCAAGGGCCGTGAGCGTAGGAAGAAGATCGATCGTGCACATCACCGTCGAATTGTTTTCCTTACCGGCAGGCACATGTCCCGGCCAGCGGATGATAAACGGCTCGCGAATTCCGCCTTCATACAAGGTGCCCTTCTTCCCGCGCATACCATCAGTGCGGAGGCCGTCGTAGTCAGGGTTAGGCCCGTTATCGCCGGTGAAGAAGATAATCGTATTATCTTCCATGTCCTGCGCCTGCAGTCCATCCAGCAACCGGCCAATCTGGCGGTCGTACTCCTCTAACACGCCGTAGAAGTTTTCAAGCGACCTGTCGTCGTTCGGCTTCCCTCCGTGCTTCTTTATCATCTCAGGGCTGGGCCGGAACGGCGAATGCAGGTCATCCGGCCAGAGCGTCACAAAGCACGGCTTGCCATCATTCCGCTTCATAAAATCCAGAGTTTTGTCCACCATGTACCTAGTGCGATCCCAGCGCTCCACCTGTCCGGGATCTTTATCCTTGTCCCACGGGGCGAACTTTGTTCCGAGCTTAGGATCGCGGTCCGGGCTCTCCCAGGTGCTGTAAAACTCGTCGTAGCCGTACTTGCCGATGGAAGGCGCATTGTCTACATCGCGACCGCCGCCAAGGTGCCACTTGCCTACATGGGCAGTGGCGTATCCACCCTGCTTAAAGGATTTCGGCAGGAATGCCAGGGCGGGATCCAGGAAATCGTTCTGGCCGGCCCTGGCATTACCGGCCCGCGCCTGCAGGAACGTGGTGATCTGCGTCTCCGGTCCGTTCATACCGCTCAGCACAGAAGCTCGCGACGGCGAGCAGATGGGCACAGACACGTAAAACTCCGTCATTTTCAACCCCTCGTTCGCGAGGCGGTCAATGTTTGGAGTCGCTACCTTCAGTTTGTTTTTTGCAAAGCTGGAGATATCGGCATAGCCCATATCATCCGTGTAGATCATGACAACATTGGGCTTACCGGCGCGCGAAGTTGCGGAAGCTGTGGTTTGTGCATCTGCGTTTTGAACAGCCAGCGGCATTGAAGCCGCCGCCATCAGGGGGAGACAGGCTACTAGCGACTTAAGAATTCCCATGGTTTCTCCTGAAAACACTCCAGATTAAAGTACGCAAAAAACGCCTTCCGTATTAGCAGGAAGGCGTTCTCAGATTATTGATTAGAGTCGTTCTGCTTCGTTGCCGGAAACGGGTGCGTGCGGTGAGGCAGCGTTTTGCTCCACTCGATCACCTGCT
>JAKFFN010000298.1:0-57354 GCA_036675025.1 Candidatus Sumerlaeales bacterium | reverse complement strand
TGCTGGTCGATTTGGGCCGAAATGACTGCGGGCGGGTTTGCGAGTACGGCAGCGTTGAGGTAGATGACCTTATGGTAGTGGAGCGTTACTCCCATGTGATGCATATCGTGTCGAACGTACGCGGCAAACTCAAAGACGGGCAGGACGCGTTCGACGTGTTTAAAGCAGCCTTCCCAGCCGGAACAGTAAGCGGTGCACCGAAGATTCGTGCCATGCAAATTATCGATGAAATTGAGCAGTTAAATCGGTCCACCTATGCCGGAAGCGTGGGATACTTTAGCTTTAATGGCAATCTGGATAGCTGCATTACCATAAGAACCGTTCTAATAAAAGATGACCAGGCCTACGTGCAGGCAGGCGCCGGGATAGTGGCCGACTCCGATCCTCTTTCTGAGTACCGCGAGACAATAAACAAAGCCAGCGCCATGATAAGAGCTATTGAGATAGCGGAATACGGATTGGATTAGGCCATGGTATTAGTAATCGATAACTATGATTCGTTCACCTACAACCTCGTGCAATACCTGGGCGAGCTAGGTGCGGAAGTCAAAGTCGTTAGAAACGACGAGATCACGCCCCAGGAAATCCTGGAGATGGCTCCAGATCGCATCGTTATCAGTCCGGGACCGTGTACGCCAAATGAAGCCGGGGTTTCGCTTGACGTAATCCGGACACTTGGCGAAAACATCCCGATACTCGGTGTTTGCCTGGGACACCAAAGTATTGGACAGGCATACGGCGGAAAGGTCATCCGTGCGGAGAAAGCCATGCATGGAAAGACAAGCCTGGTGCACCATCACGGTAATGATCCGTTGTTTGAGTCGATACCCGACCCGTTCCAGGCAACGCGCTACCATTCGCTGATTGTAGAGAAAGATTCTCTGCCGGACTGCCTGGAGGTTACCGCGGAAACTGAAGACGGGACCATCATGGCAATGCATCATAAAACTCACCCGGTTTGGGGGGTGCAGTTTCACCCGGAGAGCATTTTGACCGCAGATGGCAAAACGATGTTGGCGAACTTCCTGAAGCTAAACGCTTCCAACGGCAATTGAGAAGCCTGGCCGGGCTTAAGGCCTGTATACTTTCTGAAGTTTTGCGCCCCGGTAATAGTGTCCTAGGATCTGGTCAAACCTGCCGCCCCGGCGCGCGATTTCGCGGGCGCCATGCTGGCAGAGCCCAACTCCATGACCGTTACCGGCCCCAACAAAAGTTACGGAACTTATAGCCGATCCTGATCGCTCAACCTGGAGCACAAAAAGCCCGCTCCACAGGTCGAAGATATTCCGGATGTTCAATTCCTTTTCGATAGTCCTGGTACCGCCTGTCCCGCGGACCGTCAGCTTGCGAACCCGACCGCTGGGCCGACGTTCCGTTACAGCTATGTCAGTGAGAGTACCAACTCCAGCTGCCCGCCCAGCTTCTGATGCCGATAGAGTTTTGCTCCATCGGAAGTATTTTTTCGCGTAGTTAGCGTAATCGGGGTTGCCGGAGTAGCAGAACGATTCCGTACTTGAATCATTAACAAACGCGGCTGCTGCCTCTTCCGAAGAAAGATTGGGCACAGGCGCCTTCAGTTCATCAAATACCGGAACCAGTCCAGGGATGGGTTTGCTGTCCCAAACGTCTTCGGCTCCCGCGGTAACTCCACCGCAGACGTTATGATAAACCGCATTTAATACGTCGCCACCGGCAGTTAGTACATATCCCAATGTCGCATCGCACGCCTGCCTGATCTGCTCGGTTTCCTCGCCAATTCCTTTGTAAGCCTGGCAATGAACTCCAGTGCAGAAATCATAGCCATCGCTCTCGTGGGGCGGATGCAGCAGACGGAATATAGCTTCTGATCTTCCTGCTACAGCCTGGGCCTTTAGCGCTTCCATAGGTGCATCGCTGCCGATTTCTGCCGGAAGAACGCCCTTCAGCCAGTCGTCAATCATAACCTCATTTATTATGGAAAGCGATCTGCCGGGCTTTATCCGAAGCCGGCCACGATACGAGCGCCCGTTATACTGCAAAGGCTGGCTAGAAGCTATGATGGCTACATCAGCGGCATCTTTGGCACCCTGGCCCGGAAGGTTCACGCGCACATTTCCGCCCCCACTTGAAAGCCCAACACTCCCGGCCGCACATTCCACAGTCTTTCCATCCAGTACAATGGTTCCCCCCGATGGCAAACCTACAGTCGCTTTAGAAGTGGACTCCGTCAGTCCGATCCTGATCCACCCCTTTCGCTGAAGCAACGCGTTCAGCCGTTCAGATTCCAAGGGCTGAGCCGTAGCGGTTAACGCCACTAAAACAATCAGGAGTGAACAACATACCCGCAATAACCGATACTGCATTAACATCTATCTCCGTAAGATCCTGCTGTGTCCTTCTCCGGACATGCGGGCGATCAGTGACTCGTTCATCAGCTGCGCGGGATTGATACCACTGTTCTTCAGGCGCTGAGTAAGGGCTGCCATTTCCACCATGATGGAAATGTTCCGGCCGGGCTGAACCGGGATCTTATATTTGGGAATTCGAACGTCGAAAATTGCGTGCTCTTCTTCATCAATTCCAAGACGCTCGTACTCAACGTTTTCCATCCAGCGCTCAAGCCAGACCACCAGCTCAATCCGCTTTTCTTCGACAACTGACGCAACGCCGAATAGCAATTCAAGATTGAGAATGCCCAGTCCGCGGATTTCCATGTGGTACTTAAGAACATCAGAACTGCGTCCGATGAGTTCATCTTTGCTCAGGCGACGAATTATAACCTGGTCATCGGCCACCAGGCGGTGCCCGCGTTCGATTAATTCCAATGCACACTCACTTTTACCAACGCCGCTGGAACCCATAATCAGCACCCCCATTCCGAATACGTCGAGCAGGTTACCATGGACGTTCGCCGTCGGAGCAAAAAACCGCTCAAGATAGGCCATCAGCACACCAGCGAGACGCGTCGTCGGCATGTTGCTGCGAAGCAGCGGAGTGCCATGATTCCGCGCGGCGTCAAGAATGTCGTCAGAAACGGAGTTCCCATTGGTCACGATCAGGCAAGGCAACTGGAACTGCAGCGTTCCATCCAGGCGTGTGCGCCGATCTTCAGGCGTCAGGCTGTCCAGGTAGGAAATCTCTGTGTTCCCGAGAATCTGAATGCGGTCCCACGCGAACACGTCATAAAAGCCGGCAAAAGCAAGGCCCGGTCGATTAAGTTCTGGCGTAGCAACTACGCGGTTAAGCCGATCTTCTCCAGACATCACCTGCAGTTCAAGATCTCGTCCACACTCGTTTAGCAGTGTTTGAATTGTCAGTTCATTAGATGTCATTAAATTTACCCTCAGCCGCCTTTACGAGAAGCAGCTTCAGCAGTTTTTTTTGAGCGGAACCCATTGCCAGTTCGCTTATCTTACCCAATGGAAAAAGCCTTAACTCTTCCCCATCAACCGCAAAATCTCTTGCGTCAATATTCCCGTGGCAATGGAAAACGTGGCACGTAACGTCATGGTGTGTGACAGTGTACTTGAGACAGGTAAACGGTTCAATATTCTGAACGTAAGGGCTTAGCTGCGGTGTCAGTAGCTTTTGCACTTCAGATATGCCCGGCGACTGGCTTTCTGTACGGACTGCAGGAAACTCCCACAGGCCGCCATGCCACTCCCCTTCCGGTATCCGGCGGACGAGGTATTGTCCTTTCTGATCTCGAATTGCGGCACAGGCAACCGTTACCTGCTTTTTCTCACGACGCGGCCGGGGCTGAGGTATAACTTCGGCAATTCCCTCCCTGTAAGCAATGCACCATTGATTAACAGGGCACTCGCCGCAGCGAGGTCTTGGCTTACAGATTAATGCTCCAAGTTCCATGGCGGAAAGATTAGCCATTCGCGGCGACTCTGCAGCCTTTACTAATGACTCGGATAAAGACCAAAGCGACTTCATGTATTCTGTGTCGCCGACTACGCCGTGTCGGCCCGCAAGGCGCGCAAAAACACGAATCGTATTTGCTTCAAGGATAGCGGCCGGCTCGTCAAACGCCAGCGAAAGAACTGCGCCAGCCGTATAACGGCCAAAACCAGGAAGCGACTGTAGTTCCTGTACTGTCCTAGGAAAATTCCCGTTCCACTTGTTCACCACTTCAATCGCTGCAGACCTCAGTTGGCGTGCTCGCCGGTAATATCCCAATCCTGCCCAATATTGCATAACTTCATCCTCTGAGGATGCAGCAAGCTCATGGACACTGGGAAAACGCTGCAAAAAGCGTTCATAGTACGGCTCCACTGCTGCCACAGTTGTCTGCTGTAACATAAACTCAGACACCATTATGGCATACGGATCGCGAGTCTGGCGAAAGTTTAAATTCCGCTGTTCATTTAAAAACCACTGCGCAAGAGCTTGCGCGATCGCACTTGCAGTACCCGCGGAAAATTCCACTTGCTGTCTCTTAGACCCCTTTGCGCCGGTTACCTTGCCCATATTAGCTATTGAATACCGTAGGCAATGCCAGACAGTTCGTCAGATATGTCGGTAAAAATATCCATCATAATTCCCAACTGGAACGGGAAGGCGTTTTTGAATCGCTGTATTGGTGCAATTTTGCATTCGGCCGTAGAGTACGGACGGCAGTTTGAATGCATAGTAATGGATGACGCCAGCACCGATGGAAGCGGCGATGAGGCACTGAGGCAGTTCCCGGATATCCAGCTTGTCAGTCACGATGTAAATCGCGGCTTTGGCGCCATGGTGAACGAGGGAGCACGGCTGGCTGAAGGCGAGGTTTTGGTGCTGATAAACAATGATCTCATTGCGCGGGCCGACTTTATAACTAACCTCTGTAAGCACTTTGACAACCGCCCAGAATTGTTTGGTGTATCAGGAAAGACTGTGGATTGGGAAAACAACACACCCAATCATGTAAACATGCGAGGGCACCTTGAACAGGGTCGACTAAAGCTGACGTGGAGTGACGATAGTAGCCTGACAGAGACAATGTTTTTGCAGGGGGGGTCATGCGCAATAAGACGAGCCCACTTTCTAGAGTTTGGTGGGTTTCATCACCTGTACGCCCCCGGATACTGGGAAGACTACGATATTTCGTACCAGGCTCTCAAAGCTGGACTGGTTAATCTATATGAACCCGGAGCAGTCGGATCGCACCTGGGCCAGGGGTCAATGATCAGGGCTCATGGACGGGAGCGGATTGAATTTGTGCGGGAACGGAACCGGTTCCTGCTCCTGGCACTCAATCTGACAGATGAAAAACTTCATCGGGAATTCTGGGCATCGCTGCCGGAATACGTTCGGCGGGGAAACGGAATCCGCTTTAAGCAGCGGTTGGCGATTTTTTTGTATCTTGCACGAAATGCCGCAATTATTAAAGCCGAGCGAAAAGCGCGAGTGAACAGGCAGAGAATCTCGGATGCGGAGTTGTTTCAGAAATTTGCAGGGCTGGGTCAGCCTTGCTGATAGAAGAACCCGGATCAGCGTCAGGATCAATATCCGTCTGCGTACTCACTGCAAACCGCCCAGTGCTGTTGCGCCGGCTGCTTAAAGCTGTTATCGAAGAACTCCAACCAAATGATGAAATCCTTGTGCTGGATACTGATCCATCTGATGAAAACGCCGCAATCATCGCTGACTTGAATTCCGAACAGGTTAATTATTCAACGCTCAAACTTGAGCAGTTTGACTTTGCCACCGCTCGTAACGCGCTGCTGCAGAAGGCAGGCAACGCGGCAGTTGTGTTCATCGATGACGATGCTGTTCCATTTCCCGGCTGGCTCGAGCAAGTAAGATACAATCTTCAAGCACACCATGCAGGCGGTGGCGTTACCGTCTCGTCAGCCCAGTTGCCTGATTGGTGGGATCCTGCGATCAACTGGTGCATTGGACTCAGCCCGCCGGGCACCGTACTGGGTAAACCGGGATATTATCCCGACACCTGCAACATGGCCGCGCGCAAACAATTATGGGATGCACATCCGCTGTGTTCTGTAAAAAGAGAAACCCGGCAGCTGTATTCTACCGGCCGTGAAGACGCAGAGTGGTGGAAGGATCGACGCCTTCAGGGTTGCAATGTTATCGTCGGCTATCGCCAGGCTGTCGTACACGAGGTTCATCCAGACCGTCTGACGTGGGCTTACGTGATGAACCGGGCGAGGCTGGATGGTGAGGCAAGCTGGCTGCGACGCCCTGCGTTTGAAACCGCCACTGCCATCCCCTGGGATCTGGCCCATATTGCTGGTGTTGTCGCTGATAAGATTGCCCGGTCGCCACTGACTCGAAAGAAATGGGTAGGTGATTATGTGTGGCTGAATCGTCAATGGGGCGTGTTCCGCTCAGTTTGGAGTGCTCCATTGCCCCTGCGGCCGCGCCACAGGAACCTGGCGAAAGAATTGGGAAAGGCGATGGCTTTTCAGGGAAAGATACGGGCAGGAGGGCTGGCCTTTAATATTGTAAAGCGAGCGCGCAACCGTCATGATTTCCCGATTAGTACGCCTGGATCGATCTTTGTTTCTGCAGATTGCCTGATGGGCGACTCCATTCTGTTAAGGCCGCACATCAACAACCTGGCGCACACGTTTCCCAAAGCCGAAATTGTTTTATCTGCGAAAAGCCCTCAGTTGCTTGCCGGTATGCCGCCGAATGTAAAGGTACTGGCGCCGGCAGAAGCTTCAAGCTACATCAGGCAAAAAGTAGCTAATGTTTCAGCAGCTTTCGTTCCCTATTTCTATGACGGCGATTACGCTCTCTGGCGCAAGCACCTCTCTCCTGTCGGCAGTACCTTTAACTGCGACGTAGGGTTTGCGGGCCGCCGCGACTACATCTATGCTCGGCGGCAAGTAGAGAAAAATCTTGAACTGCATGAGCACGAGAACCTGGCCCGCTTGTTTAGCCTGTGGCCGCTGGTCAATTCGGTTCCACCCGCTCCACCGCCAGTATCGGAATTCTCCCGGCAATGGCTGGACAAAATACTGAACAGGCATGGAATAGGCACCAACTATACATTAGTCCAGTTCGGCGCCGGCTACGCCTCAAAGGAATGGCCCCTGGACAATTGGATTCCATTCCTCGACCGCTTCGGAAAGGAAAGTGGCTCCCCAATTATTATCATGGGTGCTGCGAACTGGGCTGAAGCAGGTGGGATAGCCGAAGCGAAATTGAGGCACAACACGAAGTGCCTGAGCCTCGCCGGGAAAACCAGCCTGGAGCAGGTAATGGCACTGGTGAATGGCGCTTCGTTTCTTGTAGGCGGCTGCTCCGGGCCAAAGCATCTGGCAGTGGATTATGGTGTGCCTACATTTACCCTGTACACAGCTACAGAGCCACACCGCTGGGGCGCATCACGAGACCATGAACTCCACGCCTATGCTACTGCGCTTCCGCAGAAACTGACGGCATTGGAATTGCATGGTCTGCGTGATGAACACCGCCCGCGATTGCTAAAGCCTGACTACGTGGTCGAAAAGGCGCTTTTCCACTACGCAAAGGTTATGCGCCGGGGGTAGACTGCCTTTTCTGTTCGGCCTGCTGAGAAATCATGATCTGCTGTTCGCGCGCACTGATACGTTCTTTAGGAAGACGCCGTTTGTCGCGTTTAACAATTGCCGGGGCTTCAGGGTTAGCCGGGAACTCGGAAAAGTGCCGTGGAAGAAAATCATATCGCAGCCAGGCAAGGTAAGCACAGGCGACTTCCACGTTTTTTTCCGGGTCAAACACGTCCGAGCCATAGTTCCACTTGAACTTGTAACGCTTACGCACGTCTTCCCACACAACTGGCATCACCTGCATCAGGCCGCGTGCGCCCGCATGGCTGACAGTCTTTCTGTTAAAATCAGATTCCGCTTTCATAACGGCACGGATCAGCTGCGGATCGAGGCCGTATTTCGTCGCCTTTTCGACAATGATCTCGTCGTATGGAGAATCCGAAATATCCTGCTGGTAATACTTCATAATCCGGGGCACGTAGTTACGCGTTTCGCGATAAGGAACACACCCTTTGTACTTAAGACAGGCATATGGACCAGCATTATAAGATTGAAGCCAAAGACGAACTTCATCATAGGACATTGGCGTGCCATGGCGCAGGTCGCTGCCGGCGGCAAACACAAGGTGGCTCCATGCCCGGTCTGTTTTACTAAGTGCTGCTTTACCTTTTGCCACTACGCTGCTGACATAATCCTCTGCAAACTGCTGAGTTGTAACTTTTTTTGAACGGCCATTGGAGGAGATTTTCGAGATGGTATCTATTGCACCGGCCGAAGCACCAGGTTTACAGTGGGCCAGTACTGCCAAAGCAACTTTGACCCCTATGGCCAATCGCGGCTTTGACTGTATGATTCGTCTCAAATTGTTTGCTCCTGTTAGTTTAATACTGCAGCAGGATAGGTACGCAACATTAAGAATTACAGTGTAATTACACCCGCACCCGCTGCCGTGTGGCTTTATAGCCAAGGAGGGCTACGCCCCCTTTTAAGTTTATATTCGGACTGGCGGGCCTAGGAGAGCCTACAGATGATATCAGTAAAATTGGATGCCGAAGGCTGGGAAGTATCCGCGCACAGCCATACACCCATGGGTCAGCACATTGATATTTCCGAAGCCGACACCTGGGAATTTAAAGCTGCCACGTTGCCATTTGATGCGATTTCGTGGCTTCATGAAAGTGGATTTGGTCCGGATCCAGTGGTGGGGTTTAACGAACACCATTACCGCTGGACTGAAGACGTTGATTGGGTTCTGAGAAAGCAGTTTTCTCTGCCGCGCGAGACCTTTCCAGCAGATGATGAACTTCAAGTTTCTTTTAATCATGTGGACTGCTACTTTGATGCGTATCTCAACGGGCATCTCATCGGGAGCGGGCGCAATGAGTTCCGCGAGTATGTTTTTGACATTGATGAATCTCTGCTATTAGAAGAGAATCTACTACTTCTCTACCTGAGGAGCTCACGCAACGTAACCACCATGATGGAAACGGCCCACGGCCAGTTACCTGCCGGTTTTGATACGGGAAGAGTTCACGCCCGCCGTTGCCAGAGCCGTACGGGATGGGACTGGACCGCACGCTTGAGCAGTGTTGCCCTGCTGACGCCACCTGTGCTACTGCAGAATCTGCCGCTGCACCTGGCAAACCCCTACGTTTACTTCGCACACCTGCCGACCGTAGAGCCGGGACAGGAAACCGTGCAGAATGCACAAGCTACTGTAACAGTTGACCTGCTATCGCGTAGACGTGCCACAGGCGATCTGGTCATTCGTATTAGAGATACTATCACCGGCGAAACGCTGATAGAAAAAGCGGAATCGGTTACCATTAAGCCGAAGCCCTCCGTTCTACGTCGCATCCTGGACCTTCCTGAAGCCAGGCTATGGTGGCCGCTTGGAATGGGCGAACAGCCCCTCTATGAAGTCGAAATAACCCTCACTGCGACAGATCGTCTTGGTGCAAGCTATGAACTGGTGCAGCGGGCAACTTTCGGTGTTAGAACAGCAACCGTCGATCGCACCAAAGATACAATTGGAGAATCGTTCGTTCCAACGGTAAATGGAATCCCGATTTTCTGCCGCGGCGCAAACTGGATTCCAGTATCCATGCTTCCAGCCAAAGCAAACCCGGAAGACTACCGTACGCTGCTCTGCGCGGTTGTTGGCGCAGGCATGAACTGCCTGCGGGTATGGGGTGGCGGAATCTATGAAACCGACGATTTTTATCAGCTGTGTGATACGCTCGGTGTGCTCGTGTGGCAGGATTTCATGTTTACCACTGCAGCCTATCCTACCTATCGGGATTTTTTAGACGAGGTTGAAGCTGAAGCCGTTTACCAGGTTACGCGCCTGCGCAACCATCCGTGTCTGCTGCTGTGGTGCGGCAACAACGAAAACGAGTGGCTGCATCAAACTGGCGACCTCAAAAAAGGCAATGAGCAGAAAATCATTGGTGAAACCATATGGTCGCACCTGATCAAGCAGGTCGTTGAAGAATTCGACCCGTCTCGAATCTACCACCAAAGCAGTCCCTTCAGCCGGAACAAAACCGACTACAATGATGAAACTGCAGGCGACCGCCACAGCTGGGACGGCTGGTCTGGATGGCAGCATACCGATTCATTTCTGCTGGATCGCGGTCGATTTATTACGGAATTTGGTCTGCAGGCTTACCCGGATATAGCAAGTATCCGGCAGTTTGCTCCGGGAGCCTCCGATTATGAGGACCTGTCCTTGGCTCATCACCAAAAGATGATCGAAGGCCAGGAGCGGATAGCCCGTTATATCGCAGCCCACTATAAACTTCCGCAAGACCTGGCGGGTTGGATAGAAACAAGCCAGGCGCTTCAGGCAGAAGTGTTGCGACGTGCTGTCGAGAACTGGCGCCGTTTACGCTTCTCTACAGCAGGTGTTCTGATCTGGCAGCTTCACGATGCTTATCCCGCAATAAGTTGGTCAATCATCGATTACTACCGCCGGCCAAAACAGGCGTGGCATGCCAGCCGGCACTTTTTTGCACCCGTACTCCTGAGCATGGAGTTACTGATTGATGGCAAACCAGCCTCGGCCATTCCCCTGGAGCAATGGCATGAGGCACTGGCTGATACTGAATCAACCTTTCCCCTTGCCGGTGGGTCCCGTATGATGTGCAGGAGAGGCCAACCTCCTATACAAGTTCGGTTTAATCTGATTAATGACACAAGCCTGTCGCTAGCGGGGAACCTAGTAGTCGAATTCTTTCGCGATACCTGCGATGCTGTTATATTGGACACTGTTGCCGTTGCGGTAAACCCGAACGGGTGCGCATCTCCACTATCCCATGATATTAACAGCGTGCTTATGCAGGACGTTACGCGGATGACGGTAAAGGCTACCTGGCAGTTGGATGAAACGTCACAACAAAACCTTCAGGCATTGGGGGAAAAAATCATAAAGCTTCAACACCAGATCAGTCCGGCGAATGCCGGAAGCTGGCAGTTCGACGTAGAAGCTGGATTATCCCTTAAACAGCCCCTGGTTGATCCGAAGTACTATTCGGAGCCCGTATGCAACACAGGTAAAGCTGAGGTTGTTATTTAGGATGTTGCCCATACACTAACCTCAACCTCTGCGCTGACATAAACATCAAAGCTTAGGCGGCAATATCGCTGCCCTTTACAGCCCAGCCCCAGCCCAATCCGATATGGCCGACACCCTGTTTTTTCTTAAACCGGTGCAGAATACTTTCTTTTTCCTATTGCACTCCCCACGGGTGCCCTGCCGTATTACCGGCGCATCATATATTTACCCTTGTGGAGACAGTGGACTAAGATGGCAAAACGGGTTCTTTTTACTTCTGAAAGTGTTTCGGAAGGACATCCTGATAAAGTATGTGATCAGCTAAGCGACGCGATCCTTGACGCTCTCCTGGAGCAGGACCCGAACAGCCGTGTGGCTTGTGAATGTCTGGCCACCACTGGTCTTGTAGTTGTAGCAGGCGAAATCACCACCAACGCCACTGTTGAATACAGTTCCCTCGTGCGGAAGACCCTGCTGGACATCGGCTACACCAGCGATGACATGGGTATCAATGGCAGCTCTTGCGGCGTAATGATCTCCCTCGATCGTCAGTCTGCCGATATCGCCATGGGTGTTGATAAAGAAGGTGCTGGTGACCAGGGAATGATGTTTGGTTACGCATGCAACGAGACCCCTGAACTCATGCCCCTCCCGATCATCATGTCTCATCAGCTTCTCAAAAAGTTAGCCGATCTTCGCCATAGCGGAACACTCCCCTACCTTCGCCCCGACTCCAAGAGCCAGGTAACGGTTGAGTACGAAGACAATAAACCTAAACGCGTCCATACCATTGTCATTTCCACCCAGCACAGTGAAGATGTTGAAGTTGCCCAAATTCGTGAAGATCTCATGAAGCACGTGATCCCGCAGGTTGGTGATCACCTTGGTTACTCCACCAGCGACATCATCCTCCACGTTAACCCGACTGGCCGTTTCGTCGTTGGCGGTCCTCACGGCGACACCGGCCTTACCGGCCGTAAGATTATTGTTGATACCTACGGTGGCATGGGACGTCACGGTGGCGGCGCATTCAGCGGAAAAGACCCCAGCAAGGTTGACCGCAGCGCAGCTTACGCTTCCCGCTGGGTAGCCAAGAATATCGTTGCCGCCGGCCTGGCTGAGCGTTGCGAGGTTCAGGTCGCTTATGCCATTGGTGTAGCGCAGCCTGTGTCGATTTCTATCGATTCCTTCGGCACCGGAAAAGTCAGCGATGAAGAACTGACTGCAATTGTTTCCAAAAACTTCGACCTCTCCCCCCGCGGCATCATTGAGTCTCTGCAGTTGAAGCGCCCTGTTTACAAAGAAACCGCCGCTTACGGCCACTTTGGCCGCCAGGGCAACGGTTTCACTTGGGAAAACACCGACAAGGCTGCATCACTGTCCAAGTAAAACCAACATTTACTTTATGAAGACCCTCCCTCACGGAGGGTCTTTTTTCATTATGGACAATGTCGCACTTAAAGAATGGGCAGTTGCAGTCAGGGCGATGGAGCTGGGGCTGCAAAATGTGATCCTGCGTAAAGGTGGAATCCAGGAAAGCACTGGAGACTTCCAACTGGATCACAGCCAGTTTCTGCTCTACCCGGCCCGCGAGCATCAGAAAGAAGAACTTCTGAAACCACAATACGTGGAACTGTTGAAGCAGACGACGGCACAACAGCACGGCCACATTGTCACCATCAAAAGCAAAGCCCGGGTGGTTCAAGCGCACCTGATTTCTACAATTGATGAAGCCTTACCCTTTCGCGATCGGCATATCTGGAACACTGAATTTATACAGATGCGTCTCACCTACAAGCCTGAGCGCCCGCTGTACGTTATTGAGTTAGCTGTGGAGGCCCTCGCTTCTCCACTCGAATTTGTCGAGACAACAGAGTACGCCGGCTGCAGGTCATGGGTACATCTGCATGAGTAGCGATCAGAGCCAGTAATGTGGCTAAAGCCGAGAATTTTCAGGGGTTTCAGGATAAATTAACATCTATGGCAATTGAGGAAACAGTTACGTCCAGTCGTAGTCCCATCGGCAAGCCCGATGCAGCTACGGGTATCTACCGTCACGGCTTTGGCTTGAAAGGTCAGGTTTCAGATGAGATTCTGACCGACTATACGAGCGATGTAATCGACTGTTTCCGGCAGCATGAATTTCGGATTCAGCTTCCCAAACTGGATATGTACCTGGCGCGCGAGTTTGGCTTTTGCTACGGCGTTGATAAGGCCATTGATTACGCCTACCAGACGCGCCGAATGTTTCCCGATAGGCGCATCTTTTTAACAACCGAAATAATTCATAATCCGCGCGTAAACAACAAGCTCATGGAAATGGGCATCCGGTTCTTAAACGGGCAATACAGTGGTGGAACTTCGTATAAGGATGTTCAACCCGAAGACGTGGTTTTATTGCCCGCGTTTGGCGCCAGCGTAAGTGAGGTTGAACTTCTGCGCCAGCGCGGATGCACGCTGGTCGATACCACCTGCGGCTCCGTTATACATGTCTGGAAGCGCGTAGAAAAATATGCCCGCGAGGGCTTTACCGCCGTCATCCATGGCAAATACAGCCACGAAGAAACTATCGGCACCAGCAGCCGCGTTACTCAATTCGATGGCGGCCATTACATAATCGTGCGCGATAAAGACGAAGCGCAGCTGGTCTGCGATTTCATCCGTGGTAACGTCCCGGTATCCACAATTGCCGCAACGTTTGCAAAAGCCGTGTCTGCCGGATTTAATCCAGAACTCCACCTGCAGCGCGTTGGTGTGGCAAACCAGACAACCATGCTCAGCAGCGAATCCCTTGAGATTGGCGCAATGCTGAAGGTTGCCATGATAGACCGTTATGGCGAAGAGGCCATAGGTGAACATTTCCGCAGCTTCGACACAATCTGCTCCGCCACCCAGGAACGGCAGGACGCCGTGCAGGAATTAATCACGCAGGACCTGGATCTCATTCTAGTCGTCGGCGGCTTTAACAGTTCTAATACCACCCACCTGATTGAGATAGCCAGCCAGCATACGAGAGCCTATCACATTGAAGATGTGAGCCACCTTCTCTCCGCAACCGAGATCAAACATCAGGCTTGGGATACGCACCAGGTAGGTATAGCACAGGACTGGCTGCCTGCGCTGCCGCTAAAAGTCGGGTTTACTGCAGGCGCAAGCACTCCCAATCGCGCCGTAGGCGACGTTGTACGTCGTCTTGCTGAATTGTGCGGATGCGCCAGCGAACTTGAGCAATACTGCTGCCCATAATCGCCAGCTCCTGTTAATTGCAGGCGTTTGAAAATAAACACTTAAAGGCCGTGTAAATACGGCTCGCACGAGGTAAGGTGCTGGGCGGGCCGTTAGCTCAATTGGTAGAGCAGCAGACTCTTAATCTGTTGGTTTAGGGTTCGAGTCCCTGACGGCCCACCACTTAATTGATCTAGATCGCCCCCAAATCCTGATAGGTTTGGGGGTAGTTTTTTATAACCACTTTGACTGCTACTCCGATGCCCCTCGCCGTACTCCTGGTCACCGCGCTTGACAGCACCAACTTCTCCGGCCCGAAATTTACCCTAATACCTGCTTCTGGAGCCTCTCGCTTATGCCACTTGCCCGCGACCTCGGACTGATAAGATCAAATCTGCAGCCTGGCAAACTCAACGCGATAACAGATGTGTCAGGAGTATTGGTCGGGCACCAGACCCTTCTTCGGGACAACCTGCGTACAGGTGTGACCGCAATACTTCCACACGGGGGAAACCTGTTCCAGGAAAAAGTGCCTGCAGCTGTGGAAGTGATCAATGGATTTGGCAAAAGCATTGGCCTCATGCAAATTGCAGAGCTTGGACAAATTGAAACTCCAATATTACTTACCAATACGTTAAGTGTTGGAACATGCGCAACCGCCCTGATCCGTGAAGCCATTAAAGAGAATCCGGAAATCGGTAGAAGAACCTCAACAGTAAACCCGGTTGTCTGCGAATGCAATGACGGGTGGTTGAGCGATATACAGGCCCTTGCAGTGTCAGAATCTGATGCCATCGAGGCCATAAAGAATGCGTGCGACGTGACAGTGGTGCAGGGATCAGTTGGTGCCGGTACAGGAATGCGCTGTTTCGGTTTTAAAGGCGGTATAGGCACAGCCTCCCGGATGATTCCGCTCGACCAGAAAAGCTACCATATCGGCGTGTTAACGCTTACCAACTTCGGAAGTGCCGGCTCCTTGGTCTTGCCAGACGGTAGGCGACCGGCGCCGCCTGCAGAGAAGGCAGAGGAGCGCGGTTCAGTAATCATCGTACTTGCGACAGATATTCCACTGAGTAACCGGCAGCTGCAGCGCGTCATAAAGCGGTGCGGTGCAGGCCTGGCGCAGTTGGGATCGATTTGGGGTCATGGTAGCGGCGACATTGTTGTTGGTTTTTCAACGGCCTGGCGTATTCGCCATGATGAACCCCGTGATATTGTGCCAGCGCAACAACTTAACGAGAATCGAATCGATCAGTTATTTGCGGCCGCGGCTGATGCGACCGTGGAGGCAGTACTTAATTCCATGGTTGCTTCGCCCTCAACACGCGGACGAGACGGCCACTATGCCCCAAGCCTCGCCGACGTAATATAGGAAATCACCGTCTGCTCCAGTTCAAGTGACTCTTCCATCATTAGATAGTGTGCCGCTGAGGATCAGCAGGCATCCCCTGCTCCGGATGAACACCTGATGGCTCTGCGACTTGCGGTGCAGGCAACCCTTCTCCGGTGATCAGCCGCGCTCCGCGCTTCCGGGAGAAATAGTTAATCGCCCACCGCAGCATCACTACGACACGATTCTGGAACTCGATCAGGTAAGCAATGTGGATGAATGCCCACATAAGCCACGCAACGAAGCCACCAAAGTGAAGGGAACCGCGTTCCGCAACAGCACGGTTGCGTCCCACCACGGCGAGAGAACCCTTGTTAAAATACTTGAACGGCTCAGGCGCCTTCCCTTTCATCCGCCGCGTAATCTCCTGCGCCGTGTATTTGCCCTGCTGCATGGCAACTGGAGCAATTCCCGGCAGTGGCTTTCCATCTGCCCCAGTGCTCAATGCCATATCACCAAGCACAAAAATGTCGGGGTGTTCGGGTATGTTGAGAAACTCATTTACAGTAACCCGTCCGGCTCTATCAGTAGTGGCTGCAGTTCTTTCAGCCAGCGCTTTCCCAAGCGGTGAGGCTTTGTTTCCAGCGGCCCATAATACGGTCCGGCAGGGAATTCTTTCTACCTTACCCAGGCCAGTCAGCTCTGCGTCAAAAGCCGTTACATCCGTCACCTTGTAACCAAGCTTTAGTTCCACGCCCAGTTGTTCCAGGTATTTACCAGCCTTGTCAGATGATGGACGATCGTACATCGGCAGCACTCGATCATCGTTTTCGACCAGTATAATTCGCGCTTTTCGTGGATCAATATTACGGAATTCTCCGCGCATGGTCAGGTGAGCGAGTTCACCGATAGTGCCGGCCAGTTCAACTCCGGTAGGACCTCCGCCAACGATTATAAAAGTTAACGCCGCCGTAGACCGTGCCTGGTCCTTTGCCGCCCGTTCTGCTTCTTCAAATGCATGCAGAATCCGGCTTCGCATTTCCAGCGCATCTTCAAGGGTCTTGAGTCCGGGCGCCAGCGGCTCCCACTCCTCTTTGCCAAAATAGTGGTGGTGGGAACCGGTTGCAACAACAAGATAGTCATACGTTACGGCGTCTGCATCCTGCAGTTCCACCAGCTTCCGCTCCACATCAAAACCTGTAACCTCGGCCTGCAACACCGTCACGTTATCCTGGTCCGCAAACTCGGTCCGAATTGGCGAAGCAATGTCTCCTGAAGAAAGACTGCCCGTCGCCACCTGGTAGAGCAGCGGCTGGAACAGGTGGAAGTTTCGGCGATCAATGAGCGTTATAGAAAGATTTCGCCTGCCTAATTTCTGCGCACAATATAGGCCAGCGAAGCCCGCTCCTACTATTACAACAGAGGTTTTGGAACCTCTAGTGCTGGGGGCTACTGTAACTTCTGCCATTACTCACCTTTCCAGACATTGTGATTTATTTCACAAACTCGCAATCTTCATATTCGCAATTGACGAGCGGCGCCCAATGCCGCAAGCATCGGAACCATGTTAAGGAATGTGGAGATAGCAAAACGATGACCAACCCGCGCCCGGCCCGCAGGGAAATTGAAGAAGCCGTCCAATTCATAAAAAGCAAAAGCAGCAAATCTCCCAGGCTGGCTGTCATCCTGGGAACTGGTATGGGTAGCTTGGCTACAGACATGCACGAAGCAGATATCATCGGTTACGAGTCAATCCCCCACTTCCCTGTAAGCACAGTCGAGAGCCACGCTGGTCGGCTGCACCTGGGCGATTTCCACGGAACGCCCACCGTCATGATGCAGGGCCGCTTTCACTTCTATGAGGGCTATACCATGCAGCAGATCGCGTTCCCGGTAAGGGTTATGCGTGCCCTCGGCGCTGAGACTCTTCTGGTAATGAACGCCGTCGGCAGCGTCAATCCACTTATTCCGGCCGCCAGCCTGGTCCTGGTGCAAGACCACATTAACCTGATGGGCGACAATCCCCTTATCGGCCCTAACGACGAAGCCATTGGTACCCGGTTTCCCGACATGAGTGAACCCTACAATCGTGAACTTATAAAGGTAGCCGAAGATGCGGCGCTCGAACTGCAGATTCCCGGAGTGCACAGGGGGATACTCGTCTCGGTTACCGGGCCCAGCTTCGAAACGGCAGCCGAATACCGCATGTTCCAGCGCATCGGCGCTGATATAGTCAGCATGTCTACCATACCGGAGGTCATTGCGGCAGTTCACGCCAACATGAAGGTGTTGTGTATCTCTACGGTTACAGATGAGTGTCTGCCAGATGCCCTGGAGCCGGTATCGCTCGACCGCATCCTCAAAACCGTGGAAATTGCTGAACCAAAACTGACAAGCCTGGTGCGGGGTTTTGTAGAGCGGGCGGCACAAAAACAGCTAATCTGAGATACCAACTGCATCGGCTAAGCCGCCGACATTTTGTTCTGGATATTCCCACAGCGTAACGCCATGAGTCGACTCAATCCTACACCATCGGGGTAAAGAAAATGAAGCTTTCTCAAAAGATGCAAGATGCCATTAACGAGCAGATCAATATGGAGTTTAGCTCCAGCTATACCTATCTCTCCATGTCTGCATGGTGCGAAAGACAAAGCTTCCTGGGCTCTGCCGCATGGATGCGTACTCAAAGTCAGGAAGAAAAAGAGCACGCCATGAAGCTTTACGAATTTCTGGCTGATCGCAGTGCAAAAATTGAACTCAGGCCAATACCAGCACCGGCAGTAGATTTTGCCTCTCTGCAGGATATGTTTCAACAGTCCCTCGCACAGGAAGAGCAAGTAAGCGAAGCCATTAACAACCTGTACGAACTTGCCCTTCAGGAAAAAGCTTATGCTACCGCGGCCGAGCTTCAATGGTTCCTGACAGAGCAGGTGGAAGAAGAAAAAACGGCCAGAACCATCGTCCGTAAACTGGAACTTATAAACGGTGATGGCCCGGCCTTGTTAGATCTTGATAGGGAACTTAGTCAGCGTCCCCCTGAGATGTAGACCTCTCCCCTATTCGGTTTTACGAAGCACGTAGCATTTCAGATAGTCAGTTTCCGGAAGTCCAAGAAGAACGGGGTGGTCCTGCGGGGCGCCCCGTTTTTCTATGATCTGAAACTGCGCCCGCGCATTTCGCGCTGCCGTTGTCAGCATATCAGTGAATTCATCACCGGAAACTGCCTGGCTGCACGAGCAGGTCACAAGAATTCCGCCCGGCTTCAGCTTCTTCATGGCACGGTAATTCAGCGAAAGGTATGCACGAATGGCTTCCTCGAAATGCGCGCGAGTCTTTGCAAAGGCCGGCGGATCGCAGATGATCACGTCAAAAAGGTTCTCTTCCTCTGCGCCAATCTTTCCAAAGTAATCGAACACGTCGTCGTCAACAAACGTGACCTGGTCATAGCCATTAGCTTCGGCTGCTGCACGAGCTAATTCAAGCGCTGGCTTGGAAGAATCCACACCAATGACTTCAGTCGCACCATAGCGAGCAGCCCTGATTGCCCAGCCACCCACGTGGCAGAACAGGTCAAGCACGCGCGCTCCTTTGCAGAAGTGCTTGATAGCAGCCCGGTTTTTACGCTGGTCAAGGAACAAGCCCGTCTTTTGCCCACTCGCGGGATTCGCATAGAGAACATAGCCTGCTTCTTTTACAGTGACCCGTTCAGGAATTTCTCCATGCACAACCACTCCGCCCACATCAAGGCCTTCCTTTGCTCGTATGGGAACGTCGGTACGCACCACAATTCCTTCAGGCCCGACCTGCTCGTTAAGCTGGTCTACGATAAACGTAAGATGTTTGTCCACCGCGTAAGTAAGCGGCTGGATAACAAGGTAACCGCCAATAAGGTCTGCGACAAGTCCCGGAATCCCGTCAGATTCGCCGAAGATTACACGGCAGGAGCCTTCATCCATATAGCCCAGCGATCTGCGAAGCGAGATGGCTTTGGCTATGGCTGTCTTAATATATTCCCGGTTAAACAGCTCTTTATCGAGACTGAAAATCCGCGCGCGAATGCGCGAGTTCGGATTGTAAATGGCGGAACCGAGAAACTTGTTGCTGGAGTCATGAACGTAAACGGTATCCCCTGCTGCAGGTTCACCATCCGGCAGGTCACCAACCATGGTATCAAATACCCACACGACCCTGATCGGAACATTGCGGGTATCTTCCATAGTAACCATAAGTTTGCGCGCGTACGGCGCTGAGGGAAATGCCTTGGTTACAACATCGGCAGAGTTCGTAGCAGACTCCACCCACTCACGGTTGTAGCGGGAAGCACGACGGTCAGGCAGTCCTTCGTAAGCAAAATCCTGATCGGTATCGTCGGCTTCGCGGAAAGGTGCGTTTGGCGGCTCAGTTGCAGCGGCTTCTGCGTGTCCTTCAGCTTCGGCATCTTCGCGCTTCCAGACCCTGTAGGGGTCGCGTTTTTCTTTGCGTTCCCCGAACTTTCCAGGCTTACGGTCACCATATCCGCCTGGTTTACCGGGCCCACCGAAACCTGGCTTCTTGTAATCACCGCGTTCGCGATCCTCGCTGAACCCACGTTCACCGTAAGCTGAACGGCCGGCTCCGTAAGATGGTTTGTCTCCGAACCGGGGTTTATCCCCAAATTGCGGCTTATCACCAAAGCGAGGCTTGTCACCAAACCGGGGCTTATCACCGTAGCGTGGCTTGTCACCAAACGCTGGCTTCTTCCCAAATGCCGGCTTTTTTCCAAAGCCGGGTTTGTCGCCGTAGGGGCGCTTAGCGCCGAAAGAAGGCTTCCCTTCACGGGGGTAGCCAGAGTTCTCATCGCGAGGGCGATCTGCGCCGTACTCCCGAGGCCGGTCTCCACCGAATTTCGGCTTGTTCGCGCCAAAGCGTGGCTTATCACCAAATCTTGGCTTTTCGCCACCGAACCGTGGAGCCTTGCCGTATGAAGGGCGATCACCTGCAGGCCGCGAAGCGCTTCCATAAGACGGACGATCACCTCCCGGACGCGGACCTTTACCATATGATGGCCGGTCGCCGCCCGGGCGCGATGAACTACCGTAGGAGGGCCGGTCGCCACCAGGGCGCGAAGAACCGCCATATGAGGGCCGGTCGCCACCAGGGCGCGAAGAACCGCCATATGATGGGCGGTCGCCACCAGGGCGCGAAGCACCACCATAAGACGGACGATCACCCGACGGACGCGGTTTTGCAGGGCCTCCAAATCTGCCACGATCATCACCGGCGCGTGCACCGCGAGGTTCTTCCCTGTCAGAGTCAAAGGGTCGTGGCTTATAGCCTCCGGGTCTCCCTGCCCCACCAAAATCTTTGCGCGGTTTAAATGGTGCTTTTCCACCGGAAAACTTAGGTTTATCCGACGGGCCAAATTTCCGCGGCTTCTCACTGCCAAATCTTTTCATTTCTATTCCTGCTCTGCTTCTGTGGGTGGGGGTTGCGAATTTCCCGGCTTACCGGCGTCCCAGATGAACACCGGTTCAAACCCTACGGGGATCCGGTAAGTGCCAGCTATTGGACTCTTAGGATCGGGCTCGACTTTTTCGGTTGGAACTTCTGCTCCAAGATAATCCAGGGCATACACTCCACCGCCTTGGGTCATAGGTAACAGAATTTCCTGCGTTTCCTGCGGAGATTCGGTCCACGCAACGTAAAGTAAGCCGGGCCATTTATTGCTTTGCAGGCCGATATTAAAGCTAAAAACACGGGCCTTACCCTGCCGGGTCTCTCCCTTAGGTGTCAAACCACTCATAAGGTAAGTCATGTTATTATAAGCTATGCCAGCGAGTTTGGGGCGGAGGTCAGCAGTCAGAAGCCCCATTCGCTGAGTCTGGTCAGCCGCCCACGGTACTGCGCTCTTATCCGCCAGGCCATCCCATCCCACTTTATGAAAACCTTGCGCCAGGGCCAGCGTATGCGTTCTCACAAGGTAATTTGCCTGCAAATCCTGCGTTACTCCATCGGTCCCGTTTACCCACCCTGTGTTCATCAGCCATACGGGCAAATCCGCTTTTCCAGAATCCTTCAAAGCTGTCTTCAATTCGTCAAATGCTTCTTCAAAACCGTTGTCGCCTGGCGAACCTTTATAATCCCGCGATGGATATTGATCAAAACTTATCCCGCCAATGGCCTCTCGAGCCTCTGATTTCAGCAAAGCCTGCACGAAATCAGAATCAGGCCAGTGTGTAGCTCCAGCCAGTATGGGCGCAGCCTGGATGGCTTTTCCGTCACGCGTAGAAAATCCCGTATAGGTTGCGCTGACGAGGTTTGAGTAGCTCGTAACGTCATCCGCCGACTCAGTTTGTGGGTATCGCCAGACTTGCAGCCCCCAAATCAATTGACGAAATTTTTCAGACAACTCAAAACTGAAATCCTGCCAGGCAGTTAATGTCTCCGTTGTCTCATAGGGAAGGCTGTCGCTCCAGGCCGACCGTCCCACCAGCGCAAGCACGGGGCGAACCTGGTTACGGCGGTATAGAGGAAGCAGGTCCGTCAGTTTATGCCATCGGTATCCACCAGGGGACGTCTGCAAATGCCCCCAGTTTACATGGATTAACCCAAACGTAGCACCCAAGGCACGCTGCCACCGTAAAAGGTCTGCACCCTTAGACTGCTGCTCACTGACAGGCATTGAGTAGATTCCGAGGTCAGAAATCATGTATGGCCAGCGGTTCAACCGGCTTTCCCGGGAATGAACAGCAAACACCGGCACAACTATCTTGTCTTCCGACAGCACCGTCGCTGTCGTAGGAATGTGTTCAAAGGCTACAAGATTTCCTACCACCACATCGGTTGTAACGTAATCAGCGGCTTTCACATCCTGTGGGTGCGCCCGCTCCACCCAGGTGCCAAAAGGCAGCACAATAGGTTCCCGCTGCGCCGCTTGCGGAAGACTTGTAATGTAATCATCAAGAAGCTTCAGACTGACAGTGTACTGCCCTATCGCGGGAAACTTTAGCTTACCAAGCCCGCCAAGCAAATCAAAAGTGCTGAAGAAGCGTGACATCACCAGCCGGCCGCGGTGGTCCGTTGCAGAAATATGAGCAGAAGGTGGCATCTGGCCAGTACCGCCAGCCAGCGTAAGCGTTGGAGTAACCTCTTGATTGGCCAGTACTATGGGATAATTTTCTGCCGGCGAGATAGAGAGCGATGGCCGCCAACTGAACCGTCCCTCTTGTGGCGAAGCCGCCAGGGATATGGTAGTTGTCTCGTCTCTTTCCGCGTCATGCACCAATAGTGTCGGATTAGCGGTACGAAAAAAAGCAGGGACGGAAACCTTGTCTCCATTATATTGAACCGTTTCAGGAACCAGGACAGATGAAATATCTGTGGGCACAAGCCACAGCACTCCGCTAGTGCTTTCTTCTGTGCCTTTGTCATATCGCAGGCTGATAGTAGTTTCAGCGTTTACAGGTAAAGGTTTGTCGGCTACAACGTTCCAACCAGCAAAGGTGTGATTGCAAAGCGTCCAAACCGACAGAAATAGAATAAGTAGCACCAAAGATCGCCTGCTACAACACACAAAACCCTTCCACATCAGGCGAGCGAAGCCTCGTAACCTTCCGTTTCTATGGCTGCGCTAAAGTCTTCCGGGTTCGCCTGTCCATCATCGTACCGAATATCTGCATACCCGGGATCCAGATACACCTCTGCATACGTAACACCGGGAACAGCATGGAGTGCGCGAATTACAGATTCAGCTTCGTGGTCCGAAGCCATCCCTGTTATATTTAGCTTGATTGATTTCTCCGCCATAATTGCCTCGCAAATTGCCTTAGTAGATCTTGTTATACTGCGCTAATGGCCATATGGGCACGCCAGCCTGGCGGCGGGTTGCAATCACTCCATTACCTGCATACCACACGGGACTGTAGTACCGAATGGGTTCATAATAGTATGTACGACCGCGAAACTCCCGCCGCGGCGTACCCGGCAGCGCATCAGCCGCAGCTGTTCCAGCTATTGCTAGTAATATTAGTCCTGACAACAGGTGCGTTGCGTTCATAAAGCTCTCCCAGCTAAGTCCTGTTAATTAAGTCACTATCTGCGGCAGCAATTATCGTGACGCAACGATGTTTCATGCTGTAGAACCTAATAATGCAACTGCCGATTTACTTGGATAACCAGGCAACCACGCCGTGCGATCCGCGGGTGGTAGATGCCATGCTGCCCTATTTTACAGAAAAATTTGGAAATTCGGCAAGCACTGCGCATCCTTTTGGTTGGAAGGCCAAAGAAGCAGTAGAGGCCGCCAGGGCAAAGCTAGCGAACCTCGCGGGTTGTGAGCCAGCAGAGATCGTTTTTACATCCGGGGCCACAGAGGCTATTAACCTGGTTTTAAAAGGTGTACGAAAGCGGGATTCTGATACTCCTCCTCTCCATGTTATCACAGCTGTAACAGAGCATTCCGCAGTCCTTGATACGTGCGATTTTCTTGAAAAACAAGGAGCCCGCATAACCAGGCTGCCGGTTAACGGCGAAGGTAAATTGTATCTTAATCAGCTGGAAGAAACAATGGCAGCTGGCGCCGACCTGGTTTCGCTCATGCATGCTAATAACGAGATTGGCACCATCCATCCTATTGAGGAAGTTGCAGCAGTTTGCCAAAAGTATAATGTCCCTCTCCATGTGGACGCCGCTCAGTCATTAGGTAAAATTCCAGTCAAGTTTCGCGACTGGAACTTAAGCTTTCTATCACTAAGTGGCCATAAGATGTACGCGCCAAAAGGCATCGGCGCGCTAATCATCCGCCGCCAGGTCCCGCCGTTGAGACTGGTTCCGCTTATCCACGGAGGCGGCCACGAGCGCGGTTTCAGGTCCGGCACACTAAATGTCCCCGCAATTGTGGCACTGGGTGCAGCTGCGGAAATCTGCCTGTCTGAAATGGATGCAGAGGCAAAACGGGCAGCCGCGCTAAGAAATCACCTTCTTGCCCGTTTGAAAGCAGGTATCCCTGAGCTTGTTCTCAATGGCTCCCTCGACAGCCGCCTTCCGGGAAATCTTAACCTTTCGATTCCTGCGATTGAAGCCCAGCGACTGCTCCCATCGTTGCGAGACACTGTGAGCCTCAGCAGCGGAAGCGCTTGCACCTCAGCTAAACCTCTGCCCTCCCATGTTCTGGCAGCGCTCGGGCGAAGTCTTGAACTAGCCTACGCCAGCCTGAGATTCGGCATAGGCCGCTTCAATACTCGCGAGGAAATAGACAAAGCCGCAGATGCCGTAATTGCGGCAGTAAAAGCCTTGCGAATTCACAGATAGCGTAGAAATGATGATCCTGCGATAGTTTCTGTACTAGATATTGCATATTTGCACGGGAGCAGGAAGAATGGCCATTACCGTTACTCCACTGGCAGTTGACCAGGTTAAGAAGATACTTGAATCACAGGGAAAATCTGGATGGGGCATACGTGTCGGCGTGAAAGGCGGCGGCTGCTCCGGCCTGTCTTATACCATGGACCTGACCGAAAAACCTGGTGAAGACGACAAGGTTTTTGATTATGATGGCCTGCCGGTTTTTTGCGACAAAAAGAGCTATTTCTACCTTAATGGCCTGACCCTGGATTTTATTGACGCGCTAATGGGTGGCGGGTTCAAGTTTGTAAACCCGAACGCCACTGCTACGTGCGGCTGCGGCAGCTCATTCTCCGCATGAAAAAAGCGCCCGAACCGGGCGCCCAAACTACAGATTACAAACCTCCTGACCCTCGTTCAGGAACTACGTGCAGCTCCACCAGCGGTGGCGCCGCAATTACAATAATATAATACAGTGTCTTTGGGCCAGCTAGGCCGATTTCTGGACATTCAAGGCCTGGAAACCTTTGGGGCCGCGAACCATCTCATACTCTACGTTCTGGCCTTCCATTAGCGTCCGGAAGCCATCGCTAAGGATCGATGTGTGATGGACAAATATATCCTCACCGCCACCTTCCGGTTCGATGAACCCAAAGCCCTTTTTGTCGTTGAACCATTTTACTTTGCCTTGTGGCATAACTGCTACTCACCTCCATTCGTTTCACGTAATAAAATTATATAAATTGATACGCATACGATAACACAGGGATAAAAGCGAAGTAAACGGTATGAACCGCGCAGTCGATGAGCTGCGGAAGCCGCCTGGCAATGAGAGAAATTTTAACGAACTCTTAGTAGTCACTAACCGTAAACCTAACCCGTTACTTACGCAGGTAGATAGCAGATAGCGTGTTTAAAGAAAGAGTCAATAGAAAACGGCTAAAGCGCCGTATGTTGCCGATTGCACATGTTACACAGTTAATAAATCAGGTGTTTTTCAGCAGACTGATACCAGCGTCATAGCTTAAAAGCCACTCGTTATCATATTGCCGTTTGAGTTCCCCCGCATATTCCCCACACACTAATTCCTTTGGCCACTGCGTAAGATCCAGAGTAAACCGGGTGTCGGTAAATCTCTCTCGCCGCGCATGGGCCACAAGATCCGCCTCCCGCCGTTGTGCACCGGATGTGTACATCAGGCGGGCTGGTGAATGGTTCCATCGCGCACACGCCGACAGTGCCTTGCCAACCTGCTGCGTTGCAACGCCCCAGCCGGCAGCGTTAGCCGCCAGCTTCGAAAATGATTTCATGTACTGTTGGCGGTCAAACAACCACGTGAAATCAGCCAGGTTGTATTGTAGAATCACTTCCCCGGCAAAATTGCGCGGCAACAGCCCCATGTCATAGGCAGTCAAAGTTTCTGCAGCAGACCAGAAGTCGCCAGTCGCGAGGCCGGGTATATTGCGCGAGTTGGTCACGACGTTACTCAGGGCGGATTTAAGCACTTTGGGCAGCGATCCCGGCAAGCGGATGATTTCTTTTGCCTGCCCTGTACTGCCGAGGCGCGCATAATTAAGGAAATCGGGCACCATGATCAGCATCCGCGGAGCATACCCTGCAGCATGTCCGTCGTGATTCCAGGCGGTCCACTGCCACGCGGTCATCAAAAAGCCTGCATGCTCGCCTGCCCGCGCCACCGCAGCATCAAATCTTTCAACAGGAAGTTCTCTAAGGTCCAGCCTGATTGCAAACTCGCTCACTGCGAAATCCCCAACGCGTCAAAATAAGCCGCATCAACGCCGAAAAAGTCCGCCGTTTCTGCTCCTGGCTTTTCAAAAGGAAGCGTATCGTATAGCTCTCTAATCCACGTTTCTAACCGCAACGCTTCGGCCATTTCAACCGGCGGCATAAAATCAGGTTTAAAGCCCGCAGCACTCTTGCCAGCCTGCACCGCTTTTATGCTTCCAGTAAACGCCTCGTGCTCCAGCGTAAAACCGCCGCCAGTGTAATCTGGCGACATGTTGAAGCTGAGATCGTGATCCAGTTGCGTTTCCAGGAGCGTAACTTCTCCATCCTGGATAACATATGTGGATGCATTCTCCACCCTTAAAGTACCATGTTCACACTCCAGTTCAACCAGGCTGTATGGCCGCGCGTATCCCCTTGCAGACCACGAGACTAGCAACTGACACTGCGTTGCCTTTATCGTAAACTTTGCGACCAGCGAATCCTCCACCTCTTTACTGTGGATAGGCCAGTGCCAGCCGGTAACTTCTGAATCCGGCCATCCCAGCAATCGGAAAAGTATAGACGCGGCATGACATCCGAAATTAATCATTGCGCCACCGCCCGCCCGACCCTTCACCATCTCCCATCGCACTGGTTCTGGCGCAGTGATGTGAGTCTGCAGAGCCACGGCCTTAGCCCGGTAAACATGGCCGAGCTTGTTTACGCTCGCAATCCTGAAAGCACTAAGCAAATGAGGAAACTGCGACGCCATGTAGCCGGCGTGAACAACCTGGTCCGGATGTTTATCTTTAAGTTGTCGCCATTCCACAGTCTGGTCCGCTGCCACTGACAGAGGTTTTTCCACCAGGACGTGAAGGCCAGCATCCAGGCATAGCGCTGCTATTGGCAGGTGCGTGTCTGCCGGAGTTGCAATGATAGCTGCTTTGGGCGGATCTAGGCTCGACAGCGCCTCATCCAGCGTCTTGTAAAATGGCGCATCAAAGCCCATACTTTTGTACAGCTTCGCCGCCTTTTCAGAAGGCTCCACAATCCCTGCAAGGCGCGCAGCGGGGTTATACATTACCTGCAGACCGTGGACAATTCCAATCTTCCCTGCGCCTATTAACACAATAGGAATCCTGTCATTGCGCTGCAACGTAACTGGCAACTCAGATTCCGCAAGTCCTGCCTCCAGGCTGCGCAGTTTAAGGTTAAGACGTTGCAGCGACGGCGCAGTCTCCATGCGCTGCACTGTTTCCAGTCCGCGAAGGTTATCCATGCTGACAGGCAGTGGAAGACGCATCTTCTCCCCTACCCCGACTACGAGTTTTATCGGCCCAAGGGGAACAGTTGCCAGTCGGGCTTTCTTATGTTGAGCCTTTGCCATCAACGACAAAAACTCTTTCATCGTAACCCCGTCAGGATCCCCGAGGTTAAACTCAGTCCCCTGGTGCGCTTCAAAATCTTCTGCTATGCCAAGAAGTGCAGCACACAAATCATCTACATGAATCGGCTGTACCAGGGCACGTCCGCCCCCCAGCAGCGGAATGGCCGGATACTTCAGAATCGTATCACGCATCCGGCCATACAAGCCGCTGGCGCCCGGTCCATAAACAAGTCCCGGCCTCACAATCGCCCACGACAGATTAGATGCGCGCAGCTGATCCTCGCTCATACGCTTGGTTACTGCATACGACGATGCATTGCTGCTGAGAACCGACTGGGTCGAAACAAACAGAAACGACTGCCCATTCTGCTCTGCCAGTTGGACCAGGTACGACGTTCCCAGGGCGTTAACGGCGTCGGATTCCGCAGCTCGTTGAGAAGTCGTAATCGCCGCAAGATGAATGATCACATCGCACGCTGCAACTGCGGACTGGTCCACATCATACGGCAATGTACCATAGCTTCGCTTGACACCGGCCGGCACCTTGCCTGCAGATTGAGGCCGCACAAGACCAGTTACTTCATGCCCGGCAGCCAATGCCAACTCACCGAAGCGACTGCCAATAAAGCCCGATGCGCCTGTTACAAAGAACTTCAATTCTGCGCTTTCGAGTCTGCTTTGTCGCTTTTCAGCCAGCGATCAAACCATTCCATGTTCCACTTTCGCATATCGCCGGGAACTTCGTGAGCGGCTGAAGGAACAACATGGAATTCTTTTTTTACACTCTTTGGCAGCCGATTAAACGCGACAACCCCGCAAATGTATGGACACACAGGGTCGACACCCCCCATGTTTATCTGCACCGGAGCCTTCACCCGGGTAATCATGTTTGCGCCATCCGTATAAGCCAGTGACTTCCGTATGAGCGCGGCTGTGGTGCCTTCTTCCGCGATCATCTCGCGAAGCTGAGTCTGGCCGCCGGTACTTGCCAGCTCCATGCCATCGGGATAATCTGTAAATGCAATTACGTTCGCCGCAACGCACTTTACCCGGGGTTCCAGCATTGCCGTCGCCACGGCGAACAAGCCCCCCTGGCTTCCGCCTTCCGTTGCGACGTTATCAGCATCCACCTCTTCCCGTCCCAACACAAACTTTGCCGCGCGCAGACAATCCAGGAATGCCAGCTTGTAATAGTAGCTTTCAGGCTCAGTAATGTTATACAGTAAGTGCTCGACCGGCGACTTCCAATAAGCTTTGGAGGGCCCGTGGTTCCGGGGGTTCGTCGAAAAGGTGATATATCCGAGCTTCGTTCGGTCAATGGGTGGTTCTTCGGCTCCATATCCAGGCGTAATAATAATGGCCGGGTATTTTTGCGCTATCCCCTCTTCTGGATTCTCGTTCTTAAAAGCAGCACGGGGGACATAATACCACCCCACAATCGTGGTGTCTTCCACGCTGTCCAGTTCCACGCGGTACAATAGTCCCGTTGACGTATCCCGATCTGGCTGGCGGGTCACACGGGTATTTGGCTCTACGCTCTCCAGCTGCTTCTTGGCCCTGGTCCAGTATTCGTCAAAGTCATCCGGCGGCAGCATCTCCTTTTGCCCCCGGTAGGCCATGACGTTCTTCCCCTCAGGACGCACCAGGGTCCGCCAGCGGAAGTCGCTGTCCATTGGTTGAGGATGCGTAGTCAACGCCACCTCCATAAACGTGTCAGCCTCTACCTCTGGAAACTCCACAGTCACAGTCTCACTTGTCAGGCTGAAAGTCGACGAGGTGCGGAGTTCCGGCTTACCGAGATTCAACTTGTAATAGAACGCCGCCCAGTTCTCGCCAGCGTTAGATTTAATACCCACATGAGGGCGGGTGCCACTCGTGCCGGGATCTACAGAGAAGATACCAAGGTCTTTTCCCGCGCTTTTGCTCAAAAGCAAGGCGGTTACGGCTATTGTCAGAAGGCTTTTTAAACAATTTTTCATTGCTAACATGGTGTAAAAAGCTGGGCCCGCTGATTTTCAGATTCAATAGGAACCTTGCGGCCCATTCACAATTTGATCCCGCGCAGGGGAACTGCTATCACATTTGTCACAGGTTAGTATAAATAAAGGTACGTTTACAGACGAAGTTGCCGCCCAGCTCCGAGCGCTGATCAGCGAGTATGGCGGCAATGAGGTCTTTGCCATAGGTACCTGTGAGCCTGATGGTACTGTCATTACCATCGAGCCCCTGGCCTTTGGCAACGAGGATTCGGTTCCCGCGCCGGCACAAAACGCGGCTCCCGGGCAAGTCTTGATCCATAATCATCCGTCCGGCGGGCTTGAGCCATCACGTCCTGATATCAGCATTGCATCGATGTACGGCAAAGCCGGCATTGGCTTCTACATTACCAATAATACGTGCGATGCGGTGCGCGTTGTCGTTAAGCCATTCTTCCCGAAGCAGGCTGTCCCGGTAGAATTCTCGGAGTTGGAAAACCTTTTCGGCCGCAATGGCCATCTCAGCAAAACTTTTCCCGCATTTGAGTTCCGTACGCAGCAGCTTTCCATGATGAAAGTTGTCACTGAGGCCTTTAACAATGACCACATCGCCGTCATCGAAGCCGGTACGGGCACTGGGAAGTCCTTCGCTTATCTTGCACCGGCCATTTTATGGGCACTGAACAACAAGCGGCGCGTTGTGATCTCCACCAACACTATCAACCTTCAGGAGCAGCTTCTAAAGAAGGACCTGCCTGAACTTGCCCGACAGATGGATAGGGAAATAAAGGCGGTTCTTGTGAAGGGGCGCGGCAATTATCTCAGCCTCCGGCGCCTGCGCTACGCGGCAGCAAAGCCTGATCTGTTCCAGGACGACAAGTCCAACGAAATGGCAATGCTGACTGACTGGGCCGAGAAATCCGAAGACGGTTCCCGGTCTGACCTCCCCTTTCAGATATCGCCCGACACCTGGGAAGCGGTCATGAGCGACAAGGATGATTGTCTCCGTGCGGAATGTCAGTTTTTCAATCGCTGCCACTTCTACAAGTCTCGCCGGGAAGCTGCCAATGCCGATATCATTATCGCTAATCACCATCTCGTAATGGCTGATCTTGCCCTTAAGATGGAGAACCAGGGGAATGATTACACTGGCATACTGCCTCCCTTTGACCGAGTCGTCTTTGACGAAGCTCACAACCTGGAAGAAGTAGCCACCAGCTATTTCACGTCGTCTACCAGCCAATTGGCCATCAGGCGCCAGATCTTCCGCATCGCGCGGCCTCGAGACAAAGCAGGAGTGCTGCGGTCCTTCCACACCGCCCTGCAGCGCCATCGCCAGTCCGTGCTTTATCCTGCAGCGGCAGAAGCTCTGTCCCTAATGACCGAGCGTATTCTGCCCACTCGGGAAGAAGTAGAATTGTCCCTGGGAAGCTACTTTGACGACTTCTTTATGGAATCGTCGCGCTTTTTCCACGCCGACAGCATGAAAGATAACGAGCGGCGTGAACAGCGGATCACTACAGCAGTCACCGAAAGCCCCTACTGGGAAACCGTGCGGCACTTGCTGGAATCACTCATTAAAGACATGCACCGCCTGCTTGACCTGTTTGACAAGCTGGATACTGTCCTGTCGTCCATACCGCCAGAAGTTACTGATGACGTGGCTGAACCGCGGATGCGGTTATTTTCTGCGGTCAAAAAACTGAGCGATCACATGGGCTCGCTCCGGCTCTTCCTGTCGGCGGATAAAGATGAGTACTGCCGGTGGGTTGAATTAGGTTACCGGCGCGGCCATCCTTACATTATTCCTTACACAGCACCGCTGGATATTTCTCACGCCCTGCGCGATGCGCTTCTTATAAAGAAGAACACAGTCATTCTAACCAGCGCCACGTTAACAATAGATAATAATTTTACCTACTTCACAAAGCAAATGGGCCTCAAGTCGCCGTCACCCGTACGAAAAGTTCAGGACGAAGCCCCATCGGCGCTCGATCCCCTTGAAGCTCGCTCACGATTCCTGCAGTTGGACACGCCCTTCGATTACTCAAAAAACTGCGTCATCGGCGTTCCGCGCGACATGCCCCTCCCGTCCCATCCTGATTTTTACCGGCAGATTGTGCCTTCCATTATTGAAGCCGTCAAAATTACCCAGGGCCGCGCAATGATCCTGTTTACTGCATACAAGCCGCTTCGACAGGTGGTGGAACTCTGCAGAACCGAACTCGCCCGGTCAGGCATTTCCTGCTTAACCCAGGGTGAACAACCACGACATCAGCTCGTGGAAGCCTTCCGCAGCAGCAGGAAGGCAGCGCTCTTCGCGACGTCATCCTTCTGGGAAGGAGTAGATATCCAGGGAGAAGCCCTGCAGTGCCTCGTCCTCACGAAACTTCCATTCTCTGTACCCAGTACGCCTGTTTTGGAAGCCCGCGCCGAAATGATCGACCGACGCGGCGGGAATTCCTTTTATGAGATATCGATTCCGCAGGCAGTCATTAAATTTAAACAGGGGTTTGGCCGCCTCATCCGTAGCCAGTCCGACCGTGGATTTGTTCTGGTGCTAGACAATAGGGTTCTTGTACAGCGATACGGGCGGATTTTTATAAAAAGTCTGCCTCCGGCGCGCCTGGTACAAGGCACTGCTGAAGAGGTAATAGACGAGGTCCGCCAGTTCATGGGTTCGGGCCCGAATTCTGAATATTAGGACAAACGTTCTAGTAATCAGCAAAATACCAAAACTACTAGGAGCTATTGTAACCTAAGTTTCTACAGTGCAATAGGGCTTTTTTTGACTGCAATAAGAATTCGATTGCCCGTACCGGTTTGAATAAACCCTCCTACTTCACCACATTAATGAACCCATTTTTATAACTGCTTAAGTCGAGGAACTCATTGCCAGCCCGTAAGACTGATAAATCTACTGACGCTACACCGAAAAAGGCAACGAAACCGCGTAGCACTGCGCGCAAAACTGCTGGCACTGCTACCAAGGCAAAAGCTGCAACAAAGTCAAAACCCGCCGCTAAGGCAACCACAACACGGGCTCGGGCCATTTCGGGCGCAGGTGCCGCCGGTAAAAACCTGGTTATCGTAGAATCTCCGGCAAAAGCCAAAACGCTTCAGAAGTACCTGGGCAGCGATTACAAAATTGAAGCCAGCGTCGGCCACGTCAAAGACCTGCCGACATCCAAGTTCGGCGTAGATATTGAGCACGGGTTTACGCCTGAGTACGTTATACTCAAAGGCAAAGAAAAGGTTATTGAGAAGATCAGGAAGAGCGCCGAGGTTGCCAAGAACATCTACCTGGCGCCCGATCCTGATCGCGAAGGCGAAGCCATTGCCTGGCACATTGCGGGCGAACTGCAGGATCTTAATGTAGAGGGGCGCCTCTTCCGGGCGACGTTCAATGAGATCACCCGGCGGGCCGTACAGGAAGCCATTGAGAATCCGAAGGAACTGAACGAACAGCTCTTTGAAGCTCAACAGGCACGCCGTATTCTCGATCGCGTGGTAGGCTATAAGATCTCTCCTCTGCTGTGGAAGAAAGTAATGCGCGGCCTAAGCGCAGGTCGTGTGCAGAGTGTCGCTGTTCGTGTTATCGTCGACCGCGAACGGGAGATTGTAGCTTTTGTTCCGGAAGAATACTGGTCGCTGGAGGCTCGAGTAGCCGCTGACGCACCGCCCCCCTTCGTAATGAAGCTGACGCACATCGGTGGAAAGAAAGCAGAACTGGCCTCCGAAGAGCAGGTAAGGGAACTTCTGGCCGCACTTAAAGCTGGTGAAGTTGAAGTTGTTGAGAGCGAAGATTCGGAAACTGCAGGCACAGGCCGGCATCAAGATCGGCGCAAGGTAAGGGCTCTCACAGACGGCAAGTGGACCGTCTCTCGCATCGAAAAGAAAGACGTAAAGCGCCGTCCGGCTCCTCCATTTATTACCAGTACTCTTCAACAGGAAGCCAGCCGCAAGTATGGTTATGGTGCAAAGCGCACCATGAGCCTGGCGCAGCGCCTGTACGAAGGCCTTGAGCTTGGGTCCATGGGCCATACCGCCTTGATAACCTATATGCGTACGGACTCAACCCGTGTTTCACCGGACGCCATTTCAAATGTTCGCGAACACATCCGTCGCACCTATGGTGACCGTTTCCTTCCATCCTCGCCGAACGAATTCCGCACTAAGAAAAACGCGCAGGACGCTCATGAGTGCGTACGTCCTACAGATATGTCCCTTACCCCGGACACCGTAGCGCCACATCTGGATGCGGACCAGCTGAAGCTCTATACGATTATCTGGAACCGTTTTGTTGCTTGCCAGATGGCGGACGCAATATTTGAACAGACGCGCATCGAGTCGCAGCCTACGCCTGAACTCATGTTTGCGGCAACAGGACTGGTACAGAAGTTTGCCGGCTACCTCGCCGTGTATGAAGAGGGCCGTGACGAACAACCTGACGATGATCAGGAAGCGCGTCTTCCGCAGGTAAAGGAAGGCGACTCCCTTGAGGTCAATGAACTGCGCGGCAATCAGCATTTCACTCAGCCCCCACCCCGCTTTACTGAGGCTACACTGGTAAAGGAACTGGAAAAGCAGGGTATTGGCCGGCCGTCAACGTACGCCACAATCGTTACTGTTATACAGGACAAGAAGTACGTGGAAAAGGACGACTCGAAGCGGTTCCGTCCCACCGAACTTGGATTTATCGTAACTGACCTGCTCGTGGAGAATTTCCCGGAGGTATTGGACGTCAGCTTTACGGCCCAGATGGAAGAGCGACTCGACGCCGTAGAAGAGGGCGCGCAAAACTGGAAGAAGCTCCTGGAAGAATTCTACAAGGGCTTCAGTGAGCGACTCGACGCTGCTACGGAAAACATGAAAAGTGTTAAGCAGCAACAGACGCCAACCGATATCCTTTGTGATAAGTGCGGCGAGGCCAATATGGTTATCAAGTTCGGCCGTAATGGGCAGTTCCTGGCCTGTCCGCGCTATCCCGAATGCCGGAACACGAAACAGTATTCGACCAGTGACAGCGGTGAAGTAACCGCCGTGGAGCAGGAAGAAAGTGATGAGGTCTGCCCATCCTGCGGACGCCGGATGATCATTAAGTCGGGCCGCCATGGGCGCTTCCTTGCATGCCCCGGCTATCCGGAATGCAAGAACGTACTACCTGTCAAAACTGGCGTAAAGTGTCCCGAGTGTAATGAAGGCGACCTGGTTGAACGTGTAAGCCAGCGCGGTAAGATGTTCTTCTCCTGCAATCGCTACCCTACCTGCAAGCATGTGGAGTGGAATCGCCCGGTGCCAAACCCGTGCCCGCGCTGCTCCAGCAGCTACAGGCTGCAGCGTGAAGGCAAGAAGCCGGCCCTGGTCTGCCCGAACAGCGACTGCAAATACGTGGAACTTCTGGCAACAGAAGAGGCGGCGGCCTCCTGATTATTTTTAGTCATCAGAGGCAACGGTCGGAGAACGCTCAAATTTTCATAATGAGCCCTTGTATGACACCTGAAGAAAAGTGTTTTCGGGGGCGCGCCGCAGGGCGCATAACTTACATCGAATCGAGGCTCTGTAATGGCAGAGAAATCTCCTAAAAGACCTACAGACAATAAGCTCTTCTACCTGTCGGCAGTTCTTATTTTCTCATCCTTGTTCCTGATGGGACAATTCTCCAAAACTGTTCGGAAAGCCGATGATGATCAGTTCTGGGAATTCACCGCAATGTTCGCTGAAATCTACAAGGAAATCAACGACAGGTACGTAGAGCCCGTAGATTCAAAGAAGTTATTCGAGGGGGCACTCCAGGGAATGTTCCTTACACTGGACCCCCATTCGCAGTACATGGATCCGGACTCATACAACCAGCTGGAAAAGGATACCGAAGGCAGCTTTAGCGGTATCGGAATTCATATCACGCTAAAAGATGGCATCCTTACAGTAATCGCCCCGATCCCCGGTAGCCCAAGCGCCAAAGCAGGAATCCGCCCGTGGGATAGAATCATAGAAATTAACGGTAAAAAGACAGAGGGTATCACCCTTCTGGACGCCGTGAAAAAACTTACCGGCCCCACCGGAACAACCGTAGACGTAACAATCTACCGTGAAGGTGAAACCAGCCCGCTGCACTTTACCCTGGCTCGCCAGAACGTAAAAATCGAGAGCGTCTACTCAGAGATGCTGGAAGATCATCCAATCGGATATGCGCGCATCACGAAATTCAGCGATAACACTTCCCGTGACCTTCGCGAAGCCATTGAAAAGTTTAAATCTGAAGGCGCCAAGGGGATAATAGTCGATCTCCGCTACAATACAGGTGGCTTGCTCTCCGAGGCAGTCGACGTTTCCAACCTCTTCATTCAGCGCGGAAAGTTGATCGTATCGACAAAAGGCCGCATGCCTGACCAGACCAAAGAACTGCGTGCGACAAATGACCCTGTAACGGACTTGCCCCTCATGATCCTGATTAACAAGGGCAGCGCAAGCGCCAGTGAAATTTTTGCCGGTGCTGTTAAAGATCACGACCGCGGCATCATCGTCGGCCTTAAAGGACAGCGTAGTTTCGGTAAGGGATCGGTACAAACTATCGAAGATCTGAGCCACTCGTTTGAAAAAGACGACAACGGCAACTACCGTCCTGCCGCCATCCGTCTCACGACAGCCAAGTACTATACCCCCAGCGGCATCAGTATCGACAAAATCGGTATCACTCCTGATATTGCCGTAGAAATGCCCAAGGGTGCAGAAATTGACCTGCTGAAGAATGGACTCCTTGGCGATCCTGACACTTCCGGCGCTGATGAAGAATCCACCGCCTCTGATAAGTTCAGTTGGGATCAGTATAACACTAAAAACGGACAGTCGCCTCCTGAAGCAACGGACACAACTGCAACCGAGGCTTCTGACGCTGACACGACTTCGAGTGAAGAAGATGAAAACGGAACGCTGGTTGGTTCTGCCGTAATCGATGACGACGAGAGCACCGGACCTCAGCCGCTTCGTATCATCCCTCTTGATCGTACTCTCTTCCCCGATGCCGAAATTGAAGGCGAAAAGAAGAAGGTAGAAGAAGTGGCAGAAAAGGAAGCCAAAGATTTCATCGATTACCAGCTGCACGTAGCTGAAGAATTGATGTCCAGCTGGATCCAGTCAGGCCGCGATCCGTTGACTCCGGAGCCTACGGATCTGAAACCCGATCCCAAAGATCTGGTGAAAGCCGGCAGCGAAGTCGAGTAACAACCCCTATTGATGAAAAGTCCGGGAGCAGTTATCCCGGGCTTTTTTTGTAGATTAATGTTTCAGGGCGGTATGGATGGATTCAGTATGAGTGACATTTTTCCCGCTGATAATATTGCCGGTTTTACGGCCCGTACCGAAGCCGCTGTGCGTCCGCTGACGATCTCTGAGTTAACCCAGAAAATTCGGCGGCTGCTGGAGACACAGGTTTCGGATGTGCTGGTAGAAGGCGAAATTTCAGGATTCAAGGGGGCCTCATCCGGTCATCTTTACTTTGATCTGAAAGACTCCGGTGCGCTCATCCATTGCGTTGTGTGGGCAAGCGACGCCACCCGCCTGAAGTTTCAGCCGGACAATGGGGCCAAAGTTGAAGCCCGGGGTAAGCTGACAGTTTATGATCAGCGGGGGCAGTATCAGCTCCGCGTCACTTCCATGCGTCCCGCTGGCTTGGGCAAGCTTTACCAGGCGTTTATGGAAATGAAGGAACGCCTGGCAGCGGAAGGGCTTTTTGATCCAGCACACAAGAAACCTCTGCCGCCCCATCCCCATCGCATTGGAATTGTCACGTCCCCTACAGGCGCGGCTATCAGGGATATGCTGAACATTCTTACCCGCCGCGCACCCCATATCCATGTACTGATTTGGCCGGCCCGCGTACAGGGCGAAGGTGCCGCCCGGGAAGTAGCCGTGGGCATCCAGCGCTTCAACGCTCTGGATTTGCCGGTAGATGTGCTCATTGTAGGTCGCGGAGGTGGATCCCTCGAAGACCTGTGGGCTTTTAACGAGGAAGTGGTTGCGCGAGCTATCTGGAATTCCAACATACCTGTCATATCTGCGGTCGGTCACGAGACCGATACTACGATTGCTGACTATGTGGCCGACCTCCGGGCGCCTACCCCCTCTGCCGCAGCCGAGCTGGTTGCCAAAGATTCCGCCGATCTCCTTCGGCAAGTACAAATCTTGCAGGGCCGTGCATTTCGCGCTCTACGCGACCGCGCATCTTTTCTACGCCAGGCGCCGCACCTCGCGTCCCGCCTGGAGTCTGCCGTCATCCCGCGAATCTCTGCTCTCCGGATGCAGCTGAAAGAGTTTGATCGCAGTTACGGAATACAGATGCCAATGCAGCGAGTGAACCAGGCCAAGCAGCACCATGATAGTCTTCTGGAAACGATGAACCGGACCCTTACAGACAAGATACAGCGCCGTAAGCACTCGATACTGAATCTGGATGGCCAGCTCCGCACGCTAAACCCTAAGGCAATTCTAAAGCGCGGTTACAGTATCACTTATAACTCAGCCTCGGGCCGGATACTCTCAAAAGCTAAGGAAGTTAAACCAGCCACTCCCCTGACAATTATACTAGGCGAGGGTCAGGTTACAGCAGTATCCGAACCCGTACCCGGAGCCGGCGCTAAGCCTCGGGCAAAAGTCAGCCGTTCAAAACCCTCCCGTACAATTGAATGGTTCGGAACGGATACAGATGACCAGCAGAAGTAGAGACGCGTCCGCGGTGAAAGCAGAAAAGCCAGAAGACAGGTGGGTAAAATCCAAATCTCCGGAAGTTGTTCGGGGAATGTTTGCGACGATTTCACCCACGTATGATGCGCTTAACCACGCGCTTAGTTTAAACATCGACAAACGATGGCGTCGCTGCCTGTCGCGCACCACGATTTCCGCAGCAAAACCTCAGAGAATCCTGGATGTCTGTGGCGGAACAGGTGACCTGGCCCTTTCTCTGAGAGCTGAAGCCGAACGGCAGGCCATTAACCCTGTAATAATCTGTTCAGATTTTACGCCCCAGATGATGACGATAGCGAAGGCGAAGTTCTCCGGGCTTCCGGCAGGCCCTACTCCCGTCCCGCTTGTAGCCGACACGACATGTCTGCCCTTTGCAGACGGGTATTTTGACCTTGTAACGGTCGCCTTTGGAATCAGAAACGTTGTTAACCCCCTGATCGGGCTAAAGGAGATGGCCAGAGTCTGTCGTGGGGGCGGGACTGTGGCGGTGCTCGAGTTTTCTAAAACTAGGAACCCGGTTATTGATGTCGGCTTTGCGTTTTACTTCGCCCATATCCTTCCCCTCATTGGTAAGCTGGTTACCGGCACCCGTGCCTATAGTTACTTGTCCAAGTCTGTGGAACAATTCCCTGAAGGCCAGGCTTTCTGTGAGTTAATGTCCGAAGCAACAGGTTCTCCGACCACCGCCAGGAAGCTCTCGTTTGGCATTGCCACGCTCTATACTAGCGTAAAGCAATCTACTTAGATAAAAAACAGAAAGAGCCACCAGCTTTCGCTGGTGGCTCAGAACCTTCAGATGTGGCTATTTCTATTCTTTCGTACCGATTGAAGCGAGCGTCGGGGCGATCTGCTCCAGTTCATACGCTTCAATTACATCACCTTCTTTAACGTCATTGAAGTTCTGCACCGTCAGACCGCACTCCATGTTTGTGGTGACTTTCTTAACGTCTTCTTTCACGCGGCGCAGGCTGCCAAGCTGGCCTTCGTAAACAACTACGTTATCACGAAGCACACGAACCTTGCAGTCGCGGATAATCTCGCCGTCCTTCACATAGCAGCCGGCAATGTTGCCGAGCCTTGAAGCCCTGAAGACCTGGCGGATTTCTGCATGGCCGAGGATCTTCTCCTTGAAAGTCGGAGAAAGCATACCCACGATAGCAGCTTTCACGTCTTCGATAAGGTCGTAGATGATCCGGTACGTCTTAATATCCACGCCTTCATGGTTAGCAAGTTCCTGTGCACTCGACTCCGGCCTTACGTTAAACCCGATAATGATGGCTTCAGAAGCAGCCGCCAGGTTTACGTCACTGTCATTGATGCCGCCAACCGCAGTATGCAGAATCCGGATCTTGATCTCGTCGCTGGTAATTTTTTCCAGCGACTGGCGGATTGCCTCAACCGAACCCTGCACGTCGGCCTTGATGATCATGTTGAGTTCTTTGGTTTTGCCTTCCTCAATGAACTCATGCAGATTTTCCAGCGTGATGTGCTTGTTGGTTGCCGGTGCAAGTTCAACTGAACGGCGACGGAACTCACGGCGCTCAGCAATATCACGGGCAATCTGTTCGTCAGGCACAACAATCACAGGTTCACCGGCACTGGGCGAACCCGTAAGACCGATGATTTCCGCAGGATGCGCAGGACCAGCTTCTTTGATAGCACGTCCACGATCGTTGTTCATGGCGCGTACGCGGCCGCTTATGCTGCCGCTCACGAAGTAATCGTTCACACGCAACGTTCCACGCTGTATGAGCACCGTAGCCACGGCACCGCGGTTTGGGTCCATATGAGACTCAATAATTATACCCTGTGCCGCGCGATCCGGATTTGCTTTCAGGTCAAGAATTTCAGCCTGCAGCGCCACCATTTCAAGAAGACTGTCCACATTCAGGCCTGTCTTCGCACTGATCTCCACGAAAATAGTTTCGCCACCGAACTCTTCCGAAATCAGGTTGTGCTGGAGAGCTTCCTGCTTTACCTTTGCAGGATCAGCCGCCGGCAGGTCTACCTTGTTTATGGCAACCACGATGGGAACGCCAGCCGCCTGCGAGTGGTGCACAGCTTCAATAGTCTGAGGCATGAAACCATCGTCTGCTGCCACGACCAGGATAACAAGGTCGGTTACGCCTGCACCGCGTGCACGCATGCTGGTAAAAGCTTCGTGGCCCGGGGTATCCAGGAACACGATGTCGCCCTTCGCGGTGTTAACGTGGTAAGCGCCAATGTGCTGCGTGATACCACCAAACTCGCCGGCGACGACCTTTGAATTACGGATGTAGTCAAGCAAGCTGGTTTTACCGTGGTCAACGTGACCCATGATCGTAACAACGGGCGGACGACGCTTGAGCGATCCCTCAGGATCAGGTCCAGTGTATTCCTCGATATCATACTCATCGCCAACGGGGATGATCTCAAGTTCTACGTTAAAATCAGGCGCGAGCAATTCGATGTACTCTTCGCTCAGCACAGCGTTCATCGTCAGTGCTTCGCCCATATCGATAAGAACTTTTTTAATGATCTCAGTGGGTGCCACACCAATCTTGTCCGCAAACTGCGAAACAGTAATTGGTCCTTCAACGGTTACCTGGCGTGGACCAAGATCTTGCTGCACATACTGGCGGCTGCCCTTGCGCATTTTTCTGCCACCGGCACGACGAGGTCTGGCGCCAAAACCGGGCTGCTGGAAAGTACCGCGTGTCGCAGCCGGATTCTTCGGCTTCGACGTAATTGTCATATCCTCGTCGAGCTCAAAAATCTTCCTGGGTGCCACTTTACCACGCTTCTTATCGGCACCTGCACCGGCACGCTTATCTTTATCGGGACGGCGGCTCTGCGGCTTATCAAGACGCATCACGCCAATCTGCGGCAGATTGGTTTCCGAAAGCTGCCCGGAAAATCCTAATGCTCCACCAGCGGGGGCCTGACCACCACGATTCTGCTGCTGGCCACCCGGTCGCTGCCCCTGGTAACCGGGACGCTGACCGCCCTGTCCACCTTCACGGGGCGGACGCTGACCCTGGTATCCACCACCACCCTGGGGGCGCTGACCACCCTGCCCCTGGGGACGCGGACGATATTCGCCACCCTGGCCCTGAGGACGCGGACGATACTCGCCACCCTGGCCCTGCGGACGCGGACGATATTCACCACCCTGACCCTGCGGGCGTGGGCGAAACTCACCACCCTGGCCCTGCGGACGTGGACGGAATTCACCACCCTGCCCACCACGGCCCTGATATCCACCCTGCTGAGGCGGACGCTGGCCCTGCGGACGATCACCCTGCGGTCTGTCACCTTGCGGGCGCTCACCTGTGCGTGCAGGCCGCTGCTGTTGCTGCGTACCTGCCGGTCGAGGCTGAGCAGCACGCTGCTCTCCCTGGGGACGAGGATTAAAACGAGCTGTATTGTCGGGACGAGGGGCCGGCGCAGAGGGCGGAGCTATGCGAGGACGGAAATTTGCCGTACGCTTCGGGATAGGCAACCCAAGGCTGCGTAGACGTTCATCTTCCTGCCGGCGACGAGTATCTTCTTCACGCTGAAGGCGCACCATATCCTCACGAGCCTTGCGCTCCTGCTCACGACGCTGTTTATCAGCGTTGCGGGCTTCGTCATCAGCTTTTTTGCGAGCAACAAGATCAGCCTTTTGCTTAAGTTCCTGTTCCTTACGGCGCTCTTCATCCTTACGGCGGCGCTCTTCTTCTTTGCGCTGACGTTCCTCTTCCTTCTTCTTACGATCTTCGTCGGCCTTGACTTGCAGTTCTGACTTATACTTATCGATAAGCGGCATCATTTTCCGAATGTCGCGATCTTCGACATTGGCGCTCGGACTTGGCTTTATCGCAATTCTATGCTTCTTCGCAATTGCGATAACTTCCTTACTTTCTAACTGCGTTGCCTTGGCTAGCTCGTGAACCCTCATTCATTACCCCATGCGGCCCAGGTTCTATAGCCGGGGCGGCATTAACATTTATTTACTCAGTATGACTTCAAAAGCAAAACGGCCGCACACACCGCACGACCGCTGAACATGACAAAAACCGCATATACCCGGATACAATACCAGGCACGCGGTTCAAGCATCTGCTGAAACATATTATGCGCGGCCTTTGGAAGACTATACTAAAGTCTAAACCGCCATAATTCAGCTATCCATGCTCTTCACCCTTCGTCATTTGCTCAGCAATTTTGCGGTGAAAGAAAACCATTCCACCGCAATTTACTACCAGAAGCTCAAGACTTCCTTCATTTATAGAGGCATTCTCTTTCTGCACAGCAAATGCTACATGTTGAATTTCTCAAAATCTCATATTGCGCATTCGCAATCCCCTCACTCATATCAGTCGAATATGGATCGATTTTTTGAATCTGAACAAGAACCTGAAACACAGACACAACTTCAGCCGCTGAAAACTAATCGCTATGAAAAGCTGAAAATTATACCATTAGGTGGTGTCGGCGAAATCGGCATGAACATGATGGTCTTCGAGTACGGCAATGATATGTTCGCTATCGACTGCGGCATGACATTTCCGGAGGAGGAGTTGCTCGGGGTCGACCTTGTTATACCTGATATTGGTTACATCCTGGAAAATCGCAGCCGCTTTAAAGGTATTATTCTTACTCATGCTCATGATGATCACATTGGTGCTCTTCCGTACATACTCGGACAAATCCGGGTACCGCTTTATGGCACCGCTCTAACATGCGCAATGGTGCGCGAGCGCCTGAAAGAGTGGAAACTTGATACTGAAGTCGAACTGATAACCATAAAGCCTCGGCAGGTCACACGCATCGGCGATGTTGATTTTGAGTTTATCCATGTCACTCACAGCATTCCAGATGCTGTCGCTGTGGCCATTCGGCTGCCGTTCGGCGTAATTATCCACACTGGTGATTACAAAATTGATCCGACGCCTATGGATGGCAAACCTTTCGACTACGGTGCCTTTGCCCAGTATGGTGATAAAGGTGTACTTGCCCTGTTAGCAGATTCCACCAACGTGGAACGGGAGGGCTTTTCCCGCAGCGAGCGCGAAGTCATTGAACCCATTGACCGCATTTTTGCTGAAGCGCCTCGCTCGATCATCTTTGCCTGTTTCTCGTCCTCACTGCATCGGATACAGGCAGTCCTGAACCTGGCATGTAAGCACAAAAAGAAGGTGTTCGTCTCAGGTCTTAATATGATCAGGAATATCCGCATCGGGGGTGAAGTGGGCGCGCTCTATTATCCCCCTGACCTGATCTATGATTTCCGTGATATGCGCAGGGTGCCCCCGGAGAAACGCATCGTCCTGACTACCGGCAGCCAGGGTGAACCCATGAGCGCCCTCAGCCGGCTTTCGCTGGATGAGCACAAAGACGTAAAAGTGAAGCCCGGCGACCGGGTTATTCTTTCAAGCCGCATTATCCCAGGCAATGAAACCGCCATTTACCGCATGATTAACCACTTCTTCCGGCGAGGTGCTGAGGTTTATTACGCAGATGTTGCTGGCGTTCACGTCTCCGGTCACGCCGCTCGCGAAGAAATGCGCCAGATGATCGCGCTATGTCGCCCCAAATACCTGATCCCCATCCACGGTGAGTTTCGCCACCTGATTGAGCACAAACATCTTGCCGTGGAAATGGGCATTGATCCGGAAAAAGTCTTCATTCTGCAAAACGGCGATGTGATCGAGATGGATTCTGATGGCGCTGCGCGGGGTGAACGCATCCATGTCAGCCGTGTCCTGGTTGACGGCCGTGATATCGGAAACATTGACGAAGTCGTTCTGAGAGACCGCCGGCACCTGGCTGAAGACGGAATGGTTATTGTGATGCTGGTGATCGAGAAGGCATCAGTCCAACTGGTGGCAGGACCCGATATTGTGAGTCGCGGCTTCTTGTATATGGACGAGAACGAAAGCTTTTTTGAACGCTGCAAAGACGTAGTACTTGAGGCCTTTGAGAATTGCGAAAAGGAAAGTAAGGAAGAATGGGCGGTGGTTAAGGCCGAAGTCCGCAAGGCTCTCAAAAAGTTCATCAAGAACGAGACCGGACGGTTCCCAGTCATTCTCCCGGTTGTGCTCGAGATATAATATATTATCTAACACGTTCTAAATCAGTTGAAAGCTTGATCCTGATGCTTCATTGCAGGAGAGTAGCTTATCTAACGACATCATGATAGCAGGGAGACTCCCTTGGAAATTTCGGAACTGCTGCGCCTGACAATAGAACGTAATGCTTCAGACCTCCATATTGCAGCAGGTCGCCCACCTGTTCTGCGGATAGACGGCCGGCTTGTAAACGTCGATGCTGCGCCTTTATCGCCTGCAGATACGCGGCGCCTCGTGTATGGCATACTTACTGACCTCCAAAAGCAGAAATTTGAAGACACAAAAGAACTGGATTTCTCCCTCAGTATTTCCAGCATCAGCCGCTTTCGTGTAAATGTCCATTTTCAACGGGGCAGCGTAGCCGCAGCATTCCGCGCTATTAACTCCAACATCAAAAACTTCGAAGAACTCAACCTTCCTTCGCGCGTGTGTGAAAAGCTCGCCCGGCGCCCTTCCGGCCTCGTTCTTGTAACCGGCCCGACCGGCTCAGGTAAATCCACAACCCTCGCTGCCATTGTGGATCTTATTAACTCTGAACGAGACTGTCACATCATTACAGTAGAAGATCCGATCGAGTACCTGCACACACACAAGAGGGCACTGGTGGAGCAGAGGGAAGTCAATGAAGACACCTACTCTTTCTCCAATGCCCTGAAATATGTGCTTCGCCAGGACCCGGACGTAATCATGGTCGGCGAAATGCGCGACCTGGAAACTATCAGTGCCGCGATAACCGCCGCCGAGACGGGTCACCTTGTATTCAGCACCCTTCACACTGTCGACGTCGCACAGACCATTGACCGTGTTATCGACGTTTTTCCGCCCCACCAGCAGGAGCAGGTCCGTGTGCAATTGGCCGGCGTTATCGAAGGTATCCTTTGTCAGAATCTGTTGTCCACAGCCTCAGGACGAGGACGCACTATTGCTGTAGAAATTTTGCTAGGCACAGATGCTGTACGCAGCCTGATTCGCGAGGGTAAAACTCACCAGATTTACACCCAGGTGGAAGCCAGCGGCGGTATGGGCATGCAGACAATGGATCGTGCCATTGCCGATCTCTACAAACGCGGCCGTATCAGCCGCGATACAGCGCTTACCAACGCCCGCAAACCTGAAGAACTCAAGCGCCACATGCAGTTACTGGTTTAAACCCGTTTATGCGGCGTCAGGTGGAAGGATGTGATTCCCAATGAAGGAAAACTTTATAGAAATGGAAGTGCGGGAAATCCAGACATCGGATGACCCGAGAGATCTTCCCATTATCGTACTTGCTGAAAAAAGCGGCTCCCGTGAGTTTCCTATCTTCATTGGCCACATCGAGGCCAGGGCATTGGAAGAGGCTGTGCTATTAAGCCACAACCAGCCCGGCGGGGTGTTCCGCCGCCCAATGACTCACGACTTGATCCTTAACACCATCGACGGACTTGAAGCTAGATTCATTCGCATTCTGATCACGCGGCTCGAAAACGGAACATTCTTTGGGGCACTGGAACTTCAACCGCCAAATGGTGAAAAAGTCCGGATCGACAGTCGGCCAAGCGATGCAATGGTGCTGGCCATGAAGCGCACAATACCTATATTTGTAGAGGAGAACGTTCTTGCTGAGGTGGAGCGCGGAAATTTCGATAAACCAGAGTAACCCTAGTTCATTTCTTAAATACAGTTTTACTACCCGCAGATCCACCTTCGGCCTGCTGTTCATTTTAATCGCTCTTTTCCAGCAACCTGCAAAGGCGGGAGCCGCAGATGGCGTTGATATTGTTGGCGAAACCCAGATCGCGTCGACGACGCGCGTGATAACCGGCGAGGCGACCGGTAAATCAGTGCAGGCAGCACGAGTAGGTAAAGAGTTTCATATTGTTATGACTGGCCTGCCGACTGATCAAACAGTTCAGATAGAGCTCGGCTTCGCTGAACTTGAGAAAACCAAAACCGGCGCGCGAGAATTCAACGTCTACGTTAACGAAAAACGAGCACTTAGCAGCTTTGATATCTTCAAAGAAGCTGGTGGACCCCTAAAGTCGGTAGTGAAAAAATTCACCATTACTCCTAACCGCGGCTTTCTTGACTTCCATTTTGTCGGTACTACAGGCGATGCAGCCGTAAACTACATCCGTGTTACAGGCGATGGCATTGATAGGCTTGTTACCGCACCCGTAACTATTACTCCAGGCGGGTCGCCCGATGAGGATGTCGTTCCGGCGGATCAACAGGCATCTTTCGACGTAGAAACCGGGTCCGTTTCGCTTGATGGTTCAGCAGAAACCTGGAACAGCGGAGTACCCATCGGCGGTATCGGTACCGGTAAGTTCGCAATTCTTCCCAATGGACAGTTTGCGAATGTTACCATAAACAATTCCTGGGACCTTCCGGTCTTGCGGCCACAAGGAACGTTCCTCGCCATTGCAGCCAAGGCACGATCAGGTTCTGGCGTTGCCAGGATTATGCAGGTAAACCCTTCGGGTACCAGTGAGAAGGCGGCATTTAAGAATCACCCGGCCTATAAAGAAGTGGAATTTACCGGCAGCTTTCCCTTTGCACGGTGGGAATTCTCAGACAAAGACATGTACGTCGACGCTAAAGTAGAAGCCTGGTCGCCGGTTTCGCCGGGCAACATCGAGGATTCGTCGCTACCCGGCGGAATAGTATCTGTTACGCTGACCAACTCTAAATCTTACCCCGTGTCTGTGGGTGTGGCATTGTCATGGGAAGATTTAAACGGCCGCGGCGGCAGCCTTCTGCCTGGTGATCAGCACGGCTTTATTGGACGTTCTACGCACCAGGACGCGGCAACATCAACAGTAACCGGCTTCCAGATCACCAATGACTTTAACCAGCAGATCCGACAGGCGACCTTTACCGGTGATTATTTTGTCGGAACTCCCATTAAAGGTGCATCCATTACCCGGAAACTGAACTGGAATCCCAGAACCGGATCAATTCCCTGGTGGAAAACTTTTGCTCGGGAACTAAGACTGGATCGAATTCCAGCGGCCCCTGCAACCGTAACAGGTGATCCCAAAGCCGGCCCTGCGGCCTCCACGATATGCGTCTCTTTTAACTTGGCCCCCAAAGAAGTTCGCCGGGTACCATTTATTATCTCCTGGTACATGCCGGAGATAATAACACTGGATTCAGCTGACGGCACTCCAGCCAAAGAGGTTCCCAACTACGCCGACCGGTTTGGCTCATCTGCCGGTGTAGCCTCTTATATTGCCAGCAAACGATTTGAAATGCGGCAAGCCACCGACGAGTGGTACGAGATGGTGGATCGCTCCAGTATTCCGCAGTGGCTGAAAACGCACACGCTCAATTCGTTATTCCCGATCAAATCCAACACAGTACTGCTAAAGAATCAGCGCTTCGCCATGCTGGAAGCACCTGCAGATATGAAAGGCATGCTGGGTCCAGTCGACTTACGCCTGGCCGCAGGCGACTTCCTGCGAACCATGTATCCCGAGCTGGAAAAAGGTGAGTTGCGGCTGTACGCGCGCGCTCAGGATACGGCAACAGGCCGCATACCGCGTTACATTGGAAATATCCACGGAGCACTGGCGGGCTTTGATCCCACATTGTTAGGTAATGACTGGGTGGACCCGACGGCCTGCTGGGTTTTACAGGTAGCTGCCTACTGGCGTGAAACAGGTGACCGTGATTTTCTTAACGAAATTAAGCCGGCCATGGTGAAAGCCAGGGATTTTCTGAAGCAACAACTGGAAAGCGGCCAGGTGGCCGACAGTACTAACGCATTTACCTCCACCAACAGCTTTACAGGCGCCGGCGAGATGACGTTCCTGAACACTATCACAGCACTCAAAGCCACGCCCATACTTCTGCAGGAACCGGCAACATCAACAGAAGCCTTTGTGCAGCCTTTCGTGATGGGCTTGTCGCAGGAAACCACATCAACTTTTGCGGCTCTTTTGTCTGCAGAATATGCAGCCAGGCAAGCCGCTCTGCCCTCTCCCCTTCAGCCTGACCAAATAACTAAATTTCTGGAAACTCTGCAGGCCAACAACTTTGCAGATTCCAAACCTGTTCCGCTCATGGAAGTAAATACAGCAGGTGCCGACACCAGCGAGAAGTTCTCCTTTCCCGCTCCGCTGCAGACGTACACAGGCGCGGTGGGATTAGCAGCAGGATTAGCCGAAATTGGACTGGAACCGTACGTTCGCATGTTCCAGGTGGCATACGCAGCCCAGAAGGCGCCGTGGAAACAGGCTCTGCGATACGAGGTGCCCACTGCTGCCCGTTCGCAAATCAGGTATCATCGTTCTGCCATGGCCGCATGGACGCTCTGGCGCGGGATGTCTGGAGTAGTGCATGATGTTCCTGCAAAACGGCTCCTGTTAAAGCCGCAAACCATCGGCGCGCCAGACAGTGAAATGGAGGTTCCGGTCTTCACCCCGGCATTCTGGGGCTGGCTGAAGTATCATCAGAACGATTCTACCGGGACTCTTGCGATCACACGGGTAAATCCCGATTTCACGTCTTCGACAATTACCAGCATCGCCAGCACCATCACCCAGGATGGCACACCGCAAAACCTTGTGACTTTTGCTGAACCCTTTATGCTGGAAGAGGGAGCTACCCTGCAGCTGGACGGGTGGCCCCGGAAGTCAGATGGTACCGTAACGCCGCAGAAACCTGCCTTGCCTGAGCCGATTGATGCGATTACCACGGAATCGCTAAGCCTGGAAGATTTTGAGACCACCGGGTCCGGCGAATCAACGACTTCTCTGGAAGCCAAATACGGCGGCGAAGATGTTCCGCTTACCGAGGAAGAAAAAGAGTCGGACGAGAACCCCGAAGCGAAAGCCGACGATACAATTCCTGAAGATTCATCGGAAGGTGAAGACTAAATATCTTCTCATCGGAAGTTTCTCCACCGCTCGCGTGGATCAATAAACTTTGGTTTCTTTCGGAATGGGTTACGCGGCACTGGGAGCCATTCAAAGCCCGCGGGAAACTTAACGTAGAGGAACCCGAAAAGCAGACCCCCAAGGTGGGTCAGATGGGCAACTCCAGTACCCGCGCCATTAAGCCCCCCACCGGCACTTAAAAGCGTAAGTATGCCCATAATTAGCACAAGGTACTTCAGCTTAATCGGGATGAAGAACTGGAAGTACACAATGTCGTCCGGATAGTACATCGCACAGGCGATCATGATGCCATAGATTACGCCACTGAGACCGATAATAATATCGTTCATGGGTGATCCCACAACCGCATATCTTAGCCCCACAACTGCCAGGTGAGTAAGCACGGCACCCGCACCAACGATAATACAAAACCGGGCAAAAGGACCTGAACCCCAGCGATATTCCAATCGCTGCCCGAAAAAATACAGCGCCAGCAGGTTAAAGAAAAGATGCCCAAACCCACCATGCATAAAAGCATAGGTGATTAACTGCCAGATACGCCCTTTAAGTATACTGTCAGTCACACTGGCGCCCAGCCACTGCACCATTAGACCCGGTCCTGCACTGAAGAACGGTGCCAACAGCAACAGGACGAGATAGATGCCGACGCAGATATAAATGATCCACTTTACAACCGGCGACAAGGCGCTGCTCAGATTCGAATCAAGCTCACGGAAGAAGTTTCTCATGCTGATAATCCTTCAGTTTCGACCTTTGCCCCAAGCTGTGACAAATGCACAAAGTATCCGGGGTATGATTTTGCTACCTGGTGTGCCCGCAATATCCGCACCGGCTGCTTACAGCAAAGTGCGACAATTGAAAGAAGCATAATAACTCGATGGTCATCCCGGCCATCGACTGTTACCCCGCCCTCATAGCCGTCAGGGTTTCCCTCGATAACAATAGCATCGGGATCTTCATCGCCGGTTTCATTTCCCTCCCAGCAGCGGACGCCAAGTTTACGAAGTTCAGCAATAGGTTCAGTGATCCTATCGCATTCTTTGATGCGAAGATTGCTCACATTATAAAACCGGGTTTTTCCTTCAGCTAGCGCGGCAGCTCCCATAAGAGCCAACACCGCATCGGTCGCCAGGTCACCGTCAAAATTAAGGCCGCTCAACTTTCCACTGCCAGTGAGGCTTACACCGCGTCCATCAGGCAAATAAGAGAAGTCAGCTCCCATGGATTTTAGCACATCCCCCGACGCTTTTTCGCCCTGCTCGTCGTTACATAACTGCATCAGTTTGATGTTGCCATCTGTAACCGCTGCTGCCGCCAGAAGCGCTGCCGACCCCGGCCAGTCGCCGTTTACATGGTACTCGCCTGCCAGATACGAGCCGGGCGACACATTGTACTTCAGAAGGTCAGGATCAGCGTTCACATTGATACCTGCCGCTCTTAAAACCTCGAGCGTCTGGCGAACCGGAGCTTTTGACACCAGTTCTCCCATTACCTGGATCTCAATGTCTTTTCCGATAAGAGGAGCGAGGAAAAGAAGGCCGCTCAAAAACTGAGAGCTTCTCGAAGCATCGATAGTTATCTTGCCGCCCTGAAGACTGCCACCCTTCAGTGTGATTGGTAGCTTCCCATCATTCGACTGAACATCGCAACCAAGCTGTTCGAGCGCATTCAGCAGGTCCTGGTTTGGCCGCTTGCCAAGAGATTCATGGTGATCAGTTACGAACGTGACTTCCGGGAGCAATGCTGCCACACCCAGCAGAAAACGCAATACGGCCCCGGCATTTCCGGGGTTTATTGGACTGGAATCAACGAGTTGCGGTTTTCCAGCCACGCCAGTAATGCGCAAATCAACACCTTCGCCAGGGTTCCCTGGCAACTGCTCGATCGTCGCACCCATTTGTATCAGGCACCGCTGGAGGGCCGCGGAATCAGCACTGGTAGCGCAATTTCGTACGATGCTGACACCGTCGGCAAGGGCAGCCGCTAGTAAGTAGCGGGTAGTATAATTCTTGGAAGGCTGTGCCACAATCGTACCGTGCAATGGCCGGTCTGCAGGGTAAACTATGGCGTCAAATCGTTGTGATGGACTAACGCGGAGATCAGGGATGTTCATTAACTGGTACGCTACTGCCCTCTATCTGATCGCCCAGACCGGTTTTCTCTGCAAAGTAATCAAACAGCGAAACGACCAGAAATGACACCATCAGGAATATAAAAAAGAAATAAAGTCCGGCAAAATCGCGCAACAGGAGCCGCACCAGTATGAGCTGCAGAATGCAAAAGCTGGAAAATATCGCATTGAGAACAAAATAGCCGCGAAAGCTCAGCTTGCTGTTCGAAGCTGAAGCCGTTATGGCTCCTGCAGCACCGGCGCCAGATACTTGCTTTCGCTTCGGCTTACTGCGCGCCATTGTTCCCCAGGCTCTGCAGTTTGGTACGCACTTCTTTTCTGTCTGGTTCTAGCTCCAGCACCCGCTGATACATTTCACGAGCCAGTTCCCGCTTACCCTGCTCAAGATAAATATCACCAAGATGGGTAAAGATCTCCGCATCCTCATAATGCCTGGCTGCCCTCTGGATGTAATCTTCTGCGCCGGTAAGGTCGCCAGTTTTAAAGAGCACCCATCCCATACTATCGAGGATGTGCGGCGCCGACGGATTGATCTCCAGGGCCTGTGAGATAAGCTCCTTGGCTTCCGGAAGATTTACACCCCGCTCAGCAAACATATAGCCTAATGCGTTCAGCGCATTTGCAGAATTCGGGTTGATCTCAATGGCTTTTCGGAACTGCTTTTCCGCTTCTTCGTACTTTTTTTGATCAAGGTAAACAGACCCAAGGAAGTAGTAGGCGTCATCGTTCTTGCCATCAGTTTTCCTGATTAGCTCTTGGAAAGCCTTTTGTGCTTCGGCGAATTTCTTATGCTTGTAGTGAACCATTCCCGCCATCATCAGCACGGCTTCCGGATCACTCTTGCCGAATTTATCTTCCGCCGTCTTAACAGTTTTGATAGCGTCAGCGTAGCGATCTGCATCATTGAAAGCGTCGACAAGGAACTGGTAGTAGCTAAGGTCCAGCGGATTTTCGCGCAGAAGACTCTGATAGATGGCAATGGCTTCGTCATATTTATCGGCAGCGATCAGCACCTCAGCCTTCAGCTGCTGTACCTTCTCTTCATCTTTTATCCGCGGTCCATATTTTTCAACGTAGCTAAGGCTGCGATCAAACAGCTTCTGGCGATTTGCAATCCCGACCAATCTGGCAAGATAGTCCAGCTTTGTCGGATTTTCTTCCAGTGCCAGGAGATACAGCTCCATCGCCTTCTCAAACCGGCCCGAATTAAAGTAAAACTCGGCGGCCACGCTTAGAACCACGTCTTTTGCAGCCCCGGTTCCGGAGGCTGTTTTTGACGTAATTTCGGCTGCTGCGGTCGTGTTTCCTTCTTCCAGGTAAAGTGAAATCATCTCACCAAAAAGCGGCAGGTTGTCTGGCTCCATGTTGTAAGCCTTCCGCAGAGTCTTCTCGGCTAGCTCAGTCTTATCCGTCTGCCGATAGAACTTGCCCAGCACTGCCAGCAACTCCGGTTTTTCGCCCACTTTATCAACTGCCTGCTCCATTACATTAATGGCCTCAGTAGTCATATCGTCATCTTCAAGCAGCGCAGCAAGGCTGATATAGAGTTTTTCTGCATTGGGGTTTGAAGATATGGCTTTCCGGTAAAGTGCAATTGCATCCGCAGTATTTTCGCGAGCCAGGAATGTCCCTGCGATTACATCATAAAGGTCCAGTTTCTCCGGATTAATTTCAACGGCTTTCATCAGGTACTGTGAAGCTTTGTCGAAGTCTTTTTGCTCAGCATAAATTTTGCCGAGCGCCATCAGGGCTTCGACATTTTCCGGATCAATACCCAGCATCTTTTCATACTGCTCGGCCGCCGCGGGCAACTGTTCGGCTGCTTGCAGACGCTCGGCCAGGATGCGGCGCAGTTCCGTATTAGCAGGATACTCGTCTGCAAATTTCTTATACTCGGCTATGACACGCTCTGTATTAGATGCACCGTGAATCTGCCGAAGAATCTCCTCGAATCTTTGCAGAACATCCACGTTTCGCGGATCGACTAACAAGGCCTGCTTGTACAAGTCGATGGCATCCCCATATTTTTTCAGCCGCTCATATAACTGGCCCAGGTAAATGTAGCCGCCGATAAAACCCGGCCGCTGATCAATAACTTTCCGATAATAGCTGATAGCTTCCTCTGGCCGATCCATACGGGAGAGCACCTGTGCCAATATCAGAAGGGAGTACGTATCTCTCGGGTCCACCGCGACAATATCGCGATAGGCTGCAATAACCTTTTCTACATCCTGCTGCTGTACATACGCCTTGGCCAGCCCCCGTAGTACTTCCAGGTGCTTTGGCTGGATTTCTCGCGCCTTCTCGAGCGATTCAATTGCGCTTTTAAGCAGCGTTTCTTTTTCATCCCCCTGTGCTGCGTCCGCGCCCATAAGATAGGTTTCAGCCTGTAAGCGCAGTGCTTCCACATTCGTCGTCTCGCGGTCGAGGACTTTCTGGACCAGTTCCCGCGCCTCAAGAATCTCCCGCACCGCAAGTCGTGCACGGGCAGTATCCAGCATAATATGGGAATTCTCGGGATCATACTTCAAGGCTTCAGTAAACTGCTCAATTGCCCGGCCCGCCTGTCCAACTTCCAGATGGTACCAGCCCATAAAGTAGTGGCGTCTCGCCGTCAATTGGTCGGCTTCTTCCGGCGTTGTGACACCCGTTTTCTGGGCCCACATGGAACCTGGCCATACGCCAGTCGCCTGCAGGCGCTGTTCCCATTCACTGCCAACCGGGAACCTGAACACTCCATCTACGGGTTTAGTAACTGCCTCGGCAGCAGTTGTTGCCGCATCGCCAGAAGACGTAGTGGTTTGAGAATCAGAGCTTACAACTCCTGTTGTTAGCTCGTTACTAATAGTTACACCCGCTGTTGTGTTTGTGGTTTCAACTTCAGCCAGCGCCGGTTCCGCAGCCACCAGGAATACGGGAAAAAGAAACAGGAACCTACTCAGAATAAGCCTCCCCAGCGCAGTTTGTCACGCAGTTTACCATAGAAATCATTTTCGAATACAATCAAGGGCAGGTACATTGGCGCCCTTGAAATCTTTAGGATTTCCTCATCCCCGATGGCCTGCCATGGCTGCCCATCGATTAATACCTGTGCAGAATCGCCGGCCCTGCGTGATCTCAGCTTTACCTCTACGGTAGAGTTGCCGGGAATGACCAGCGGCGAAACTCTCATCCGGTGAGCACAAAGCGCGTTTAAGATGATTGCATCCATGCTCGGATACAGGACAGGACCTCGGGCAGCGTAGTTATAGGCAGAAGAGCCTGTCGGAGACGAAATTATCATGGCATCTGCCGAAATATCTGTAAGAATCTCTCCATCCACGCTGATCCGCAAGCTTACTACATGGCCCCACGCGCTTTTGGAAACTACGACATCATTTAGCGCCAGAATGCTATGCGTCTCTCTGCCGTCGGCAATCAGACGAGCCTGCAGCACCATACGCTTTTCTACCTGGTAATTGCCACCTGCCACAAAATCCAGGCATTCCTGAAGGTTATGCGGGCTTACTTGCGTATGAAATCCAAGGCTTCCAAGGTTAACCGAAAGCACCGGAATCTGGGCGGCCGTGATCAGCTGCGCAGCGTAAAGCAAAGTACCGTCACCACCAAGAGTTACCAGCATCTTTGCCTGGGACAGATGATTTTGCAACTCCTGCGTGGTTAAGGTTCCGAACGGATTTAGATGTTCTGACCTCGCTGATGTCTCAGTCAGGTTCGAAACGACATCGTAGCCCTGTCTGTCTGCCCAGGCACAGATATCTGCATGCAGACCGGTTACGCCCGCTTTCTCAAGATTGGCCAGAATGGCAATCTTTTCGCGGCCGGCAGACGTATTTTCCTGTGATACTGCAACGGTCATTGCAGATTTGCTCCGGCAGATCGGACTGCTTCGTCAATATCAATTCCATGTTTACCTGAAGACTCACTGCCAAGTCGGCAAAAGCACAGAAACTCAATGTTACCAGACCCGCCTTTAATTGGAGACGGTACCAGTTTCTCCGGTTGCCACCCCTGCTCCAGCAATCCCTCTATCACCTTTTGCAATACCACTCGATGGACATCTGGGTCTTTAATTACGCCACGTCCGCGCGAAACCTCTTCTCGACCAGCTTCAAACTGCGGTTTTACAAGAAATACAGCCTCTGCCCCCTGGGCGATAACCTTTGATAAAGAAGCAGTTACGCGCAATATGGAAATAAAGGAAACATCCACAGCCGCAAAGTCCGGACGCTCAGGAAAGACATGGGGATCCAAGTCTTTTGCATTTGTATGCTCCACCAGGGTTACCCTCGGATCACGCTGTAAGCGCTCATGCATCTGCGATGCCCCCACGTCCACTGCATAAACTTTTGCGGCGCCGTGCTGCAGCATACAATCTGTAAAACCACCTGTACTGGCGCCAATGTCTGCGCAAACGCGGCCGTCGAGATTAATCAAAAATGACCGCAGAGCCTCTTCCAGTTTCAGGCCCCCGCGGCTGACATATTTCTCGCCTTGCTTCAGTATGATGTCTATTGCACTGTCTACAAGCTGCCCCGGTTTGGGCAATGCAATTCCTGCAACCTGGACTACTCCGGCCAGGATAAGGCGTTTCGCCTGTTCTCGACTCTCTGCCATTCCGCGAGACACCAGCAACACGTCAAGTCGCTCGCGACCCCTATTCTTTTGGCTCATATTACGATTATCCGTTAGATTTACGTACTTTTCAGTTGACCGCTACAACCTGCCATGAAATTCACCGCGGCTGAATCAGAGGTTTGCTGTAAATGCTGCACAATGTTTATTTTGAGGAAAGGAGAACACCATGACGAAACAAGAGTTCATCGATGTCGTGGCAAAAAAAGCTGAGAAGCACGAGATCAGCAAAACGGCTATCCGTGAGGTAATCGACACCGCCTTCGAGGAAATGGTTAAGGTTATCAAAAAGGAAAAGCGGTTTGCTGTTCCGGGTTTCGGAACTTTCACTGTCCGCACTCGCGCTGCCAAAACTGGCCGTAACCCTAAAACGGGTGAGCCCATCAAGATTAAAGCCAGCAAGACCATTGGCTTTAAGCCTGCGCCTTCCGTTAAGGAAAAGCTTTAACATCTGCCGGGCTTTCTTGGAAGCCTGACGAATTAAACGGCGGTAATCCCCCGGGATTTCCGCCGTTTTTTTATTTAAGACCACGCAAATGATCATCGGTTACTCCTTTATACTGGCCGCCGCCGTCTGCTGGGGCCTCTCAGCCACCTGGGCCCGGCATCTGATAACCACAGGACAGGTGGACGCCGCGCTGCTTTCGCAGACGCGGGTTAGCTTTGCCTGGGCTATCCTGGCTCTGGGCATGGCCGTCTTTGCGCGAAAGCAATTCCGCGTCCCTTTGCGCGAACTTCCCTATTTCGCTGTGCTCGGCTTGGTGGGCATTGCCGGTGCGAATTTTTTCCTTTATCACGCAATCGGGCAGATGAATGCCGCCCTGGCCGACCTGATTCAGTTTACCGCGCCAGTTCTTGTGGTGCTGTGGATGTGGATGCGGC
>JAKFFN010000143.1:0-2212 GCA_036675025.1 Candidatus Sumerlaeales bacterium | reverse complement strand
CGGGCTTTGATACTGGGCAAAACGGGGAGGAACTTCGCTGCAGGTATGAGCGGAGGAATAGCATGGGTTTATGATCCGGATAATTCCTTCATCAGGAACTGCAATGCGGAAATGGTTGATCTGGATCCATTATAGGCTCAGGACGAAGATGAGATCCGCACATTACTGAACAAGCATGTCCAGTTAACGCAAAGCCAGGTAGCAAAATATATACTTGACGACTGGGAACAACAGTCAATGTGTTTTATTAAGGTATTTCCAAAGGAATACAAAAGAGTTTTACAAAATCAAAAGGTACAGCAATCTGCAGGATAATGGGAAAAGTAACAGGATTTAAAGAGTATGACAGGGAGCTTCCTAAGAAAATTGCTCCTGCAGAGCGGGTAGAAAATTATAATGAATTTGTTGTTGAATATCCGCCGGAAAAACTAAATGAACAGGCTGCCAGGTGTATGAATTGCGGGATTCCGTTCTGCCATTCGGGCTGTCCGCTGGGGAATGTAATTCCCGAGTTTAATGATGCTGTTTACCAGGGGAGATGGGAAGAAGCATATCTTATTCTGGCATCTACAAACAATTTCCCTGAATTTACGGGTCGTATTTGTCCGGCGCCCTGCGAGGCCGCATGTGTGCTGGGCATCAATAAGCCCCCTGTAACTATCGAGGAAATTGAAAAACATATTATCGAGATCGCCTATGCCAAAGGATACGTCAAACCGAATAAGCCGATATTAAGATCAGGAAAAAATGTTGCAGTAGTAGGTTCAGGCCCTGCTGGATTAGCAGCAGCTGCCCAGCTGAATAAAGCAGGTCACTCGGTAACGGTATATGAGCGCGATGACCTTCCAGGAGGTTTGCTTCGCTATGGTATCCCGGATTTTAAGCTTGAAAAGTCGGTTATTGACCGCCGCCTGCAGGTTATGGAGGAAGAAGGTATTAGTTTCATCTGTAATGTTGAAGTGGGTGCAAATGGTGAAATGAAGCAATTTATTGACGAGCATGATGCAGTTATTCTGGCTGCCGGGTCAACAATTCCCCGCGACCTCAATATCCCTGGACGGGAACTTAAAGGAATTCATTTTGCCATGGATTTTCTTAAACAGCAGAACAAAACCGTCAGTCATATTTCCTTTACGGATAAAAAAATACTTGCGACAGACAAGGATGTTATCGTGATAGGTGGAGGAGATACAGGATCCGATTGTGTAGGAACATCCAACAGGCAGCATGCTAATACGGTAAAACAGTTTGAATTAATGGTTCAGCCTCCTGCCGACCGCAGCGGCACCCGTGGATCGAACTTCGTGCGCCGCACCGAAAAGAAGGTCTTGACGTTGCGCACGTTCGCGTCGCTCGTGAACAGCCGCTGCGTGAGCGCCAGGTAATCAGGCATGTCGCGGGTCTGCACGATCAGGATGAAATCGGGGCCGGGCGAGACGCGGTAGCACTGCTGCACCGCGCTGTCGCGCACCACCCGCTCCTCGAACGCGCGCTGATGGTCGTCGCCCTGGCGGTCCAGCGTGATCTCCACCACCGCCTGCAGTCCGTGGCCGAGCTCCGGTGCGAGCCGGTTCCAGTCGAGGATCGCCACCTGCCGCTCGATCAGCCCGGCGTCCCGGAGCCGCTTCACCCGGCGCAGGCAGGTGGGCGGTGACACGTGGACGCGCTCCGCCAGCTCCTGGTTGTTCAGCGAGGCATCCGTCTGGAGCTGGTCCAAAAGAGCCATGTCTATCTGGTCGAGAGTAATCATTCATTCCAGATCTGTTTAGTATCTGAAATTATATTGCCATTTCCAGCGTTTATGAAATAGTCTTTCGATGCTGGAGCCAAATAGATAGCATATTTCGACAGCGAGACCCTACAGTCGCACCCTTCGACAGGGAGGTGTTCCATGTGTGGCATTGTCGGCGCCGTTTCCACGCGCGATATCGTTCCGATCCTGGTGCAGGGCCTGCAGCGGCTGGAATACCGCGGCTACGACTCCTGCGGTGTGGCGGTCTACTCGGATGGCCTCAAGCGCGCCCGCAGCACCGATCGGGTGGCCAAGCTGCTGGAGCAGGTGCAGCAGGAGCGCGTTACCGGCACCACCGGCATCGCGCACACCCGCTGGGCCACCCATGGCGCGCCGGCGGTGCACAACGCGCATCCCCACTTCAGCCACGGCCCCGGCAAGGACGCCGCCGGCAAGGCGGGCCGGATCGCCGTCGTGCAC
>JAKFFN010000235.1:0-2220 GCA_036675025.1 Candidatus Sumerlaeales bacterium | reverse complement strand
ACCGACCTGTCTCACGACGGTCTGAACCCAGCTCACGTACCGCTTTAATGGGCGAACAGCCCAACCCTTGGGACCTTATCCAGCCCCAGGATGCGATGAGCCGACATCGAGGTGCCGAGCCTTGTCGTCGATGTGAACTCTTGGACAAGACTAGCCTGTTATCCCCGGGGTAGCTTTTATCCGGTAAGCCACGGCCCTTCCACTCAGCGCCGTGGGATCACTAAGTCCGACTTTCGTCTCTGCTCGGCGCGTTGGCCTTGCAGTCAAGCTGGCTTGTGCCTTTACACTCTATGGCGGGTTTCCATTCCGCCTGAGCCAACCTTTGAGCGCCTCCGTTATCCTTTCGGAGGCGACCGCCCCAGTCAAACTGCCCATCTGCCACTGTCCCGCGTGCTGTTACACGCCGGTTAGGGCCAAAACGTTCACAGGCTGGTGTTTCATCGCTGGCTCCACCCATGCTAGCGCACAGGCTTCTTTGCCTCCCAGCTACCCTACACAGTCAACGTCCTAGCGCAATGGCAAACTACAGTAAAGCTCCACAGGGTCTTTTTGTCCTGCTGCGGGTAACGCGCATCTTTACACGTACTTCAATTTCGCCGGGTCCCTCGTTGAGACAGTGCTCCACTCGTTACGCCTTTCGTGCGGGTCGGAACTTACCCGACAAGGAATTTCGCTACCTTAGGACTGTTATAGTTACAGCCGCCGTTCACCGGGGCTTCGATTCAGAGCTTGCACCCCTCCTCTTAACCTTCCGGCACTGGGCAGGCGTCAGCCCGTATACGTCCGCTTCCGCGTTCGCACAGACCTGTGTTTTTGGTAAACAGTCGGCAGAGCCTCTTCACTGCGGCCTGGTCTCCCAGGCGCCCCTTCTCCCGAAGTTACGGGGCCATTTTGCCTAATTCCTTAACGAGGGTTCTCCCGTTCGCCTTGGTATTCTCTACCCCTCTACCTGTGTCGGTTTGTGGTACGGGCGGCTATTTCGATAGTGCACATCTTTTCTTGGATCTCGGTGCCACGCACTCCTGGCTTGCGCCCGGCATCATGGTTGTTAACCACTTGCACTGTCATCCACTGCGACAGCTGCGCTTTCCTCGACCGAATGTACACCCCCATAACCGGTAACGGAATATTAACCGTTTGTCCATCGCCTACGCTTCTCAGCCTCGGCTTAGGCCCGACTAACCCGACGCGGACTGACCTTCCGTCGGAAACCTTAGAGGTTCGGCGACACTGGTTCTCACAGTGTTCTCGCTACTCATGCCTGCATTCTCACTCCTGCACGCTCCAGCACCCCTTCCAGGATACCTTCACCGCCTGCAGAACGCTCCCCTACCATGATAGCCCTTGCGGACTACATTCCTCGCTTCGGTGGCATGCTTGAGCCCCGTTATATTTTCCGCGCAACCGCGTTTGACCAGTGAGCTGTTACGCACTCTTTAAAGGGTGGCTGCTTCTAAGCCAACCTTCTGGCTGTCTGAACACGGTCACATCGTTTCCCACTTAGCATGCACTTCAGGACCTTAGCGGTGGATCTGGGTTCTTTCCCTCTCGACTGCGAAACTCATCTCACGCAGCCCGACTGCCCCATGTAAGTGTCCGGCATTCGGAGTTTGGTTGGGTTCAGTAAGCTGGACGCCCCCTAGCCCATCCAGTGCTCTACCTCCGGCACTCTCTTCTGGAACGCTAGCCCTAAAGCTATTTCGGGGAGAACAAGCTATCTCCAAGTTCGTTTGGCATTTCACCCCTAACCACAGTTCATCCCCGACTTTTGCAACAGTCGTGAGTTCGGGCCTCCCGTCCGTGTTACCGGACTTTCACCCTGACCATGGTTAGCTCACCTGGTTTCGTGTCTAATCCCCGCGACTTCGCGCCCTATTCAGACTCGCTTTCGCTTCGCCTCCGGGTGTCACTCCCTTAAGCTTGCCACGAAGATTAACTCGCTGGCTCATTCTCCAAAAGGCACGCTATCGTGCTTGCGCACTCTAACGGCTTGTAAACACACGGTTTCAGGTACTATTTCACTCCCCTCACCGGGGTGCTTTTCACCTTTCCCTCACGGTACTGCTTCACTATCGGTCGCTAGGAAGTATTTAGCCTTGGCAGATGGTCCTGCCGGATTCCCACGGGGTTTCACGTGCCCCGCGGTACTCGGGATCCGTCTGGCTGAAGCTGCATTTTGCGTACGGGACTGTTACCCTCTGTGGTCGGCCTTTCCAGACC
>JAKFFN010000171.1:0-2222 GCA_036675025.1 Candidatus Sumerlaeales bacterium | reverse complement strand
CATAAAGCGGTCCATCTTCAGCTGGCGCTTGCTCTCCCACGTATCCACGTTATGGTAGTGGCCAACGACTGCCAGCTTCTGGTCTGCCATTTTCAGGGCCGTGGCCGGTGTGTTGGCGCGGTACATGTGGCTGTGAATGAGGTCGATTTTCAGCTTTCTGGTGAGCCGGCGCAGACGCAGCAGGCCCAGGGGATCAAGCCGGCTCTTGAATGGCACCAGGTGCACCGGCACACCAGCGGCTTCGAGAGAATCAGCCAGCGGTCCGCGCTCGCGGATGCAGCACAGGTGCACGTCAAAAAGATCGCGATTGAGCTTCGGCAGCACGGCGACAATCTTGCGCTCGATGCCGCCCTGGGGCAGCCATGTAATGAGTCGGAGGATGCGGTAACGGCTCATACTCCAGGCGTTACCTCTGAGAAAATGAGCGTGCAAGGGCAGAGTAACATAATCCGCCCGCCTATGCGATGGGCGTGCCAGATCAGCCGGAAACGGGTGCTTCTTTGCATTACTCTGCCGGCCGCTCGAGCAGGATATCACCAATATAGGCGCCGTGGTTGTACGCAGGGTCAGCGCGATTGTACTCGTGCTCGAACTTACCGAATACCATAATAGCGTGACCCGGGCTGACAAGCGTGAGGTCTGGCGAAGAGTTGTATTTCCGGTCCACCACCGCCGGGATGATTTCAAGGTCGCCGCTTTCCGGATCCAGGGCTCCCATGGTTATGTCATGGTACTTGTACCCGTGCTCTTCCCACCAGTCTGCGTTGGATTTCCACGCCATGATGAACCGGTTGCCCATCTGCACGCCCTTAGCGTAGCGGTTGCGGCCCTCGTCGAAGATTTTACGGGCAGGTGCAAACGATTTTCCATCAAACGTGGCGTAATAAAGCGGCTCGCGGTTCTTGTCGTTTTCCCACAGGATGAGGTCTGAGAAGATCAGCACCAGCTTGTCACCAAACGGACTGATAGACGGGCCGTAGGGGTAATCGGTTGGGCAGTCTTCAAAGACAATGGGTTCGCCGAACTTCTGGCCGTCGAACTCGCGCATTACAATGTCGGTCCGGCGTTTGTTGTTCTCCAGCCATACGTCCAGGCAGGCGGTCCACAGCTTGCCGTCATGGATGGTGCTGTCCATGATACCCAGGTATGTCTCGCGGCCGGCATGCGGCTGGTCAACGATGACAATGGATGAGAGAACCTTGCTGGTGGCGGGGTCCATGGAGGAAAGGTGAAGCTGTCCTTTGTAGGATTCTATCAGCCAGAGTTTGCCGTCGTGGTACTCGATGGTCGGGTACCAGACATTATCGGGGAATGTGGAAAGCTTACGAAAGGGCCCGGCGGATATGCCGGCTGCCTTTACGGGCGCAGCGGTGGTGGTTTTTACGTGGAGGGTCTGAGTAGCCTCGGCGGCATCATAAGGGGCAAATTGAATTTCGTATGCCGTCTCCGGCTCGAGATTGATCAGGTTATAGGTCTGCTCCTGCACATCAGTGAGGACATGGCCGGGGCTGGAGGTAGCTGCGGCGTGGTAGTGGAGGGTACGGGTTGCGGGGGCATCAAAAGTAAGCAGAGCCGACTGCCCGGTAACCTCTTTAACTTCGGCGGCCATGGCGGCCGAGGCGAGCCCAAAGGCCATAACGGTAACAGGAATGAGCTTCATGAGGCTGACCCTTGGCTATGGCGGTGTGCCATGGCAAGGTTTTTGGCTGACCGGTGAAACTTTCCTTGAGTGCGGCAGCGGCACAAGCGGTAACGGCGTTCGTGTCTACATCAAATCTGACAACCGCCCGCGAAATCCTGGAGAAAACGACCGCGTTTTTTGCTGGCAAGGGCATTGATACCGCCCGACTTGATGCCGAGGTGCTGCTGGCCGAGGTGCTGGGCTACGACCGCCTGCGGCTGTACATGAATCTCGACCGCCCGCTAAACGAAACAGAACTGACGCGAGCCCGGGAAATGGTGCGGCGGCGGGGTGCCCGGGAGCCGGTGGCGTATATACTGGGTCGCCGGGAGTTTGCCGGTCGAAACTTCAAAGTGGGGCCCGGAGTGCTAGTGCCGCGGCCGGATACGGAAGTGCTGGTAGAAGAGGCCGCGAAAGAACTGCAGGCACGGTTTCGGGATGAACCGGAGTTGCGTTTGCTGGAATTTGGCGTAGGCAGCGGCGCGATCGCGGTGACGCTTGCGGCGGACCATCTGAACGCGCGGGTGACGGCTACAGAAGT
>JAKFFN010000220.1:0-2236 GCA_036675025.1 Candidatus Sumerlaeales bacterium | reverse complement strand
GTCAGGCGCAGCTGGTTACTGTCGTCGCGTTGCGCATAATGGGAAATAATATCGCCTTCAATGCGGGCGCCTTGCATCAGGTTGATGCGGCCGACGTAGGCATTGTCGGAAATAAGAATGGCCGCCTGCCGGCCTGCGACTCGGCCGGTAATGTCGGCTTGCTGAACCAGCGGGCCGTCAAGCTCGGGCAGTAATGGTTGATTGACGCCATTGACGCTGCGTATGTACGAGCCACGATTCTCAACTGCGCTGCCGAGCGCATTGGTGCCAAAGTCAAAACGCAGGCCCACACCCTGTGAGCCGGTAGCCTGGATGTCGCCTCGGTGAACCAGCGTGTGCCGGCGACCGTAGGCAAACTGTATGCCTTGTCCGTTCAAGCCATTCGCGTGAATTTTGACGCCGGGGTCAACGATAATTGTATTGTTCTCGCCGTCGACCCGTATACCCGCAGCACCCGACCCGACCGACAGCAGATCAACCGCTTGCCGGATACGGTTGTTGCTGCCGTAAATATGCAGGCCCAAGCCCAGCGTAGCCTGGTTGTACTGACCGGGAAGATACTGTGTGCCGGCGGCATTACGTCCAAAAAAACCTTGTGTGTTAACCAAGTCAAGGCCGTCGCCGTAGACCGAACGTCCGAAAAAATTCGCCCGGTCAATTGTGTAACCCAGATCTTGCAGCACAGCCAGTTCAGCTTCCATGAAGCCCGTATAGTTACGGTAATCCTGGTGGCTCATGACACTGTTTCGAAGCTCGATATGGCTCATGTAGTTAGAGTCTACCTCGCCATCGCCGTCCAGTATTTTTACGGGCACACCACGCAGGCCGCCGGCCAGCACCTCCTTGATGTTGGGGCCGACCAGAATCGCCTGGTCCAGGCGAACATCGAACGCAGCGGAATCGTACGAGTTGTTACAGCCATTGCAAAGAATCTTCTGGCCCGCGCGCGCGGGGTTGCCGTTATCGTCGATCAGCAGTTGGGACCAACTGTTCAGGCGGCTTTCGAAATACGGCTCAAAGACATCTAGAGCTCCCCTGTCTTCCACGCTGCTGGCAACGCCCAGCCCATGGGCCACTTCGTGTATGGTCGTCAGGAATACACTGTCTTTACCGGTCAGTGGCGTTTGCGTGAACGCCGGTTCCAGCGCGTAGTCGTCTTGGCCCAAGCCAAAAAAACCGTGCCCGCCCAAAGGCAGCGTGCCCGTGGCAGGCGACAGTCCGAAAATGTTCTGCTGCATTTGCGTTAACGCACTTTGGCCGCCGCTTGCTCCCGGTGACCCCCCGTAGGCATTGCCCGGCATATCCACGGTACCAATATTCACGACGGTCGCGTGATTAGTGCCCTGGGGCTGCAGAATTTCTGCCCAATAGCCCAGGCCATCGACAACTTGGTCTTTGTAGGCCTGATAACCCTGCCAGCTCCAGAACGACGTTTTGTCACCGTCAAATGAGCCGTCGCCAATCTCGAAAAACCGCGCGACAAAAATGCTGCGCCCCGCCGCATTCTCCACTGGTCTGTCCTCCAGGGCGTAGACCGACAGGGGGGAGATGGCAAGCGCCAGCGCGGCGCACAGTTTTCTGGGTTTCATAACGGAGCAGGCGTCGGCTGCGTAGAATATCGTGTGCACATAGTAACGTTTTGTCAGGATCTCGCGGAGCCTCTTGAGCCTGGATGCCGCAACGGACTTCCGTCCCTTCATACCGTCCAAAATTGACATTTTTCACCAACTTCTGTTAAGTTGCTTGATTATGGTTCTATTTTGGAGCAAGTGTTAAGTAAAAAAAGAATAGCAATTTTAGGCGCTGGTCCCAGTGGTTTAGCCCAATTAAGAGCATTCCTGGCTGCTGAGTCTGCAGGCGAGAAAAATCTACCTGAAATTGTCTGTTATGAAAAACAAAATGATATCGGCGGAATGTGGAATTACACGTGGCGAACAGGTTTAGATAAAAACGGAGAGCCGGTACATGGCAGTATGTATCGTTATTTGTGGTCCAACGGACCTAAGGAATGCTTGGAATTCGCAGACTATTCTTTTGATGACCACTTCGATCGATCGATTCCTTCTTATCCCCCGCGCGAAGTTTTAAAAGATTACATTATGGGCCGCATCGATAAGCGTGCCATATTCAAATATATTCAGTTTGAAAGTCCGGCGCGCTGGATCACCTATGATGACGCCACCGAGAAATTTGCCGGAGGCGTCTATGGCTTCGACCGTCACGGCCGTGCCGACCA
>JAKFFN010000314.1:0-13767 GCA_036675025.1 Candidatus Sumerlaeales bacterium | reverse complement strand
AAAAGCATGATTAGCCGCAAAGAGGCGCAGAAGGCGCAAAAAAAAGATTAGCCACGAAAAGGCACAGAAGGCATAAGAATTAGATTTGATTTGGGACGGGCTGTTTGGCTCGTCCCTTTTTTTTGTGGGGGGAGGTGGGAGGAGAGGATAGGCAAAATAGGACCTATAGGACGTATAGGACATATAGGCAAATAAGACCTATAGGACCAATAGGACACATAGGCAAATGAGACCTACATGCAAGAAGGCATTATAGGACGTATCGGACCAAGAAGCTGTAGGACCTGTACGACTGGTCTGACATGTCGGACGTTTCGGACATGTCGGACGGTTGGACAATTCGGACAGGTCGGGCTTTATGACTTAGGTGGGATGTCAGGTTACAGTTTTAATTTTTTATCCTTTTTACTTTCTCACGTTCGTACCTGGTGATGAAGTTCTGGTACCAGGTGGGTGGGGTTGGGGTTTGTTGGGTGGGGGCTTTGGCGTCTTCGAATTCCCAGGTTTTCCAGCGGCGGGATTGGGGCTTGGGTGTTGTGGGGTGGCGCTGGAGGAGGACGGAGTCGGGGCCGTCGAGGACGGGGGTGAAATTTTGGCGGATGGTGTTGAGGTCGGTGAGGCGGAGGTCGCCGGCACGTTGGTGAAAGGCGATGGTGTTGATGGGGGGAATGACGGTGGGTTCGATACTCTTGGTGGGGTTGAGACTGTCGGAAATGTTGAGGCTTTCGGTGATGTGGAGGTCGATGGTGCCGGCCTGGTGCATTTCGCGGATGAAGGTGACGAGTACGTGGAACGGACCGGGTTTGGGTTTGAGAAAGACTACGCCGACAGGATCGAAAATGACGGGTTCGTTGTGGGTGAGGGAGAGGACTTTGTCGGCGAAGCGGACTTGTTTGGGGAGTTCTTTGTTGCGGAGGTTGGCGTAGTCGTTGATGTCGCGGAGGAGGAGCAGGGTTAGGATGGCAGCGGCGATGGTGGCGGTCCGGGAAGTGAACCAGGGGCGGCTTCGCAGGGCGGTGATCCACTGGGCGAATATGATGCCGGTAATGATGGCAAGGGGCGGGAAGAGGGGGAGCAGACTCTGGGAATTCTTGGTGGGCATTAGGAGGAGGAACTGGGCGAGGAGGAAAAGTGCTATGAGGGTGAGGCCGGCTTCGGGGGCATCGGCGCGGCGGCGGATGATGCGCCAGGCGGAGGTGAAGAGGGCGATGGTGACGGGGATGGTCCACACGGGGGATTTCTTGTAGATGTTGAGGAATTCGCTGGAGGTGAAGCCGGCGAAGGGGCGGTTGACGTTTCCGCCGAAGTAGCAGTCGATGAAGGCGGCGAGATTGCCCTGGAGGTAGAGGGTGGCGGAGATGAGGGCAACGGGGGCGGCGGCGGCGAGGATGAAGAGCAGCCAGCTGGTGATGTGCGGGCGCTGGCGGTTGATGATGTGCCAGGCGGCGGCGAAGAGGGCGAGGGCGGCGGCGAGGATAATGACCTTGAGAGTGAAGCCGGCGATGAGGCCGAGGGTGAGTCCGGCGAGGGCGTAGTGGAGGCGGCGGTTGGTCTGGAACGCGAGGGTGAGGAAGATGAGGGTGAGGGTGAAGAGGAGGTTGGAGGGGTTGTCGCCGCGGATCTCTATGGTTTTAGATATGAAGAGTGGGGCGGTGAGGAGAGTGAGTAGAGCGATGGCGGGGATGTGGGTGCGGGGATAGAGGCGGCGGGCGAGGTAGTAGGTGGCGGCGGCGACGGCGAGGGTGTTGAGCCACATGAGTCCGCGGAGCCAGTAGATGAGGGAGTGGCCGCCGTGGACGATGGAGTTCTGGCCGTGCCAGAAGGCGAGGATGGGCTGAAGAAGCCAGATGTTGAGGGGGCCGTGGTTGTCCCAGAAATCGATGTAGGGGGTGAGGCCGCGGGCGGCGTCGAAGGCGTTGACGAGAGCCTGGAATTCGTCGGGGTCGGCGAGGCGGCGCAGGCCGTGGAAGAGGTGGAGCGCGGCGAGGAGAGCGACGGATGCTAGAATGGGTATGGGAAAGATGCGCATATCAGACGCAAAGACGCAAAGGACGCGAAGTATCGCAAAGAAAAAAACGCGCGTGGCGGAGAACGGAGAACGGGGGTGGAGATAAGAGAATGGAGAATGGAGAACGGGAACGGGAACGGGAACAGAGAATGGAAAATGGAAATGGAAATGGAAAAAACCGAACCACAAAAAGCACAAGACGGATAACAAAAGCACAAGACGGGTTTAGCTGCAAAGAGGCGCAAAAGGCGCAAAAGGACTTAGCCACAAAAAGGCACAGAAGTCACAAAAGGGGCGGCTGTTGAAGGGCAAAGATGCCCCAAAAATATTAGCCGCAAAGAAGCGCAAAAGGCGCAAAAATGGGGTTCGGTTTGCAGCGGAACGGGGTTGGTGAAGTTGGGGATTTTGACACTAAGACTCTAAGGCACAAAGGAAAAGCAAAAGAACGAAAAGCTAGTTTGTGGTGAACCGGAGAACGGAAAAAGCCGAACCACAAAAAGCACAAAAAGGATAGCAAAAGCACAAAACGGGTTTAGCCGCAAAGAGGCGCAAAAAGCGCAAAAGGACTTAGCCACAAAAAGGCACAGAAGTCACAAAAGGGGTGGCTGTTGAAGGGCAAAGATGCCCCAAGAATATTAGCCGCAAAGAAGCGCAAAAGGCGCAAAAATGGGGTTTGGTTTGCAGCGAAAGGGAGTTTGGTGAAGTTGGGGATTTTGACACTAAGACTCTAAGGCACAAAGGAAAAGCAAAAGAAAGAAAAGCTAGTTTGTGGTGAACCGGAGAACGGAAAAAGCAGAGCCACAAAAAGCACAAGACGGATAACAAAAGCACAAAACGGTTTAGCCGCAAAGAGGCGCAAAAAGCGCAAAAGGACTTGGCCACAAAAAGGCACAGAAGTCACAAAAGGGGTGGCTGTTGAAGGGCAAAGATGCCCCAAAAAATATTAGCCGCAAAAAGGCGCAGGCGTTAGGTTTGGGCTTAGGGGTTGAGGCGGTGGATAACCCATTTTTCGTCTATGTCGTCCCAGGTGTAGAGGAAGCGGTCGTGGAGGCGGAACTCTCCGTTGTACCAGAATTCTATGGATTCTGGGCGGAGGATGAAACCGCCCCAGTAGGCGGGGCGGGGGATATCCTGGCCTTCGTATTTTTTTTCAAACTCTTCCATTCGGGTGAGCAAGACTTCGCGGCTGCGGAGGGGCTGGCTCTGGTCTGATGCCCAGGCGCCGACCTGGCTGAGGCGGGGTCGGGTGGCGAAGTAGGCATCTGATATGGCGGGAGGGACCTGTTTTACTTTTCCTTCTATGCGTACCTGCACGTCGATCTCGGCCCAGTAGAAGCAGAGTGAGGCGTAGGGGACTTCACTCATATCGCGGCTTTTGCGGCTGAAGTAGTTAGTGTAAAAGACGAAGCCGGCGGGGGTGACGTCTTTCAGCAGGACCACGCGCGAGGAGGGGCGTCCTTCTTTGGTGCAGGTGGACAGCACCATCGCTGAGGCATCAAACTTTACTTTCTCGTTGGCCTCTTTATAGACTTCGACAAACTGGGCTATGGGGTCGGGAGAGAGTTCAGGTTCGGTCAATTTTCTTTCTTCTTCATGAGGAAATGAACGTATCGATCCAGGATGTTATCAGGCTCTTCGCCAATGATATATTTGCGCTCGAAATCTGAGGCCATGAGGGTGACGGCGTGGAAGGGGTCGCTGTCTTTGCGCTCGATGATGGGGCGGAGGCCTTCGGCAAGGGCTTCGTAGAAGCGGTCGGTCTCGTAAGAGGGTTCAAGGCGCAGATTTGAAGCGACGACGCTTTCGTAGTCTTGCCACAAGGGGAGAGCACGGTAGCCGCGGATGGACTCGTAGAATTCTTTCTGCATCTGGGCGCTGTAAAGGGGCACGGATGGTCCGGCGGTCATTTCGCGCTCGCGGAAGAAGAACTGGGTGCGAAGGCGCTGCACTTCAGGGGAGGCCATAAACATGAGCCATTTGAACGCGGCGGTGCGGCGGGTTTTATCAAGCTGGCTGTTAACGACAAGACATTTGCCATAGGTGAGATGATCACGGGTGGCCATGCCGCGGGGCAGAGCCGTTACACCGATGTCTTCCATGGGCATGCCACGCTTGATAAGTTCGGCAATAACGTCTGCCTGGGCGGGCAGCATCATCATGGCGAGCTTGCCTTCGGCAAACATGGTCATAAGGTTATCGTAGTAGCATTTGGAAGGTGCGGGGGTTACGTCGAAGCGCCAGTGGAGGTCTTTGATGAACTGGGCGACTTCGCCGGCTTTTGCTACATCAAGGGTAACGGTATCACCGGTGATAGATTGCATGTTCAGGCCATGCATAATGCTCCACTGGGTATATTCACGGCCGCCTTCGCTGGCGTAGAGGACTGGAGCGTAACCGGCGATTTCTTTCTTATGATCGGTAAGGCGAACGGCGAGGCGGATGAACTGTTCAAGATCACGGGGCAGGCCGGCGGTCTCGATGACGGTCGTAATGCCGTCCGTCGCGGTTGTCTTTTGTTCCTGGAGAGCCAGTTCGGCATCCGGGGTGAGGGTGTCGTCGGGGGTTTCGGATGAGGTGGTCTTTTCATCATCATCTTCGCTGCCGGTTTTTTTGCGGTCGCGGCGGGATGCGGTATCAGAATCGTCATCATCCTGGCGGGGGCGCTCGCCGTCTTCCGGTTCACGGTCGCGGTCGCGACGCTGCCGACTTTTCATGCGGCGCTCGCGGGCATCTTCCTGTTCTCCCTGACCGGCCGACTGCTGCTGGCCGGGAGCCTGGTAGCCGGGGTAGCCCTGCTGCTGGTAGTATTGCTGGTAGTACTGGCGGTAGTATTCCTGCTGCTGCTCTTGCTGGGTGCGCTGGCGGGACTGCTGGGAATCCTGCTGGCTGGAGCGGCGGGTGGAAGAGCGGCGTGGAGATTCCTGCTGTTGCTGCTGCTGCTGTTGCTGTTGACGCTGGGGGGCCTGGTAGCCGGGTGGGTAATAGTAGGGAGCGGGAGCGTACTGAGCGAGCTCCATGGGGGTGTCGTCGAGCTGTGGGTGGAGATCGTTGAAGACATAATCGCGGGGCTCGCCGGCGGCGCCTTTGCCCTTTTCTTTGTCTTCGGATTTTTGGGTTTCAGCGGGAACGACGACTTTGGAAGCTTCGAAGAGGCGGCGGTTATAGAAGAGAGCCATGGTGTGGAGTTCGACAGGTACGCCGTAGGTGCGGCCTTCTTTTGAGGTGACGGTGAAGACATCTGGGTTCATGATGCGCATCTCGGGGGTGACCTTCACGTTTTCGGTAAGGTCGGCGGCGGCGTTGGCTTCGATGATGGGGACCATCTGCTCGGCATCAACTTCTACGATGTCGGTGAGGGTTCGGTTGTTGAGACGCTCGAAGAAACTTTCGGGGGTGTATTGCCACGGGCTGTACTGGATTCGGATATTAGGATTCCGTTTTTCGAACAGTTCGACGAGTTCGGTGATGAAGTCCTGCTCGAGGGGTTCGTTGGCTTCGGGGGCGTTGTTGAGGGTGAGGACGATTTGCTGGTCGGCGCCGGCGCGGGCCATGAGGGCCTGGTTGGTGGCGGCGGCCATGCTGGCGACGAGGCGGGTGGGATCGCCTTCGGGCTGGACGTGGGGGCTGATGACGTCTTTACAGCCGGAGACGGTGAGGGCAGTGATGGCCAGGGCCAGGGTTAGGGTGAGGGCTGTTTGCCAGCGGGTTTTGGTCATTTGCTTTTTTACCTACAGTCGAGCGCCGAGAGGTTTCTGCGCAAATGGCTATACAGGCTAACGGTGTGAGACTTCATCGTATGAGGGGGGCTGGAAATGGGATAATGGACGGTTTGCGTTAGAGGAATGCTGAAGCGGTGGAAAGCCCGGCTGAAGCCGGCTGCGGGGAAGGGGAGGATTGGTGGTACACCCCGCCTAAAGGCGGGTGCAAAGAGGGAGCCGGCTGAAGCCGGCAATAGTATAGGAATGACACGGAGAACGGAGATTGGAGAACGGAAAAAGGAGGACGTAAAAACTAGAACGTAGAAGGGAAGGAAAGTGGGTAAGGGAGCTGGGGAAATTGTCGACGGCGGAGAGGCGCTGCGCGGGTTGGAGTGGGTGGTGAGCTTTCCTAGAGCGCCAGCAAGCGGGCGCACTCCTATAAGGTGGGGTTTGGGATGGAGGGCGCTTCGCGGGTTTGGGTGGGTGGGTTTTTCCGGTGCTTTGCACCGGCGGGCGAGACGCCCGCGCTCCCAGGATTCGCGCTCCCAGGATTGGCGCTCCCAGGATTGCCGCTTCCAGGAGGGCACGGGTGAGGGCACCCGTGTTACTTGTATTCTAGAGGCGGGCGAGGGCTTTTTGGGCGATGTCTTTTCGGTAATGGGCGCCTTCAAAATGTATGCGGTCTACTTCCTTATAAACTGCGTCTATGGCGCGGGGGATATCGCGGCCCAAGGCTGTGATAGCAAGAACGCGGCCACCTGAGCTTACGATGTCGCTGCCTTGCTGGGCAGTGGCTGCGTGAAAGACCATGGCCCTGCCATCGCGGTTTACTTCGTCGATGCCGGTGATGACTTTGCCTTTTTCAGGGGCGGCAGGGTAGCCTTTGCTGGCCATGACGACACACACTGCGGCTTCGTCTGTCCACTCGAGGTGGTGCTGGTGGAGGGTGCCTTCGCAAACGGCTTCGATGATATCGACAAAGTCGTTTTTCATGCGGGGGAGAACGGCTTCGATCTCGGGATCGCCGAAGCGGCAGTTGAACTCGAGGACTTTGGGGCCTTCTGCAGTGATCATGAGTCCGGCAAAGATGACGCCTTTGTAGGCAATTCCCTGCTTTTGGAGCTCAGCATGCATGGGAGCAAGGATGCGGTCCTGGATCTCGCGCATTGTGCGGTCGTCGATGATGGGCGCAGGGGAGTAGGCACCCATGCCGCCGGTGTTGGGGCCGAGATCGTTTTCGAAAAGAGCTTTATGATCCTGGGCGGTGGCGAGGGGAACGTAGATGTTGCCATCGCACAGAACGAGGATAGAGGCTTCTTCGCCGCGGAGAAACTCTTCGACGACGACGTGGCTGCTGGCATCGCCAAACTGTTTGCCTTCCAGGTTATCGCGGATGGCCCGTTCTGCTTCTTCGAAGGTCTGGGCTACAACGACGCCTTTGCCGGCGGCCAGGCCGTCGGCCTTGATGACGACGGGGAGGCCGAGGGTTTTGGCGTAGTCAATGGCGGGTTGGGCTTCCGTGAACGTCTGGTAGGCGCCGGTGGGGATGCCGGCGGCTTTCATGAAATCTTTTGCGAAGGTTTTGCTGGATTCGAGCTGGGCGGCGTGCTGGCGGGGGCCGAAGACTTTGAGGCCAGCGTCAAGGAAGGCGTCGGCGATGCCTTCGGCTAGGGGGGCTTCAGGGCCGATGAGGACGTAGTCAATGCTGTGATTGATGGCGCGCTGCACGAGCTTGGAGAAGTTGGGACCGAAGTCGGCGTCGAAGGTGAGGGCATCGCGGGCGATGCCGGCGTTGCCGGGGGTGCAATAGACCTGCTCGAGGCGGCGGCTCTGGCGGAGTTTCCAGATGATGGCGTGTTCGCGGGCGCCGTTGCCGACGACTAGGATTTTCTTTTTGGAGGAGGAGGATGGAGTCACGTTAGAAGCCTACCGGGAGTGGAATTGCTGGTTTTTTTAATTACTAATTACTAATTACTAATTACTAATTGTGGTGCGGCTGCGCCGCGGAAATTGGATGGGCGGGCGGGGGACACAGGGGGCGGATGCGATAATAAGACGGACTGGGACATATGAGGCAATAGGACCTATAGGACCTATAGGACCAATAGGTGGGAAGGAGAATGTTGAACGGTAGGATGTAGAACGTAGAATGTAGAATGTTGGAAGTAGCATGTAGGGCGTTGGGGGTGGGCATTTTTTTATTGGGCGATTTCTACAATGCCGGTTCCTTTTTCTATGGTTCCTACTACGTAGATTTCTTCACCGAGGGCTTTGCCGGCGCGGATGAGTTTTTCGATTTCGGCGGCGGAGACTATGCCCATCAGGCCGAGGCCCATGTTGAAGGTTTTGTACATTTCGTTGTGATCGACGGGACCGTTTTCTTCGAGCCATTCAAAGATGGGGGGAATGGGCCAGAGGCCTTCGTGGACGATGGCGTCGGCTTTTTTGGGGAGGACGCGGTTGAGATTGCCTACGATGCCGCCGCCGGTGATGTGGGCGATGGCCTTGATGTTGACCTTGGTGATGAGCTTGCTGACGAGACTGGTGTAGATACGGGTGGGCTCGAGGAGGGTTTTGCCGAGGGTTTTATTTCCGAGGCCGGGGGCTTTTTTGTTGAGGGACGCGCCGGATTTTTCTACGACCTTGCGGACGAGGGAGTAGCCGTTTGAGTGGACGCCGGAGGAGGCGATGCCGAATACGACGTCGCCGGGTTTTACGGTCTTTCCTGTGATGACTTTATCGGCATCGACTACGCCGACAGCGAAGCCAGCGAGATCGAAATCGCCGGGCTGATAGAGGCCAGGGAGCTCTGCGGTTTCGCCGCCGATGAGGGGGCAGCCGGCCTGGCGGCAGCCTTCGAGGATGCCGTCGATGACCTGGCGGGCTTCTTTAACCTTGAGGGCGCCAGTGGCGTAGTAATCGAGAAAGAATAGGGGGCGGGCGCCGGAGACGGCCATGTCGTTTACGACCATGGCTACGAGATCGATGCCGATGGTGGAGTAGTCTTTGAGGGACTTGGCGAGGAGTAGTTTTGTGCCTACGCCGTCGGTGCTGGCGACGAGGAGGGGTTTCTTGATATTTTTGGGGAGCGGCATGAGCCCGCTGAAGCCGCCGATGGCTTTGTTTTTGGTTTTGAGGTAGTCGACAAGTTTGTCGGCTTCGCTGATGTTGACGCCGGCGTCTTTATAGCTGATTGTGCGAGGCAAATTGGGCTCTCCGGGTGGAAATTGTAAGGGGGCAACTGGATGCAATACGGGTTGGGGTGGGTTTTAATCGGAATGCAGCGCGGCGGGGGCGGGAATCGAACGGAGAACGGAGAACGGAGAACGGGCATGGGGCTTATTGGGCATTGGGCTTTTTGGGTGGGTTAGTTGAGAGTTGAGAGTTGAGAGTTGAGAGTTGAAAGTGCGGGGCTTGGCGCGGGAGTAGTGGTTCTTTGGGTGTGTTGGGCGGTTGGCGTCAGCTTTACGGAATAAATTCCGCGGTACCCCGGAGTATGGCGCTTTGAGTCTGCTGCGCGTTGCGGCGGGGCGGGGGCAGTTTTCTAAGAGCGCCAGCAAGCGGGCGCAGTCCAAGAGGGTGCTGTTGACGATTGGTAGGGCTTCGGCGGGAGATGGTTCGTCGTTAGATGGTGCGCTACTTTTATGGGCGTGGGGTTTACTTATTTCTTGCTATTGAGGATCGGGGGTACTTTGCTGCGTTGAACTGATTTACATCATTGATAGCGGGGGCTGTACGCGGTTATGGATTTCCTGAATTTTTTGCGCTTCGAATCGGGTTGTACAGGTGCTGAATCGGACAAAGTTGTCGAAGCGAATAGGGCTGTGGTTTCTAGCAGTGTTGGTATATCAGGCAGGCTTTTAGGTTCGAACGGCGGCGCTGTTCGGCGTGGCTTGCTTACGGGGGCTTTTGCGGTATTGGCTGGATTGGCTTTTAGCCAGAGTTTTTCGCCGCAGCAGGCTAAGATTACTGACCTGGCGGGTAACCCGGTTGGGCTGACGACGCCGGGGCAGGAGTTCCTGTTTAGCGTGCCGGTGATGAACGTGACGCCGAATGAGCAGACGGGATCGCTCGGGGTGGCAGTGCCGCTGACCGACGGGATGGATGTGGTTAACCCGGTTTCCAACTATGGCAGCGTGGCTGCGTCGCAGACGGCGGATGGTTCTGCATTTCGCGGGAAGCTGGCGACGGACCTAAACCTGAAGCGGCTTTACGAGGTGAAGATCGGTTTTAAGTCTGACCAGGGTCAGCAGGATACGACGATCCGGTTGCCGGGTAATACGGGCTTTGGTAATGGCACCCAGTTGGCGGCATGGCCGACGCAGACTTTTGGGTCGGGAACGGTTTCTGCGGCTGCAACGGCGGCGGCGACGGAACTGCTGGTGAATTCGACGGTGGGCTTGCTGGGCGGATCGCTTTATAAGAACGGGCGCACGGGGGAGATTATCCATGTGCGCGCGGTGGAGCCAACTGGGAACAAGATTCTTGTGAAGCGCGGTCAGTTTGGCGGAGTGAACCCTGCGCCGGTGCAGGCGGGGGATACGCTGGTGTTTGAAGGGGTGCCAATTCCGGATGCGACGGCTGCAGGTGTGGCATTCAGGGTGCCGGTGACGCCGGTGCCTGGACCTGTGGGGAACGTGCGGCTGATAATTGAGAGCATCGTGCATCCGCGGGTTGGTGACCTGATGATTACGCTGGAAGATGGAGCCTCGACGCCGGTGATGTGCCTGGGTCCGCTGGAGGGCGGCCTGGCCAGTGGCGCGGATATTACGGATGTGATTTTTGATGACTCTGCGACGACGACGGCGGAGGCGCAAACGGGCCGGCTGTTGGCTGGCGAGTATCAGCCGTTTGAGCCGCTGTCGACAGTGGCGGATACGGATGGGACTTCTGTGAGTGCGTGGACGGTGCGGGTGAGTGATATTGCCGCGCCGACGGTGGGTTATGTAAAGGGGTGGAGTCTCGAGCCCAATTAGTAGATTCAGCCACAAAAAGGCACAGAAGACACAAAAAAAGAATTAGCCGCAAAAAGGCGCAAAAGGCGCAAAAAAATAGGATCAATGGGCCAATGGGCCAATAGGACCAATAGGATCAATAGGACCAGTAGATTCAGCCACAAAAAGGCACAAAAGACACAAAAAAAGAATTAGCCGCAAAAAGGCGCAAAAAGCCGCAAAAAAGAAATAGCACCTATAGGACTAGTAGGACCAGTAGTAAGCGGCCAAATGGAGCTCATGCTTAAATTTGGGGGTTCTACTTTCTACATTCTACGTTCTACATGCTACTTTCCCCGTTATCGGTTCTGTTAAGTGGCATATTTCTCGCCCTTTGATTTCTCATCACGATTGGGAGTTGTAACCTGAACGAGTCCAATGATTTAAAGGATCGTATTCGCAAGCTGCTGGCGGAGTCGGGGGGGCGAAGTTTAAAGCTTAATGATATTGTTCGTATGCTGGGGGTGACGCCGCAGGAGCGCCGAAGTGTACGGCGGATTTTGCGGGAACTGGAGGCGGAGGGGGATTCTGCCAAGCTGCGTGGGCATACCTATGTTTCGAGCAGTGCGACGAAGGTTATTGAGGGAAAGCTGGCGGTTACGCGGAAGGGCTTTGGGTTTGTTATTCCTGATGCTGGTTCGCCAGAGGCTGAAATTGGCGACGTTTATGTGAGCCGCAAGGGGATTGGCGATGCGCTGAACGGTGACCGGGTTCATGTGAGGCTGCTGCCGGCGCGGGGCGGTGAGGGCAAGGCTTCGGGGATGCGGCGGGAGGGCCGCGTGGTGGATGTGGTGGAGCGGGCGACAACGAAAATTGCGGGCGTTTTCTATCCGACACGGCATGGCGGGAACGTGATTCCGCATGATACGACTATTGGCCGGCAGATTACCACGCCGCGTCCACCGCCTAAGCTGGAGGTGCATGAGGGCGCGTATGTGCTGGCGGAGATTACGGTGTGGACGCACCCAAGTGAGCCGCTGCTGGGTAAGATAGTGGAAGTGCTGGGATACCCGGAGGAAACGGGTATCGACGTGACTCTGATTGTGCGCAGCGCGGGAGTGGATCCGGAGTTTCCGCCGGAGGTATTGGCGGAGGCGGAGGCGGTGCCGACGGAGATTGCCGAGGAGGAGATTGCGCGGCGGACGGATTTTCGGGATATTACGACGTTTACGATGGATGGCCCGACGGCGAAGGATTTTGATGATGCGCTGAGCCTGGAGCGGCTGGATAACGGTCGGCTGCGGCTGGGGGTGCACATTGCGGATGTGTCTCATTATGTGAAGGAAGGGTCGATCATTGACGTGGAGGCGCTGGAGCGCGCGACGTCGATTTATCCGGTGGACCGGGTGATCCCGATGTTGCCGGAGAAGCTGAGCAATGACATGTGCAGCCTGCGGCCGCGGGAGGACCGGCTGACGATCAGTTGCCTGATGGATATTGATGAGCAGGGACGGGTGCATAGTTACTCTGTGCACGAGGGGATTATCCGCAGCCGGCATCGCCTGATTTATGAGGAAGTGCAGCAGCTGATGGATGGCAAGGCTACGCCGGAACTGGCGCGGGAGCTGGGCGACATCATGCTGGAGCTGGAGGACCTTTATGCGCTGCGCAAGGTATTAACAGAGATGCGGCTGCGGCGGGGGGCGCTGGACCTTGACGTGCCGGAGATCGAGTTGCAGTTTGACGCGGAAGGGAACGTGAGCGGGGTGACGCGGCGCCCGCGAATGGAAGCACACCGGGTGGTGGAAGAGTGCATGCTGATTGCGAACGAGGTGGTTTCGACGCACCTGTATAACCTGGGGGTGCCGTCGGTTTACCGGGTGCATGAGGATCCGGACCTGGACAAGCTGCGCATGCTGCAGCCGGTATTGAGCCACCTGGGTGTGCGGTTTCCAGCGAAGAAAGATATTACGTCTGAGGCTATACAGGATGCGCTGAAGAAGACTGCGCAGACGGAGGCGGGTTCGATTGCGCGGCGGCTGATTTTGCGGTCTATGATGCGGGCGCGGTATCATGATGAAAACCTGGGGCATTACGGCCTGGGGAGCACGTGTTATACGCACTTCACGTCGCCGATCCGGCGGTACCCGGATCTGCTGGTGCACCGGCTGATCAGGGAGACGCTGGCGGCGGGGGCGTCGCATAAGGGCAAGTATCGCCCGCCGATGTTCGGGGCGGATTCGCGGGACTGCGCGGTGCAGTTTACGGATAAGGGGAACGGGCATTTGAGTCCGGACCGGCGGCGGCACTGGGAGCAGCGATTGCCACAGTGGACGCGGCATTCGAGTGAGCGGGAGCGCAGGGCGGAGGGGATCGAGAATGAGGCGATCCAGGCGAAGAGTATTGAGTTTATGCGGCGGCACCTGGGGGAGGAGTTTGTGGGGATGGTGACGTCGGTGACGAGTTTTGGCATATTTGTGGAGCTGGACACGATCCCGGTGGAGGGGCTTGTGCACATCACGAAGATGACGGATGATTTCTATGAGTTTGACGTGGAGCATATGCGGCTGACGGGTCGGCAGACGGGGCGGGTGTTTAAGCTGGGGGATAAGGTTCGGGTGCTGGTGGAGAGCGCGAACGTGGCGACGCTGGAACTGAACCTGGAATTGCTGGAGAAGATTGTAGCGGAGGGGAGTGAGGAGAAGACGGCGGGGTTTGACCGGCGTCGGGTGGAGAAGGAGGCGCGGCATAAGGGCAGGCGGCCGAAGCAGCCGGGGTTCCAGGCGAGGGGACAGAAGCGGGGGGGAGCGAAGGGAAGAAAGAAATAATTACTAATTACTAATTACTAATTGTTGAGTGCCTGCGGCACAAAAAAATGATTAGAATTACCGGTGCAAAGCTGAAGGCTTACTTGCACTTTCATTGGGAATAACTAGGGGAGCACTAGCAAATTTCTGTTTAAGTTAGAAAGGCACTACGGGAATTACGCACTGTAGCCGCTCCGTAATTCGTAAGTAGTTTTTGGTAATTGGTAATTGGTAATTGGTAATTGGTAATTAGTAATTAGTAATTAGTAATTAGTAATTAGTAATTAGTAATTAGTAATTAGTAATTATCAGGTCCGGTA
>JAKFFN010000223.1:0-2251 GCA_036675025.1 Candidatus Sumerlaeales bacterium | reverse complement strand
CTGATTGGCCGCCGCACAGGTGCCGGCCAGGGTGCAGTCGGTGCTGCGGCTGGGCAGTTGCCGGGCGTTCTGGGTCATCGTGTGGACGATGCCGTTGCCGTAGGTGAACTGCTTGATCGCCCCATTGGGGTAATAGCTACTAACCCCCGTGGCGTAGGTCCCGGCCTGGGTTGGCTGGCCCAAGGCGTTGGGGGCCTATTGGTTCTACAAACCTATCCATCTCTGTGTTGACTAAAGCCGAACGCCATCTCACCTTCTGACATGAAACTTGCACACCAATCTCCGTTCTCGCCAACGAAATAATGATGCTGGGGAACGGCAGAGACGATCACGGGAGCAATCCTTAACATCGTATCTATCGGGCATGTCAAGGAAAATTCTGTATTTCCATCACCGACATAAGTCACATTACCTCGGAGTCCCTTATTAACTACAATTTCTCTGAAGAAATTTTCGAATTCACGCCCCTCATCATCTTTACGGCCGAATTTCCTCACGGCCCCGGGGACTAATGACCAATCTATTCGTGATGAGTCAAGCGGGAAACTCATTTCAAGAGCTCGAAATATCCCGCTTGAATCTGGCGAAACTAACACCTCTCCAGATTCAATATGGCTGCGTATAGTCTCTAATATTTCTTCTTCGTAGAAGTTCATGTGCACGCCTATTTGTCGAACTGTTTCCATATTTTTTTCACCGTTTCTGAGCTGGCTTTAAAATTGAAATGCGGTCCTTTTTCCTTGCCCGCCCAAACATTGATGTGCGCTCCATTTCGCGAATCGAACTCAAATCGAAACCCAACTTTTCCGTTTGCGGTTTGCATGCCTATATTTTTCCCTGAACTTTCACCTAGTTTTCCAACGGTGGCGCTTTCCGCTTTGAATCCTTTCTTCTCTAACCACTGCACGGCAGCATTTCTCGCCTGATTGAAGTCCTTAGCTGCTGTTTTTAATAGATTCCCGCCGACTGCTTTCCCTGCCGCCTCGGTCGCCGCTCCGGCGACTTGCACCGCACCTTTGCCTCCTGGAACTCTAGAAAGGGCCACATTAAGAACTATACCTTTGGCGTCGACGTTGCCATTCATTGCATCGGCGACGGTGCCTAGGGGACTTCCAAGCGTGTTCAAAACACGAGCAGGTTCCCCCGCCATTACCTGGTCTACCTGCTCATTTGTCATGCATTCGCCGGTGCTCGTATAGCAGCGGCCGTCCGGATCCGTGAACTTGTATGGATTGTTAGCGGCATATCGATAACGATGGAACATACCTACCGGATTGCTCAGCGCCGTTACCGGATCGACGCTCAGCATCATTCCGATACCTGGATCGTAATAGCGCTGCTGCATGTAGGTAAGACTGGTGGCCGCATCCTGCACATGCCCCGTATACCCCGGCCCATCTTTCGCCACCCCCACCACATTGACCTGTTGCCCGTAAGGCTCGTACTCGCTCTTCTCGAGGAACGCCCCAGTGCTGCCGGTCGTGGCGACCGGCGTGCCCAGCGCATCGGTGTGCTGGTACTTCAGGGTCACCGTGGTGTCCCCGGACATCGGCCTCTCCCGCAGCGCCAGCAGGCTGCCGCCCAGGTAGATGTAATTGGTCTGGCGGTTGTGGCGCCCATCGTGCGAGTACATCAGCTGGCCGCTGTTGCTGTACTGCCAGACCGAGTACGCATTGGTGCTGGTGTTGAGCGTGTATACCCGCCGCCCATGGGCGTCGTAGCGGTACTTCTCCTTGCCCGTGGCCTCGCGCAGGCGGTTGCCCAGGTCGAACACGTAGGCTTGCGCATCCTTCTGCTGCAGGTTGCCCTGCACGTCGTACTCCAGCGCCTTCACCGTGGCCCCGCTGCAGCTGCCGGTCTTGAGGTTGGTCAAACGCCAGCTGACGGCGTCATAGCAGTAGTAGTGGTCCCGCGCCGGTTGCTGGGCCGAGGCACCCACCGTCACTCGGGTCAGGTTGTCCAGCACGTCGTAACCGTAAGTGGCGGTGCCGAACATGCTTGAGGTGGTCTGGGTCAGCCGGTCCAGATTGTCGTAGGTCATGGCCCGGGTTTGCCGCGCGCCGGTGGTGTAGTCGGTGATGGCGCTGACGTTGGCGTGCTTGTCGTAGGCATAGCCCAGGTCCAGGCGCTGATTGGCCGCCGCACAGGTGCCGGCCAGGGTGCAGTCGGTGCTGCGGCTGGGCAGTTGCCGGGCGTTCTGGGTCATCGTGTGGACGATGCCGTTGCCGTAGGTGAACTGCTTGATCGCCCC
>JAKFFN010000312.1:0-2263 GCA_036675025.1 Candidatus Sumerlaeales bacterium | reverse complement strand
GTGCTGGGCGGGCGGCAGGATGATTACCTGGCGAAGCGGCTGTGGGATCCGCTGGGGATGAAGAACACGACCTATCGCCCGACGCCGGAACAGCTTGAGCGCACGGCGCCGAGCATTAAAAAAGATGACGGTACCGACCTTGTCGGGCGCGTGCATGACCCGCTGGCGGCGTATCATTCGCCGGAGCTGCATTGCCCTGGCAACGCGGGTGTATTTTCTACGGCACCTGACCTGGCGAAGTTCATGCAGATGACGGTGGGGCTGGGCAAGTTTGACGGCGAGCAGGTTTATAAGCCGGAGACGATCAAGGCTATGACGAGCATCCAGACGCCGAAGCCGCTGAGCAATGTGCGCGGGCTGGGCTGGGACATTTACCCGAAACCGCCGTATTCAACGCCGCTGAACAATGAGGATGGCAAGCGGGTGATCGCGCATACGGGCTACACGGGCACGATGATCTGGGGCGACATGAACACGGGTGCGTGGATGGTTTTCCTGACGAACCGCACGTATCCGGATGACAGCAAGATGAGCAGCAAGGGAGTAACACGAGCGCGGCGTGAGATAATCGAAACGATATTGAGGACGCAGCCGGCGTATAGGGCATATTTCGCGAAGGCGGACGCGGAGGAGGCGAAGGAGAAACGGGAAGCAGGGGCGGGGGAGCAATAAAAGCGGGAACACAAAAAACACAAAATTAAGACATGCAAAAACACAAAAAAGAACAGAACGGCATTTGCTTCCTTTGATGGTGAAAAAGTATTAGCCGCAAAAAGGCGCAAAAGGCGCAAAAGGCGCAAAATTATCGGCTTAAAAATCTAGCCACGAAAAGGCACAAAAGACACAAAAAAGAAAATAGCGTAGTAGGATCACGAGGTAAACAGCGCACATATTACGAAAGTGTGCCTCAGCAGTAACCGGCTTCCAGGTAGTGGGCGGTCGTAATTTTTAATAAACGATAATTTCAGGTTCTTCTAGAGAACAATCTGGCCTTCGGTAGCCTTTGCGTGCTTCCCGATTTTGCGTCAAAATTACGCTACCTGCACACAGCGCGCGTTTACTTAATATATGGTATCGTCAGCGGGCCCTGGGGGAGGATGGCCAGCCTGGCGTTGGGGCCGTGGGATTCGAGCGCGGCCTGGATTCCTGCTTCCAGATCTTCTACAGGGTGGATGTTGACCTGGCGCAGGGTGTCGGTGGGGATGGTGCTGTACAGCTGCACGTTGGCTTTCACCTGGATCAGCGCGAGTTTCTGCGCTTCCCATTGGTCAAACACGCTGTAGCCGGGCTCCTCAATCATGTCGAGCAGCGCCTGCGGGTTTTTACGGCTGGTGAGGATCTCGTAGAAGTTGCCGTGGCCGGGGATGCCGTCGCTGCATTCTGATACGGAGATGATGGTGCCGCCGGGTTTCACGATCTGCGCTGCGGCCGACATGCCTTTTACGGCCTGGTAAAGGTTCTGGTCCAGGGGGAAACCGCTGTTGCTGGTAACAACCACATCAAACGGTTTATCGAACCCAACCGTGGCGTGATCGAGCACGAAGGTGCAGCCCTTGCGGTGGGCAGGCAGCCACTCTCCGGAGTAGAAGCCCGTGATGTCTTTGTTGCCGTTGAGGGTCACGTTCACCAGAAAATGGGGCGGACACATATCAGAGACGGCGCGGGTTTCGGCCTGCAGGGGGTTCTGCTCAAGCACGCCCCAGGTACTGTTCACGTGGCCGATCATGTAGGCGTCGTGGAAGCTGAGGATGTTTTCCACGGCTGCGATGCCCGGGAAAATGGCCTTGGGTCCGCCGGAAAACCCGGCGAAAAAATGGGGTTCGATGAAGCCGAGGCTGATGCGCTTATCGGCTTTCACATATTCGGTGCACAGGCGCGCGTGCACGCCTCGGGGGGTTTTGCCCACCTCCGTCATGGTGGTCTCATCGAAGCCGTTGTGGTTGATTACGCGGCACTCACGCATGACGCGTTCACCAAACATTTCCAAAAGTTCTTCAGGCGTATTAGGGCGGTGGGCGCCGGTGCCGGTGATAACAACGATTTTCTTTGGCTTCACGCGAAGCTCGTCAAGGATCCAGGGAATCAGTTTGCGATTTGGTACTGGTCGCGTGCCGTCGGCGGTAACGATAGCCAGAACTTCGTCGGGGCTGGTGATGAGGTCAGCAAGAGGCGGAAGGTCGCCGATGGGATCGCGGACAGAAGCCAGGAAGCCGGCGTGCTCGTCTGGAAGGCCAGGCACAAACGCCGGCTCAATGACGGTGGT
>JAKFFN010000361.1:0-2264 GCA_036675025.1 Candidatus Sumerlaeales bacterium | reverse complement strand
GTGGTGAGAGCATCAGAAGCATCGGGGCCGCTGCCCACTTTCCAGGTAAAGATGACATCTACGGTTTTGTTGTCTTTACCGGGCACGGTTTCCACTTTGGCAATCTGCTGGTTGTAGGTGGCGTCTTTCCAATACTGTTGCTCGTTGGCGCTGCCAACGCGTTTGTCGTTGTCCGTAATGGCGCGCCAGTAGGTGGGCAGCATGCCGCTGGTTACGAGATCGGTTCCATTGCTACCGGCGTAACGGATCATGGAGCCGGTGGCGCGGTCGAATTCGACGCGGAATTCAGGCCCTGTCACTGCGAGGATGCCGGATGTGGTTTCATCCAGCGCAACCTCGGGGAAGTCTTTGGTGTCAGCCTTTGGGCGACCCGGCTGGGGGAAATACACGGGGAACTGGGCGCTGGCGACTTCGTGGCCGGCCTTCGCCCACGAGGTATCGGCGGGCAGCCCCATGGTGATGTTAAGCCAGTATTCAGCGCCGGGCTTGCTAACCTGCGGCTTTACCGGGATAGTAATCATCCGGGTATTGAGGGGAGCAACGTCAATTTCTTCGGGCGTGAAGGTTCCTTCGCTGATGGTGGTGGCGTCTTCCATCAGCGCCCACTTCGCCGTGAACTCGTTCAGATTGGTGAAGAGTTCGTTGTTCCGTACCGAGATAATGCCTTTGGTGGCATCGAGCGCCTGGAACTTTGCCGGCTGATACTGGTATTTGACCTCGACTGCAGCGGGGCGGAACTCACGCTCGGCACCAATGATGCCGTTGCCGCAGAAGTTTCCATCGTTGGGGACATCGCCCCAGTCACCGCCGTAAGCCAGGTATTTGCCCTTGCCGTCGGGGCGGTCGGTCCAGAGCGACTGGTCCACGAAATCCCAGATGCATCCACCCTGGAGTTCAGGATAGGTATCCCAGGCTTCGGTGTACTTGAAGAAGTTGCCGCCGCTGTTGCCCATCATATGGGCAAACTCGCAGTAGATGTAGGGGCGGCCGTCGCCGTAAACGGCGGTATGCTGGAGCCATGACGGCGGCATGTACATGCGGCTGAGCATGTCAGATGCTTTTTCGTCGCCTTCATAGTGGACCGGACGCGAGCTGTCGCGGTTGTGGACCCACTTCTGCATTTCGGTAAACGTTTTGCCTTTGCCGGCCTCGTTGCCCAGGGACCAGATGATGATACTGGAGTGGTTTTTGTCAGTTTCGATCATGGATTGAAGCCGGTCAAGGCAGGCGGGCAACCATTCCGGTTTACTACGGGGAATTTCCGTGCGAACGCCGTGGGTTTCGAGATTCGTCTCGTCAATGACGTAAAGCCCATAGCGGCTGCAGAGCTCATACCAGTAGGGTTCGTTTGGATAATGGCTGGTACGGACAGTGTTTACGTTCAGCTGCTTCATGATCTGAATGTCCTGGTGCATGCGCTCGCGGGAGACATGGCGGCCCGTGGTGGGGTCGGTCTCATGGCGGTTTACGCCCTTCATGAGCAGGCGCTTTCCGTTTACGAGAATGATGCCGTCTTTAATTTCGACTTCGCGGAAACCGACGGAGTTGGCGAACCACTCTGCTGTGGAGCCATCGGGATGTTTAAGAGTGAAGATGAGTTTGTAGAGGTTTGGCTTTTCCGCCGACCACTTCAGCGGATCAATTAAGTTTGTCTGCAGCTTCACAGTGCCGGTGCCAGTGTTATCAAAAGGTACGGCAGCCGTCATCTGCGTGCCGGGCACAAGCTGTCCATTTGCGTCAAGCAGTTCGGCCATAAGCTGATAGCCCTGCGCGGGCGCGCCAGCGTGATTCTGCACCGTGGCGTCTATTGTAAGCTGCGCGTTTTTGTACTCGGCGTCAAGCTCGGTCTTGATCTCGAAATCCTGGACGTGGACCTGCGGGCGGGCTAACAGATAGACGCTGCGGAAGATGCCGCTCAGGCGTATAAAATCCTGGTCTTCCATCCATGAGCCGTCGGGCCAACGCCACACCTGCACGGCGATGGTGTTTTCGCCAGTCTTCAGTTTGTCGGTGACATCAAACTCTTTCGGCGTAAAGCTGTCTTCGCTGTAGCCGACATACTCGCCATTCACCCATACGTAGAAACCTGCCAATACACCGCCGAAGTGAAGATAAACCTTGTTGTCAGCCTTCCAGCCGGCGGGCACCATAAAAGTGCGACGATAGCTACCAACAGGGTTGTATTGAAGAGGCGGATTCGGCGGCTCAGGTTTTTCCACGCCGGTCCAGGGGTAAGTTACGTTTGTGTAGATGGGCTTCCCGAA
>JAKFFN010000264.1:0-13879 GCA_036675025.1 Candidatus Sumerlaeales bacterium | reverse complement strand
GATCTACAAGGTGCCTTCGCTACTGGCTATTCCGCACGATGCCAAATCCTTTAAGAGGATAACCCCAGGTCAGAACGAGCCATGGCAGGAAATCCAGTCGCAGTTAACCGCCAGGTAAATCTGAACAGCGGATCTTCCGATTCGCTTTGTGTTACTGAGCCCGGGCCTTAAGCGATAACTCCACGGATATCGGATAATGGTCCGAGTGAGGAACTTCAGTGTGGACGTGATAATTTGATCTTTCCGCCAGGACGGCGCGAGATACCATTATATAATCGATAACCTTGATCGGCTTTCCCACTGGATAAGTGCCGTTGTCAGAGGTGCCGGTATTTTGCAGCGCCTCTTCCAGGATAGTGATTTCCTCGGTGCCTGGTTCTGCGTTAAAGTCGCCAGTAAGGACAACCGTTTGCTCCGCGGGCTTAAGGTGTTTAAGAATCTCCCGAGCCTGGATAATGCGGGATGGCTGGTTAAGCCCCATGTGTACCGTAGCCAGGCGCACGGTGGTGCCGCCGTCAAGGGTAGCGGTGGCTGAGAGCAGCGCGCGGGTTTCTGTGGTGCCCTCTTTTGTTATCAGGGTAATGCGATCCGTACGCACATCCGACAGCGGGTAGCGCGAAAGCAGGCCAAGTCCGTATTGACCGCCCTGGAAATCAAAGTGCGGGCCGAAGGCCGAATGCATGCCGGTGAGGCGGGCGAGCTCCTTCATCTGGTCAACGCCGGCAGAGCGGGCGCATTTGTCATCCACTTCCTGCAGCCCGACCAGGTCTGGCTTCAGCTCTATCAGCGCCAGCGCCTGCGAGGTGAGACTGTTTTCATTCTGCTGGTTGGTGCCGTGGAGGATGTTATAACTGACGACTTTGATAGCACCGGGACGGGATGTACCAACGGCCAGGGTAGAGGCGGCCGTAACCACAAATGCCGCAGCCAGGATGACGTTTCTGCATAGGTATCTGAACATGAAGGAAGTTGGACAAAGCCTTTGGCGCCTTGCAAACATTTCCCGCGTTTCCCGCATAGCATGTTCGCGTAAAAAATTAAAACAAAACGTTGCAGCGGGCACCTGATTTTTCTTGTAACCGCCAAAACATATGCACAAATGTGGCCGATTTTCCATGTAGCACCAACCATTCTACCTTCTAGCAAGGCACATGTATGCACTCGTTTTTGAGGCAGTGTATCTCGGCAGCCACCATATCCATGCTGGCGCCGGCAGCCTATGCAGTTTATCCTGCAGTGGCTTTTAACGAGGTGGCGCAGACCGCCGATCTCGTATTTTCAGGGACGGTCTCAGCCCAGGACTACGTAACCAGCGGCGGAGCACCCTACACAGAAGTAACGTTCAGTGCTGTTGACGTTCTCGCCAGCACCGCTGACAGCCGGCAGCGGAACTCCCAATCCATTAAACTGGTTTACGCCGGAGGTCAACTCGGCGACCAGTTCCTGGAAGTCAGCGACTCCCCCGCCCTCATCACTGGTCAGAAATACGTGGTCTTTATGCTGGATGACGGCAAGAACTACTTGAATCCTATCGTCGGCGGGCCGGGCCAGGGCCTGTTCAAAGTATTGACCGACCAGGAAACCGGCAGTGAGTACATAGCCAACGCTGCCGACAAAGCCGTAATCGGCGCGCAGGCAGGCAAGCTGGAACTGAGCGCAGCCAGGCTTATAGCCGTATCCAGTGGAGCGCCTAGATACGAAGCTATTGCAACTCGAGATGTGCCTGCTATCGCCTTCGCAGAAGACGGTCGCCCGGCCCTTCCCGGCGGGCCTTCAAAACGCGAGCAATCTGCACCGCCCATATCTCTCTCCTCGTTTGAAAACCTCGTTCTTAACCCGGCCCTCGAAACGCCCCTGGCAGAACGCCGCCTGCAGTTGAACGCCGAGAACCGTGGCAAGTTTATCCGCAATGTAAATGGCAGGATGGAGACCGTGGAACTGAAGCCCGCCTCAGAAATCACAAGCGAAAAACCGGCCACCACAACCATTCCTGATTCACGCACACCTGTTCCCGAGGAAATCGCAAAAGGCACCGCCCGGGGTCAGGCCCTGGAAGCCTGCGGCACGCACAACCTGAAGCTCACCATGGAGCACGTACCCACCAGCTGGTGGGAGCACCCGATTGTCGACAACTGCATGTGGATTCATAACCAGTTTATGGATGTTTTCCGCACTACCGCAAGCGATGGCAGCTTCGGCAACAATGGAGTCAATGAGTTCGGCGGATACCCATCCAACGCCACCTTGTCAGGCATTTATGGAACATGGGACTGGGGCGGCTCCCTCGGCGTCTGCTTCACCTACCGCGCCTCAAGCACCGCGTGCGCACGCATCACCCAATCCGACATTTTCTGGAATCCGGGCTATAACTTTTCTGACAACATCGATTCGTGGTGGCAGAGCAGCAGCGTCTATAATTTCCGCGCGACAACCATCCACGAGATCGGCCATGCGTGGGGCTACCAGACGGGCGACCCGGAGCAATATAACTATGACTCTCCCAGCATCATGCACAGCATCTACAGCGATATCTATGAGACCGGTCACGGGTTCCATGCAGACGACGCGTATATCTTCCGCCGGCATTATGATGACCAGACAAGCATCCTGAGCATCAGGGACCTGGGCGTTGAATCCTATTACGCCTCTAACGGCCTCAAAAAATCCACCATGAACGGCACCACCTTCGCCCGCGGCAGCCAGATGAATTTCAACAACGTGACGGTCGAGAATATGAGCAACGCCACCGTTAACAATGTGCGCGTCAGGTTCTACCTGGGCACCGGCCGTGACTTTAACAGCGCCCATTACCAGGTGGGCGGTGACTGGACTTTCAGTACGCTGGCCCAGGAACAAAGAGCGGTTAGCAACTACGATAACAACACGATACCCAGCTCCGTTCCGACCGGAACATATTACGTGCTGGCCTATGTCGATTCCACCAGCATTACCGATGCTTATGCCTCTAACAATATCGCAGTATTTACTGATCGCGTAACTATCACGGCCCCCGCGCCGGGTAACGACAACCTGGCAAACGCAACCATAGTAACGGGTTTCTCCGGAACGACCTCCGGCTCAAACCAGTTCGCGACTAAGCAGTCTGGCGAACCCAACCATGCCGGCAACTCCGGCGGGGCATCGGTCTGGTATTCCTGGACCGCACCGGCAACAGGCACGGCTACCGTTGACACCAGTGGCAGCACCTTCGACACTGTGCTGGGCGTCTACACCGGAAGCAGCTTCCCGCTCACGCTGGTTATGCAGGACGACGACGGCATGGGTGGCGGAAGCCGCCAAAGCCGCGTAACATTTCCCGCAACAAATGGAACCACCTACAAGATCGCCGTAGACGGCTATAATGGCGTTTCGGGAACGGTGACGCTGAACCGTTCGCTCAGCACCAACAGCGGCGTGGCCGACTGGTCCGTCTTTTAACATTAGCGAAAGCAGTACAGCCGGGTCTGGTTCTCCAGATCCGGCTTTTTTTACGCGCGGGCGCCAGCCGTGGGCGTAAAGATCTGGCCGCTATTCTGAAACGGCAGCAGCAACTGGTGAACTTCTTGCGCCAGGTCTTTAAACAGCACAGCCACATCACGCGGCACTGACACTTTAAAAAACATGATAATCGTAAACATATCACTAAACGTAATAAGCCCGCCAAAGCCAACAACCGAATGTATATCGTACGGCACTACGAAATCACCTTTCGCCGGAATGTACGGGCTGTCCGCCGCTTCATCCACATAAAACACGCTCAGCGGGTAAAAGCCGGCGATGTTCAGATCCGGGTTGGGTGATACCACATCGCTGAGGTTAAGGCCAAGCATCCGGATCAGGTTCGCGATCATGGGTATCTTTTCAACGGCCTCGGTGCTCTTCAACGGAATCGCCTGGTGCGCTTTGGAAGTATGGCGCGAATTCCACGCGGGGTCATCGCCACGGCTGGCAAGCAGCGCCAGCGTACGAAACGTATCGTCTTCATGCTCTACAACCTGACGGCGCAGCTCCACCGGCAGCTCTTCAATGCCGCACGTTTTAAACAGGCGTATGAGAACACACTGGGGCTCAGCATAAGGCGTCGGACGCAGCACGTTATAAAGGTGATCCACTACCAGGTTCGCCATTTCTTCCATGGTGGCGGCTTCATGATTGTGCAAATTCGTGAAGGAAGCAGCAATTCTGGTCAGGTCATCCTGCGTAAGCGCCAGTACATCCTGGCAAAATGGAACGGTCACCTGGGCGGGAACTCCATGGCTTCTTTAAAGATTCGCACTTCAACAAGGCTCCTGCTAATGAGAATGGGCTCATAATTATGTATCAATGACAATAGATACGCCAACTGCGTTTCCAACGGCAGCAGATGAATCATCTGCCCCGTGCTAAGCGCGATAGATGCCAATCGCAAATTTAAGGCAGCATTTTTCTAATCCCAATCGGTGGACCGGCCCCGGCAAACATGAGTGCAACGCTTTTCACTTGCCATTGCCTGTCCCCTGCGGCGCCCTTTGGATTGTCTCATTCCAGGCATGCTTTTCCCCGAAAGGATCCTTCTGTTTTGAAACGTCTTTCTCTAATATCCCTCGTTTGCCTTGCACTGGCAGCCCCTGCTCCCGCTGCCGAACCCGCCCCCACCGACGCCCTCACCACCTACGGCAAAACCCTCTTCGCTGGCGAAATCAGCCACGGCTCACAGGTGAAAATCAGCAGCGTCTTCTCCGCGGCAATCACCACCGACACTGAAGGCCGCACCATTGCCTACAATAGCATAATGGGCTCGCCCGGCAAGCTCGTGATAAACGAACTTCTGACAGGCAAGCAGCTGAAGGCGTTCCCGCTGGCGAAGCTATCCGCCGGCTCCTACGCCACCCTCGTCCACAGCAGCGGCGACATCTACCTCTCCAGCCACCCCCACGGCGTGCTCTACCGTTACCGCCCCGGCGCCGACGAGCTTGAGAACCTCGGCCAGGTCCACCCAAACGTAAAATTTATCTGGGAACTGGAAGAGATCGCCGACGGCAAGCTCGCCCTCGCCTGCTACCCCGATTCCCGCGTCATCGTCTTCGACCCCGCCGACGACAGCTTTAAAGACCTCGGCTCCGCAAAGGAAGGCGAAGACTACGCCCGCGCAGTCGGCTACCACGCCCCCACAAACCGCCTCTTCGTCGGCGTCGGCAGCCATCCCGCCCTCATCTGCTGGAACCTTGAAACCGGCGAAAAAAAAGACATCCTGCCCGAAGTCGACGATTCTGACTCAACCGTATACAGCGTCGATATGGTCGGCGACAAAGTCGTCACGCGCATGAGCCCATCCATCAAAGGTCTCGTCTTTGATGCCAACACCCTCGAACTCTACGACCGCGTTGACGCCCTCGGCGGCAGCATCATCTCCGGACTCGCCCCGGACGGCGAAAGCTACTACTTCACCGTCGGCGAAAAGCTCTACCGCCACAACCTCAAAACCAAAGAGAAAACCGAAGTGGCCGAGGTCGCCGGCAACACCCGCGCCATCGGCTTCCCGATCGCTGACGGCCAGCAGCTCGTCGCCAGCATCGCTTACAACGGCACCGTAAGTCTTGTAAATCCCGAAGACGGCACCGTCCGCACCATAAAGCAGGATCTCCCCACCGAACCCATCGATATCCACTCGCTCTATGGCGGCCCCGACAACCGCCTCTACAGCAGCGGCTACGTCGTCGGCGCGCTCGGCGTGTTTGATCCCGCCACCAGCAAATCCATCCAGGTGCAGGATATACCGCAGACAGAAGGCGCCTCCTACGCCGGCAACGTCATGTTCCTCGGCACCTACCCCCGCGCCCGCATTTTCCGCTACGAAGTTGATCCCGCGAAACACACCAACGTCATCGAAGGCGAGAACCCCAAAGAGCTCTTCCGCCTCGAAGATTACAACCAGGACCGCCCCTACGGCATGCTCGGCATCCCCGAGACAAACCAGTGCGCCATCGGCACCATCCCCGGCTACGGCAAGCTCGGCGGCGTCATTTGCATCTATAATGACGACGACAAAACCAGCAAAGTCTACGACCAGATCCTCGGCAAGCGCAGCGCCGTTTCCCTCGCCCACAAAGACGGCATCCTCTACATCGGCACCACCATCAGCGGCGGCCTCGGCGTCGATCCCGCCGAAAAAGAAGCCGCCCTCATCGGCATGGACATCAAAACCGGCGAGAAACTATTCGAAACCGTCCCGGTGCCCGACATGCGCATCATCGGCGACCTCGAACTTATGCCCGACGGCAAAATCTGGGGCTGGGCTGAAGGCACTCTCTTCATCTTCGATCCCGCCACCCGCAAAGTCGAAAAGACCGTGGAAGTCAAGCGCCTCGCCCGCGGCGGCGGACACATGTGGCGCGGCTCCCTCTTCACCCAGCCCAAAGACGACGGCAAGGTCTTCGCCCTCGTCAGCGGCGGCGTGTTCGAAATCGACGTCAAAACCGCCGAAGTCAAAAAAGTCGGCGACGCCAAAGGCTTCTCCACCATGGTCTACCACAAACCCACCGGCTCGCTCTTCTTCCCCCGCAAACACGAACTCTACGAATGGCCGGTCGCCAGGTGATGCGATAGCTGGAACGCCCAAACGCTAGAGCGGCTGTGAAAACGGCCGCTCTTTTTTTGTGAGAAGGTGAGAAGGTGAGAAAGTGAGAAGGCAAAAACACCATAATAACCGTACCACCCATTCAGATTTCCCCAGACGGCAAAGTCACCGTTCTCATCCAGCACAGCGCCCGCCACACCTTCCCACGCGGCGCAGCCGTCCTTCTCACCTTCTCACTTTCTCACTTTCTCACCTTCTCACTTTCTCACGCCGCCCAGACAGACCTATGAATGTCACTGTTGACCCCGCGTATCGAAACACTAGTCTCTGCTCAAACAAAGGGAAAAGGCGGCATATCTTGAATCAAAACGTCCCACGCTTAACCGGTTTTCAGTCCATCTTCAAAGGTCCCGGCGGCACCCTGCCCGACTTCCTGATAATCGGCGCCCAGAAGTGTGGCACCACCTCCCTCTACGATCTCCTCGTCACCCACCCCGCCGTCGCCCCCGCCTATCAGAAAGAAGTCCACTACTTCGACCGCTACTATAACAAAGGCCTCATCTGGTACCGCGCAAACATGCCCCGCCAGCGCGACCGCCGCCAGGCCGCCAAAGAAGGCCGCGAGTTCATCTGCGGCGAAGCCGCCCCCAGCTATATCTACCACCCCCTCGCCGCCGAACGCGTGAAACGCGTCCTCCCCCACGGCAAGTTTGTCCTTCTCCTGCGCAACCCCGTCGACCGCGCCTTTTCCCATTACCACAAAGAATGCGGCCGCGAAGACGAAACTCTCACCTTTGAAGAAGCCCTCGCCAAAGAAGACGAACGCCTCGAAGGCAAGTTCGAAAAAGTGCTCCAGACCGGCACCCACAGCCACAACTGGTGGCACTACAGCTATAAAGCGCGCGGCCGCTACGCCGAGCAGCTCGACCGCTGGTTCCGCCTTTTCCCCCGCGACCAGTTTCTTATCCTCAAAACCGAAGACATGGCCGCCGACACCCCCGCCACCGTCAGCCAGGTCTGCCGGTTCCTAGGCATAGCCGAAAACGGCGTCACCGACTTCCCCCGCTCAAACGTAGGCGGCTACGGCAAAGAAATGAATCCCGAAACCCGCGCCATGCTCCAGGAATACTTCCGCCCCCACAACGAACGCCTCTACAAAATGATCAACCGCGACATGGGCTGGTAAACGTCGGAAGGAAATAAAGGAGCCCCACCCATACAGTAAAGCTCCGCGTATTTGGAAACCGGGGTAGCCCGAGGCGCTCCGGGTAACACGGGTGCCCTCACCCGTGCATTGCCCTACTTATAGTTCCTCCCCCGCACCCCGCTCCCTCACCTAATAACTCAGCGGCATCGTCGGGTGACGCCCTATCCCGTCCCCATGCTTCTGCGTCCGGTGCACGTCTCCATTCGAAACCGTCCCGTTCGACGCATCATACTGGATCCCCCGCGGGATATACGTCAGCTCACTAAACTCCGCCAGACCCGGCCGGTTATTACACCATCCATCCGGACCCGCCGCCCACAACACCCACTCCCCTGCCTGCGTCTTCACATTATCAAACGCCGTCGCCGCAGCCGGATTCTTTTCCTTCCGCAGCGGGATGTTCATGAAGAAATAATACTCTCGGCCCTTCAGCGCCGGGTTCGCCGCATAATGCCGCTCCTTCCCGATCTTATACGGATCCTTCAATCCAAACGTCGACGTCAGGTACGCCACCGGCGTCGTCAGTTCAAACCCGATAGTAAAGTTCGCCGGCGGATCAGCCTGCCTGTTGCCCCCCGCGTAGGGGCGCCAGATTCCACCGCCCGCCCCGTTTCCACAATCGGTAGAGTATTTGTTGTTATCAATTTTATACGTTTCTATGGCCGTCGCCACAGATCGCATATCGGCCACCGCCTTCGCATGACGAGCCCGCGTCTGGGCCTCCAGGAAATTCGGAACTGCAATAGCTGCCAGGATTGCGATAATCGCAACAACGATAAGCAGTTCAATAAGAGTAAATGCACGACGTTTCATGGCGCTCTACCTCAGATTATAATAAGATAAAAATCCGCAGGTTGCGGCGCGACGCAGCCCTGATCTACCTTTAAGGTAGTCCCACTCTACCATAATGTCAAGCCAGAGCCGCTTGGTACACCACAAAAAGAAATAGCCCGGAAGCGAAGGCCTCCGGGCAATCCGAGCTTCTACTGTGATGCCTACCTCTAATATGACACGGCGTACCGGTACCCCTGTGAATTAATATCACCCTTCTGGCCGCGGATTACGTCGCCTTTGGATACGGTCCCGTTGGTCGGATCGTATAGCTGCCAGAGCCAGTCGTTTTGATTATTTCCGTCTGCAAAGCCAGCGGGCAGCGGACCCGTTGCACCTTCCGGGCCCTTGGATTCCAGGAACCACGCCCCATGCACTTGCATTGCCCTTACAATGCCCGGCTTACCGGGTCCTGGCAGGCCGAAAGCTGGTATTCCTGGTCGCGTCTGCGACAGCCAGGTTTCACCAAATGCCCGATACCGGTAGCGGTGGCGAATCTGGTTGGATGCCTGGCTTTGCTGTTTCGAAAACAGGTCATGCAACCGTGCACCGTTAGAAATATAGTTAATGGGCGTAGTCAGCCCTTTGTTAAGGTAATACGGAAACGCAACATCGTCCGCAAAGTCGAATGGATAGTGGTTGTTATCAATCCGGTAGCTCTCGATGCCAGTCGCCACCGTGCGCATATCCGCAACCGCACGGGTAACCTTCGCCCGTGTTTGCGCTTCCAGGAAATTCGGAACTGCGATCGCCGCCAGAATGGCGATAATCGCAACGACGATGAGCAGCTCGATGAGAGTGAAAGCCTGACGTTTCATGTGCACCTCCCGAGTGCGAGAAATTAGGTAGAAAAGAACGCAAAAAGAGTCAGCTTCGACCCGATGGCTAAAAAAATGCACACAACAGGGCAAGCAGTCAAGAAACAAACTCGCACCGGTGAATCCGGACAACACAAAAAAACGGCGAGAGCAAAGAGCCCTCGCCGATAATATCCAATTAGCCCGCGTTTTTCCAACCTTTCGTTGGATTAACTGGCGTTCTAATAATATCGCCCAGACTTGTGGTGCCATTTGTAGCGTCATAAGGAATCTGTAACGCCGGATACGAAGTCACACCGGGCCAGGTTGATGAACTTTTCGGATTTGGCGGTCCATATTCGCCATCTGGACCGGCAGCATTTAAAACGAAACCACCAGACTCAGCCATCATTTCGTCGTAATAGGTGGACGTTCCGGCCGGTGGCTGCCCCCCAAACAAACCGTCGTAATCGGCTCCCCATGTCGAGCCGACGCTGCGATAACGGACATCTGCAAACTGCCAGTGCCCGTTGGGATTTTTTGGCCTGAACGGATCGGGCAGTATGCATGTGTTCAAGTATGCGACTGGCGTTGAAATCATGTAGGGTAGAAACCAGTAGTTAAACTTGGCCGGTGGATTGGCTGAACCAGCGTTTGGGTAATTGTAGCCGTCGTATGGATACTTGTTGTAATCGATCCTGTAGGTTTCCAGTCCCGTTACGGCAGTTCGCATATCGGAATAGTTTCGGCTGATCTTCGCCCGGGTTTGTGCTTCCAGGAAATTAGGCACTGCGATGGCAGCAAGTATAGCGATGATAGCGACAACGATGAGCAACTCGATGAGTGTAAACGCGCGATTTCTCATATATAAAGCTCCTAATTACAAAGTAACAACATTAGGTCGCGACACCCTGCGTTAGCTTCCTTATAAGTGTATATCGCAGGTTCTGAACCACCGCACCACATCGGCGTAAAAATTACAAAATTTTTCACGGCGGCTGTTGCAGTAACTCCCTGAGCCGGGGATTTTTTCCTGCGCGATCCGCCGTGGATGCGGCTGATTGTGCTGAATAAACCCGTTTCGGGCTCCTAATGCATCATTCGGTTTATATTGAAGCACAGTTTTGGAGGCAGATTTAAAACATGTCACGCAGGCGCGAAGCCATCAAGCGCACCGTTCTTCCGGATCAGAAGTTCGAGAGCCAGCTGGTAACCAAGTTTATTAATAACCTCATGCTCGACGGCAAGAAGAGCACGTCCGAGAGCATCTTCTACCAGTCGATGGACGCCGCTGTGGCGAAGATCGGTGGAGAACAGAACCCGCTGGACGTGTTTACACAGGCCCTCGAAAACGTTAAGCCGCTTCTGGAAGTTAAGAGCCGCCGCGTAGGTGGTGCCAACTACCAGGTGCCCGTAGAAGTACGCGCCGAGCGCCGTACGTCCCTGGCCATCCGCTGGATCCTCGACGCCTCCCGCAGCCGCGGTGAAAAGACCATGGCTCAGCGCCTGGCAAACGAAATCGTAGACGCCTTCAACAGCACCGGCTCAGCCGTAAAGAAGAAGGAAGACACCCACCGTATGGCCGAAGCCAACAAGGCCTTCGCCCACTACCGCTGGTAAAGCGCCTTCGGCGAATTACTAATTACGAATTACTAATTACTAATTACCAATTAATGAATCGGCTCCGCCGATAAATCCAAAAGTTTCCCACCCGAAGCCCCGGCGCGAAAGCGTCGGGGATTTTTGTTTAATTACTAATTACCAGTTACTAATTACGAATGGTGGGATCGGCTTCGCCGATGAACAATCAGCAACAGGCAGCCCCATCAGAACTAAACACCTGTGCCCTTAGCAGCTGTACCTGGCTAATTTTCCGTTGATCCTACAAAATCTTCGCCGCGAAGCGGCACCACAATTCGTAATTAGTAATTAGTAATTAGTAATTCACTCAAACACCAGCGGCAGACTCGCCCCGCCACTCACCGGCAGCGGCGCCTGGTACGCCTCATACGCCGTCCGGTGCTTCTCCATCACCAGGATCGCCAGCCTGTCCGGCGACAACACCCGCGCCATCGCCCCGAACCCCACAATCCGGCTCAGCAGACTCTCATTAATCCCCACCCGCAGTTTCACCGTAAACCCGTTCTCCTGCTCCACGATCCGCTGCTGCGGGTGCAGCGGGTGATCCTTCATGTATTGGCAAAGGATCGGGTCAAACCAGATCGTGATAGACTCCGGCTGCGCATGAAACACCCCGAAAGTTTCCTCCGCGTGTTTATGGATATCAAACGTCCACTCGTTCTCAAATCTCTCGTTCAGCATCTGCGCCTTCTTAAACCGCTTCATGTGAAACGTGCGCACCTGCTTCTTCTGGTAGCAATACGCCACCAGGTACCGCGAGTTATTAACCACCCAGAGATGAAGCGGCGCCAGCTTGCGGCTTGATTTCTCCCCCGCGGCGTTCTGGTAAGTAACGCTCACCTTCTGGTTGTGCGCAATCGCCTGGCTGATCTCTTCGTAAATATCCCGGTCCGCCGCAGACGACCCCTTACCCGCCGGCAGGCGGCCGCCGTAGAAGCGCTCCTTCAGCAGTTCCATCAGTTCGCGAAACTCCGGCGGGCGACTCTTCCTGATCTTCTCCGTCACCTGGCAGAATGATTCCGTGATAAAATCATCCGGCGACGAATTGCAAAGCTCCGTCTCCGCCAGCAGCAGCGCGATCATTTCACTCGTCGTCAGCGGGATCGGCGGATTGCTGCTCAGCGTCTCCGACATCTTCCACACCGTCGTCTGGCCCACCTTGTCCGTGTAGATAGGAAACCCCGCCGCCATCAGCGCATCCAGGTCACGCCGCGCATTGCGCTCACTGCACTCAGCCTCCTCCGAAATCTGGCTAAGCCGCCGCCCGAGCATGCTGTTAGAAAGAAAAACAAGAATCCGCCACTGCCGCGCAAGCTGATCACCACGCATGGACCACCTCCGGTGAATTAATAATTACTAATTACTAATTACGAATTACTAACTACGAATTGTCGATCGGCTTCGCCGATGAAATTATTAGGTATCGTACCCCTATCCTCAGAAAGCGCAACCAGATATTTTCCTCCAATAAACTCTCCAGTTCTGGAACAGCACTCCACCCAACAGCCTCGAACCGCCCGATTCGCCAAAAGTCTCGCCAGCCGTTCCTCCTATTATTCCGCCGCGCAGCGGCACCACAATTCGTAATTAGTAATTAGTAATTACTCCTTTCCGTGACCACATCTGTCACACCCCTCCCCTACTCTCTCTGCAGACTAATCGTGGAGGGAACGGACATGAAAGAATCTGCATCGCGGTTTGGTGGTTTTGGTTTTTCTGAAGGGCGTGGCAGGCGAGCGAGGCTGAACGCCGAAAACCCGGATTTGTTCAGCGGGGAGTGTCGCGATCTTTTGCCCATCATAGACGACACCAGTCTGGATGAGCTACCCCGGCAGCTTCACCAGCAGATGGAAGAACTGCAGCGCACGCCAGCTACTTTGCGGCCTGCCGTGCAGTTGAAGCAAGCCATTGATGACGACGTAAGTGCCGTGCTGGTTTGCGCAACCGTGCGCGATGTGCAGCGGAATTATTACGCTCTCACTCGCCGCCGCATGATCAGCTGCCGGAAGCTGTTTATCGTGCATGAACGTATGCCGGCCCACCAGCAGGCTTATGTGCTGGAGTGCCTTGATATGAGCTGCGACTACCTGGTAGACTGCCCTGCGGCATTGCTGACGACCGTGGCGTTCCTTCCGCAACTGATCGAGCGACTGCCGTGGCTTGATGGCATGGTTGAGATCATTCCGGGACACGGATGCAGGAACACTTCTGCCAAAGGCGACAAGCTGCTGATTACACCCTGCGGCGCACCTGGCGGTGTAGAACCTCGCGACTACGTCGTCGGCGATCCGGCTGTGTCATGCATCTGCCTGCGCGAAGGCGATGGTGGCCGCTGGCTGCTGACAGACCACGATGACGCTGCACTGGTGCGTCCGGACGAAGCCCCCGCGCCCGAACTCCTGCCGCGGCTGCTGAACCATTGCGTAGACATTTCCGGACACCAGCTCGCCCCATTCCTCGCCCGCAATTTCGACGTGCCGGCAACGTGGAAAATCTATCCCGAACTCGTAACCAGGAGCCTGCTCATCTTCCGCAAAAACCGCTGCGTCACCGGCAGCGATATGCCCCAGGTCCCAAGAGCCATAACCTGGAGCGACACCCTCGGCCTCATCTATTAAGCCACGGAGCATTTCCATGAATTTGACGCAAAGGCGCGAAGGCGCAAAGAACAACAAAAGAAAGAAAAGCAAAATTCCCTATTAACATCCAATTCTCACAGAGCTCTATTTGCTTTCACAATCTAATACACGGCCATAAAAAATTAGCCACAAAAAGGCACAGAAAACACAAAAACTCCGGCTGCGAAAATCTTGTTTTTTTGTGTCTGCTGTGCCGCTTTATGGCCTG
>JAKFFN010000067.1:0-13941 GCA_036675025.1 Candidatus Sumerlaeales bacterium | reverse complement strand
CCAACCTTCGCGCGAATCCAACGCCATGATCAGTGGCAATAACCTGCTCTATTTATCGACTGACAGCGGTCTGTCAGAACTGACATCTGCACCGCTTGCAAGCCAGGTAGAACCGGGAATGCACGTTCTGCCTGACATTGGAGGATCAATAGTTGAACCGGCAATTTCACCACTTGGCCGTTACATAGCAGCATTTGGTTTCACGGATTTGCGGCCTCAGCTATACTGTCTGGACATGCACACCGGCAACTATAGTCAGCTTACCAGCGAAACCGATCCGTTGAATCTGCTTGTCGGTCCGCTCGCCTGGAAACGTGATGAAAGTGCGGTGGGTTATCTACGGAAGGAAGCAACCGCTTCAGACGGGATTGATAATTCCGGCGACATCCTTGCCACACTGCTTGCAGAGCAACGAGGCACCAGCTTCGTCATAAAAAATGTCACTACTGCGTCGGAAGAGGTCGAGCTCGTCGTAGACCCAGGCGGTATTCGCCATCCGCGCTTTCTTCACGACGGCAGTGTCGCTTACATCACCGACCACAAACTATGGATCAGCCAGCCAGAGGGCACTAAACGACAGCTCCAGCTCGACCTCCAGGCAGCGTATCCTGAGCCCGGTGGCGACGGCGGAGAGATTGCGTTTGTAGCAGCTCACCAGTTGCTCGGCCTTACCACGGCTTCCCTGGAACGCGCGCGCATTCTGACGTTCGACCTCCAGGAAAAATTTCTGCTGGCTGAGGAATACTTCCGTTCCGGAAGCTCTGCAAAAAGTCTCCATCTTTACGAGGAACTTGCCGCCAGCGTACAGCGGACGCGCGATCCCGAAATGGCAAAGTTCGTGTATATTGCGAACCTGAGGCGCCTCGGTGAGACACAAAAAGCGGTCACAGAAATTGAAAAGCTGGTAGCCCAGGAAAAAACTCCAGACAGTGTGCCAGAAAGATACGTCTGGCGTCTGCTGGGTTTCTCATACCTGCTAGAGTTAGATGATCTCAATAAAGCCAGGGAGAGCCTGGAAAAGTACGCGCTCATCACCAGCCAGACCGCCGTTACAGAGGAGCCTGACTCTGCCCTGAATGCGCTGGAGATATTGCGTGAGACATCTGCGCCGATATCGCGGCTGTATGCCCGCGCAGTGAAAGCTCGTCTCAATGGGAATTTTGCAGAAACGGATCGGCTGTTTGGCGAACTGCTGACAACGGCTCCTCATGTGCAGGCTGTTCTGCGGGAATACATCAACGCCCTTGAGGGCTTCGACAGCGAGGTCTACTACTTCAGTCCGTCTCAGCGCCCATTTAATCCTTCGCGGTCGCAGCAGGCAGATTATCTGCAGCGCTTTGTCACAGTGGTTCCTGATTCCCCTTTTGCCCGCACCGCAAGACTGGAACTCTTCCTGATCCGCATAGAGATGGGCAGCTTCTCTCGCGCGCGGGAGTTGCTTATTGAGGCGCTCCAGGCTGGCCCGGAAAACAGCCAGCCTGATGGCATACTGGAAGTCTTCTATAATTATCTCGAAACGCCCGAACCTCAGCCTTGGATCAACCAGGCTATGCCCGAAGTTTTCCTGCATCCAGACATCCGGCCGCGCCTTGAAGCACTGATCACTGCTCCGGAGGATCGCCTGCTGATGGGGGTGGTCGCTACGAAGATGGCCTTGGTTCAAAATGATCCCGACAAGGCACGTAAAGAGGCTGACGCTGCATTAACACAATGGAATCGTCTGGATAAAAACCAGCAATCGGGGGATCTTGCATCTCTGTACGGGCGACTGCTTGTGCTCCTGGCTCGCGAAGCTGAACTTCGCGGGCTCTTCTCCGAGGCTGCGGAAGAATATGACCAGGCCCTCGCCATGCTGATGGAAAAGCAGGTCGACAACTTTGAGTTCCAGGAAGAGGTGCGTTACCGTGCCGGCCTCCTGCGGATGTTGGTTTCTGATTACCCGGATATGTTGCCAAGGTTGCGCGAAATAGAACTGCGCACCGGCACAGAGCTTGTAAATCCTACCTGGGAAACAGAAGTTCTCGCCGGCGCCGTGCGGGAGTTCGTAAACCTTTACGATACCACCAGTGGTACCCTAAGGCTCTGGGCAGCTTACGAAGCCAGCGTGCAGTTGGCTAAATTAAAACGGGTTCACCAGGCGCGGTCTGGCCTAATTCTTACATCTTCCAGTGCCGCACCGGAATTCCTCCAGCGCAAAGCCATGCTGGAGCTGGCAGCGATTGATGCGTACCAGGATGATCCGTGGAATGCTGGTCGAAGCTACGCCCGCCTGGCTGCATTGCCGTCCACCTCGGCCGACGTCCGGCTGTGGTGTTCGTTCCAGATCGCCAGGCTGCACTTATCCATCAATCACAAGATCTCAGCTGCCCGCGAAGCCCTGGCCCTCATCGTAAGCACGCGGCCGGATACTCCTCTCGCTATCCAGGCCCAGGAACTCCTGCTCTCTACCAGTACCCGGTAAAATCCGGAGCTCACTACTCCGCCAATTCCGCCGACCGGCGCCTCGGAGCATCCACCTTCCGGCTCCGCCGGAAAAGCCGCCCAAGTACATAGCCCTGCCAGAAAATGCCCGCGCTGAGAACGGCCGGAAACGCCCACGGCTGGATGCTCAGGTAATCCACTCCGGCTACAAGAAAGGTGGCACCCATGTAGCTGGTAATCAGGATCATGATGAGGCGCTGCAGCCATACCGCCATCAGTGCGGTCACAACTGCTGCAACCAGGATGATCACGCCAGATTGTGAGTTCAGCGCAAACTCGACCTGGTTCACATCAGCCTGCACTTCTGCAGCTATACGGCCAATCAGCGCACCAAATAGAAAGCCAATCAGCGCAAACAGGAAGTTTGTAACCGCCTTAATCATGAAGATGGCGCCAAGGGCACCAATGGCGCTGCACCCTATGGTGATATAGAGGCCAAGGTTTCGGTCCACCTTGAGAACCACGTTCAGCACTTCGCCTATGAAAAACCCGAACCCTGCGCCAAGCCCGACGCCTAACAACCTGGTGCCAAGCCGGAAGATTATCCACCCGCCCAACAGCAGTGCCAGCCCTACCACCGTAAATACAAGTTCCGATTCCGTCTGCACAGGTAATGCGAAATTCATTGGTACCGCTTCCCGCTGCTTTTAGCATCTATACAAGGGGTCATAGCCTCACAAGTAAACATAATCCCAAAGCGGATTCACCAGCAAGACCCGATCTAGCTTTTGCAAACGCTACACCTGCATGGCCGCGATTACAAAGTGGTCATAGGCTGGAACTCAGCTACTTGCTGATCAACTTGTCCAGGCTGAACCTGCCGGGCCCCGCCAGTACAAACACCAGCATAATTGCCAGGTACATCAAAGCCAGTTCCTTCTTTCCGAAGGCGTCGGCGCCATGGCGCATAAATGCTGCAACCGCCATGGTGAAACCGATAAAGAACGCGGACGGGCGCGTAAGAAGCCCCAGCGCCAAAAGAATTCCGCCAAGAAATTCCGTAAGAATTAATGCCCATCCGAAAAGCGTCGGCGCCGGAAATCCCAGCCCTGAAGCCGAACCGATTGCCCGATCAGGATCCTGCACTTTACCCAATCCGTGGCCGAAAGCCATAGCCAGCCCGGAAAAAACCCGCATTACAAGAAGTCCTGCATCACCAAGTTTCGTGGCAGCGCCAGCCCCACCAAACATAACATCCTTTAACAACAGGCTTCTCCTTTTCCGAACGGGGTAATCAAGTCATACATTTACGGAGAGGTCGCAGTGAAATTTGCCTCAACGCAAGAATTTCCGCAGCCTGTCCATGTGCTGCAGGCTGAATCATCCCAAGTCTACTGATTGAGATCTGCATGCGCTTAACAGTTCCTAACATTGTCTTCTTTGGAGCCATTGGCTTCATGGCAGATCTCTTCAATTTTGCCGGCAGCCAGGCTGAAATTCTTACGGCCACGTTCGTCTTCCATGCCACTGAGTTCCAGCTTGGTATTCTCGGTGCATGCAGCAGTCTCTTCTATGCCATCCCGACTCTACTCACGGGTCTCCTTAGCGAACGCGTGGGGCGGCAGCCGCTGGTTATTGCCGCAATTATTGGCATGGGTAGCAGCTATGCCTGGGGCGCCTGCGCAGGCAGCGTTCAGGAACTGTATGCCGTCGCTACTTTGCGCGCGTTGTCCACAGCCATGTTATGGCCACCTGTCATGGCTTGGATGGCCAGGGCTGTGCCCCCAAGGAAATTTTCACAGTTTCTCGGCACGTACAATGTCTGTTGGGCAACGGGAACCTTTATCGGATTCTGGGCATCTGGCTATTTGTTTGAAGCTTATGGGTGGACGTCGCCCTTCTGGTCTTCGGCCGCCCTTGCCGCGGCGCTGCTTGTATTTGTGCTTATCGTTTCGCCCCGCGGCGGCAAAGGGTTGGCCCTGCCGGCCGATATACAGGAAAGTGATGAAGACCACCACGGGCTTAACGCTGAGCAGTCGCGATACTTTGTAAGGCAGGGCCTTATAATGGCGGTCGCCGGCAGTATGGCCGCCAACGCCATGCTCTACATCTTCCCGAAGGTAGGGGAGGGGCTGTTGTCGGAAATCCAGATCAGCCTGCTGAACAGCATTCGTCTGGCTGGCCAGATGCTGGCGTTTTACCTTATGGGCCGCTATGGTCTCTGGCATTTCCGCAAATGGCCATTGTGGACTACCGCAGCCATGCTTTGTGCTGGTTTACTGGTGATCGCCTGTGGCCGAACTTACTCCCATTTCACGGCAGGCGCATTGCTGATCGGTTTCGGTTTCGGCGCAGCATTCAGCATCTGCGCCTACTACGCCCTGGGGCTGTCGAGAACTAAGGGCAAAGGCAGCGGCATGATGGAAACTTCCATTGGCATTGGCGGGCTCTCCGGTCCATTGCTCGGTGGCGCAGTGGGCGCCATGGCATCAGCGCGCATTGGACTGATCAGTGTCATTGCTCCAGTAGTTCTGCTCACCGGTATTTCTACATTAAAAAGGCCTGTGACTGCTGACGAGCGGTAAGACTATTTTTTCCGTTTCGCGGCGGTTACTGCACTGCTGCCGGCGGTAGTCGCCTTCTTGTCATTGCTGGAAATTGCGATATTAGCGTCAGCCGGGCTGGCTCCTGCCAGCCCCAGGCCATGAGCCCGTTCGTCTGTTCCCAGCCAGCCTTTTCGCCAGAACACCACAAGCATCACTACGGCAACAATTAACATCCCCAGCATGCACAACGGATACCCATAATACGAAACAAGCTCCGGCATGTTCCACGGGCTTGCTTCCGGCCGGAAATTCATGCCATAAACTCCCACGACAAATGTCAGCGGAATGAAAATCACACTGATAATCGTCAGAACCTTCATGATCTCATTCAGCCGGTTGCTCACAGACGACAGGTAAACTTCCATCAGGTTAGACGAAAGCTCCCTGTAGTTTTCCATCAGGTCGATCAACTGGATCGTGTGGTCATAGCAGTCTCGAAAAAATACCTGGGTCTCCGCCGTTATCAGCGGTGACTCACTCCGATAGAGGCTTGCCAGCATTTCCCGCTGCGGCCACAATGCCCGTCGCAGTTCAAGTATCTTGCGCCTCACCTGGTATATGTGCGTCAATACCGAGCGGTCGGCGTGGATGATCATTGCATCCTCAAGAGTTTCCACCCGTTCGCCGTACTGGTCCACGATAGGGAAATAGGCATCAATTGCCGCGTCCAGAATTGCGTAAGCCAGGTAGTCCGGTCCATTATGCCTGATACGCCCACGCGATTGCCTGATGCGATTCCTTACGCCGTCAAACACATCCCCCGGATACTCCTGGAAAGTGATCACACACCGCGGCGTCACGTAGAGGCTCAGTTGTTCAGTATCTTCCTGGTCGTGCAGCGGAGCCATGCGCGTCACTATAAAAATAGCGTCCGGGTAATCCTCAGCCTTCGGCCGCTGATGTGTACGAACAATGTCTTCCAAGACAAGAGGATGGATGGAAAACTGTTCGCCAATGGCCTTAACCACGTGTACGTCTGCGAGTCCGCAGACATCAATCCATACAACAGGAAATTCCTGGGTCAGCCTGACGAGTTCTTCCACGTTGGCTTTCGACTTTTCGCGGAAGTCTGTCGGGCTATACGCGAAGACGCTGATTGTGGTGCGTACCGCCTGCGGATCTGCAAGCAGTTCACGGTGCTTCTCGCCGCTAGGGCGATTCCGGAAACGGGGGCGCTTAAATTTTTTACGAAATTGACTCACAGCCAAACCGTTAATGGCTGTTCACGCTTTATCAAGGAGAGATACTCGAGTAAAAGCAGCTAAAAGCGGAATTGCTAGCGGGTACGGTCGATCACGTAATCTGCAATCTGTGCGCAATAGTCCGAAGCTTTGCCTGCCGGAAGTATGCTCAGGTGTGTCTTGGCTTTCTCAGAGTAGTCACGGGCAATACCCAGGGAATGCTCGATTCCATTATGATTCCTGATAATATCAAGCATGGCGCCCATATCGCGTCCGCCCTGCCAGATATTCTCCAACTCTTCGCGCTCACCGGGACTGGCACTTTCATACGCGCGAATCAAGGGGAGGGTCTGCTTGCCATTGCGGATATCTGTGCCGCTATCCTTGCCCAGTTCGTGATCCTGCCCCACCAGGTCCAGTGTATCATCCGTGATCTGGAACGCTATGCCAAAGTCCATTCCAAACCGCGTCAGCTTTAAAGTATCAGATTCATTAACCCCGGCAATAACGGCGCCGAGGCCCGTGCAGGCGGAGAAAAGAAAGGCCGTCTTGTGGCGCACAATGCGCAGGTAATCCTCTGTGGTCAGGAACTGCTGGCGCTTTTCGATCTGGAACATCTCGCCTTCACACATCTGCGCCGTAACCTGGCAGATAGTGCTGATGACCACTGGACTGAGCGACTGCATTGCCAGCCGGAATGCGTTCGCATAAAGAAAATCCGCAATGAGAATAGCAACATCATCGCCCCAGCGTGCGTTTACACTGGGTTTCCCGCGGCGCATGGCTGCCTTGTCAATTACGTCATCATGAAGTAGAGTAGCGGTATGGATGATTTCCAGGGCCGCAGCCACGCTGATCCGGTTTTGGCTGTCGCATCCGCAGGCTTTCGCGATCAGTAGCAGCATCATCGGCCGGAGCCGCTTGCCTACGCCGCTCAGAACGTACTCACCCACTTCCTGCACAAGCCTGGTATCACTCTGGATTACGCCAAAGATCTCCCGATTCACCGCCTCGAGTTCAGGCTTCAAAAAATCGGAAACTTCATCAAGAATGTGGGACGACTTCGTTACTGTTTTCACAAATCGGCTCCGGCGTCGCCACGCGACCACCTGTAATCCTGCTTTTTTATGCCTGAAAACAAGGGCGATTCACGCCGGAAAAAAGAAATCGCTTTCCACGTTAAGTAGTGACCGGCAAAATAATCAGTGCTAATCGCGGCCCATGGGCATCTGAAGCATAATAAGACGCCCGAAATCCCCTGCTGAAAACTCAAGCTTCCCGCCCATCATGTTCATTACACGGTTGCATAACTCCAGGTTAAAGCGGCTCTCACCCAGTCTTCGGTTGCCGAGGCGACCGCGTAGGGAATTTCCCGCCCTGCGATCGAATATGGGAGAAACAGGCGCAGATGCACGCTCATTTACCACGTGCACGTTGACGTATGGGCGCTGAATGGAATAATACACCCTGATTTGCGAATGTCCTTCGCCTTGTACCACTGCCTGTTCCAGGGCACATAGCATCGAGGTTTCCGCTTTTTCAAAGTCTACCCGCACCATCTGTTCCTCATTGCGGCTATCGTATTCGACCTGGACATGGCGAAAATACGGTGCATGTGACGCCTTTTCCAGGCTGTTTCTAACAATCGTGCTGGCCTCGATCGTTACGGGTGTAACCGGGGAATGGCCCCTGAGAAGCGATTGGATTTCCACTGCGTCATCGAGTACGCGCTGCGCTTTCGTTACAGCTTCCTGAAGAAGCTGGATTTGCCGCGGTTCGGCTGGGGTTTTTTTTTCGGAGGTCGCGGCTATCAGGTCGGCGAGAACGCCTACCGCGCCCAGGGGTGAACGGAGATCATGCAACAAGACTGCCAGCAGCTCTTCTGTCGTATTGCTAACGCCGGCGTCAGTCACCTTTCTAATGGTGCCTGCACTGGCTGTTTCCAGCCTGTGTGAGGTCTCATTATTTGTTGTCTCCATGGTAAGTATTTCACCTTTGGCCAATGGCGTGGCAAAACATGGGCCGATTTTGTCGAATCTTGAGAATTGTTGTATTAAGGCCCTATAATTGTGTGCCACTCTCGTGCGAAATCAACCATCTTCTTTAAGTTCGTCCGCAAAATCTGACACAACCCTTCCTGAAATGCCCATGAAGCGGCGGGTTCTGAAGGTAGCCTTGCCTGCCATCGGCGAGAATCTTTTGCTTACCAGCCTCATGATGGTTGATACCTTGATGATTGCCCGCTTTGGCCCTGTTGCCCTGGCTGCAGCCGCCATGGCAGGTATCATAATCTGGCGGGCACAGATGACCTTTGGCTGTATTGATAAGGGCACAATGGCCCTGACTTCCCGCTATTATGGGGCCGGAGACATTGAACGCGCGGCACGTGGGGTAGCCCAGTCAATCCTTGTAGCGCTGGTCATTGGTTCGGGGATGGCCGTAGCAGCCTGGCTGGGGGCGCCTCTTTTTCTGCGCTGGATGAAAGCAGATGATGCCGTACTCGCCGCAGGCACACCCTACCTGGTTATTATCGGCATTGCTTCTGTGCCTCGCATGTTGTTTGCGGTTATCGGCACCAGTCTGCGCGCCACTGGAGATACCCACACCCCAATGTGGATAACCCTGTGGATGAACGTCCTTAACATTATCTTAAACTTCCCGCTGATCTATGGTATCCCTGCCATCCCGGGCATAGGTTTTGACGGCACTCCAGGTCTCGGTCTCACCGGGTCTGGAATTTCCACGGCCATAGCTCTTCTCTTTTCCGCCGTAGCGGTAAGTTGGGTTGTTGTGTCAGGCAGGGCAGTTTACCGTCTTAAATGGTCCTATTTCCGTCCCGATCTGTCCCTGATAAAAACGCTCCTTCGCGTATCTTTTCCTTCCTTTATAGAAGAAGGTCTCATCAGCTTTGGCTTCCTGGCCTTTTTCCGCTTTATCGCTGTTCTCGGCACTACGGCCCTGGCAGCACATGCCATTGCCAGTCGAATCGAGGCGCTCTCATTCATGGCCGGTGTCGGCTTCGCGGTGGCTGCCGCGGCCCTTGTAGGGCAGGCGCTCGGCCGCAAGAATCTCGCTGAAGCTTACGAAGCATTTCGCATCAGCACCAAATACTCCGTCGCCGTTATGAGTGTAATAGCTGTGGGCCTTATCGTTCTATCCGGACCCATCGTATCTCTTTTTGCTCCCGGTGAATTTGAGATCCAGGAAATGGCCGCTCTTCTTGTGGTCATTGCAGCCATTGAGCAACCGCTTCTTGGAATCAGTATGACCCTCGGCGGCGGCTTGCGCGGCGCCGGCGATACCGTTACCCCCATGATTTCCACCCTCGTCTGCAGCATCGGCATTCGTGTGGGCGCTTCGTACTGGTTCGCATTTCCGATGGGATACGGCATTTACGGCATCTACTTTGGCACAATGGCCGACTGGCTTGTACGCTCATTACTGCTATATCTTTTCTTTCGCTGGGAACGCTGGACCCGCATCAAGCTATAGGCCAGAACCAGTTTCCAGTTGCTTCACCATTCTCTAGCACTACGCATTTGATCATGTCTTATCTCCACGTTTACACAGGCAACGGCAAAGGCAAAACCACGTGCGCCGTGGGCTTGGCAATCCGCGCCCTTGGCGCCGGGATGCGCGTAGCCTTTATCCAGTTCGACAAAGGCTTCGACGGCCAAAACGAACACTATAGCGAGCGCTTCATCCTCCGAAAACTCGAAGGCATCGACGTGCTGCCTTACGGGCTCGAGCGGATGATGCCCGACGGTAAATTTCGCTTTCAAAATATCGAAGCCGATTTCGAGCAGGCCCGCGCTGCCCTGGAAAAAGCCCGGGAAGTCATATCGGCAGGAAACCATGGCATTGTCATCCTCGACGAGATTGTGACTTGTACAGGCACAGGCCTCCTGACGAAAGACGATCTGATGCAGCTGGTCAGCCATTTCAAGGGAGACAGGAGCTGCGAACTGGTAATGACCGGTCGCAGCGCGGGGGACGAGTTAATAGAGGCGGCGGATCTCGTTACTGAGATGACGCTGGTGAAGCACTATTGGTACGAGCATAAAGTGGAAGCCAGGCCGGGAATTGATTATTAATAAACTCCACCACTTCTTGATCATATCTGATTTTTATTGATCGTTTGTGATTACACCGGCTTTTCTCTTTCTTTATCCAAAACGTTATATCAAGTGAGTTGCCATGTCGGAATCGAAGCACCTTAGCCTTCGGGCGTTTGAAGCCACGCAAAGTGACCGTGGAGTCGATCTCAATCACGCCCGGCAGCTTCTTTCGACACTGCAGATTGAGACGCCATCCTGGGGCTATGGCGACAGCGGCACCCGCTTTAAGGTCTTCCGCAAGGAAGGTGTGCCTCGAAATACCCGCGAAAAACTCGATGATGCTGCCGTTGTGCACCGGCTCACCGGATGCGCTCCCTCGGTGGCGCTTCATATTCCCTGGGATAAAGTCGACGATTTCGGTGCACTCAGCCAATACGCTGCTGAATTGGACATTCGCCTTGGCGCCATCAACCCCAACGTCTTCCAGGACGACCGTTATATGTTCGGGAGCGTATGCAATGCCGATGCCGCCGTCCGTCGGATGGCCATCGAGCACCTGAGCGAGTGTGTCGAGATCATGGGCCAGACTGGATCAGATATCCTGTCGCTCTGGTACGCCGACGGAACAAATTATCCCGGCCAGGCAGATATACGCCAACGCAAGCAGTGGATGGAAGACGCACACCGCGAGGTCTACGGTCTCCTTGCTGACAACCACCGGATGCTTATCGAATATAAGTTCTTTGAGCCGGCCTTTTACCATACCGATCTTGCAGACTGGGGCATGGCCAATAGCCTTGCTACCAAACTGGGACCAAAAGCCCAGGTGCTGGTCGATACCGGCCATCACGCCCAAGGCACAAACGTGGAGCACATTGTCGCCTTTCTTCTCGATGAAGGGCGCCTCGGCGGGTTTCACTTTAATGCCCGCAAGTACGCCGATGATGATCTCATCGTGGGTTCCATAAACCCCTATGAACTTTTCCTGATATTCTACCAGATCATCTCCGCAATACGGGAAGGGGAGCAGGCCCTGGCCGGTCGCACAGCCGCCCGTATTGCCTACATGATCGACCAGTCGCACAACATTGAACCGAAAATCCCAGCCATGATCCGCAGCGTTCTCAACTGCCAGGTGCAATTTGCAAAAGCACTATTGATACAATGGGATCGGCTGCAGGCTGCCCAGCAGGCCAACGACGTTATGGAAGCGGAAGCGACCGTCCGCGAGGCCTTTGAGCAGGACGTAACGCCCTGGCTTGCGAGCCTTCGCGAAGAGGCTGGGCTTCAGCCCGATCCGATGGCTGCCTATAAAGAAAGCGGGTACCAGCAGCAGATTGCAAGCCGCGGCAGTGGGGGCGCTAGTTGGTAACAGCCGATAAGACCGAAACATCTGCACATCGCACCTGCCTGGGCGTTGACCTGGGCGCAAGTAGCGGCCGCGTAATGGCGGCCTGGCTGGACGCCAGCGGGAAACTGAAGCTTGAAGAAATCCACCGGTTTGACAACGAGCCTGTTCACGAAGGCGAAACGCTCTGCTGGGATTTCGACCGCCTGATCGATGACATTTTTAAAGGCCTCGAAATGGCCTTCGTTATGGCGCGTGATGCCGGACGCCCTGTTATAAGCATAGGCATCGATTCCTGGGGAGTAGACTTTGGCCTGGTGGACGGTGACGGCCACCTGACCGGGCCGATCGTTCACTACCGCGATAGCCGCACCAACGGCTGCATGGAAGAAGTTTTCGACACCGTCTCCCGACAGGAAATTTTCACACGCACCGGCATCCAGTTTCTACCGTTTAACACCATTTACCAGCTGTACGCGCTGAAGAAATCGGATCCGGATCAGCTCCAGCGGGCGCGCCATTTTATGATGATCGCCGATCTCGTCGCCTGGCGCTTAACTGGCATTATAACCAACGAGCGCACCAACGCCAGTACTACGCAGCTGTTTGACGCCAACCTCGGCGATTGGTCAACGGAACTCATTACAGCATTGGATTTGCCCACGGAAATATTTTCGACTACCAGGCAACCGGGCGAGTCGATTGGATCCTTAACCGATGACCTGGCCCGGCAGTGGAATGCAGAACCCGACGTAACCGTCATCGCCGTGGCAACGCACGATACCGGGAGTGCGGTTGCAGCCGTACCCGCCACGACCGATAAGTTCGCCTACCTCTCCTGCGGAACCTGGTCGCTGCTGGGAACAGAAAACCAAACTCCAGTCCTCGGAAACGAAGCTTTAGACGCCAACTTCACGAACGAATCGGGCGCTTACGGATCATTTCGCCTGCTAAAGAACATCATGGGTCTGTGGATTTTACAGGAATGCCGGCGTGAGTGGTATCGGCAGGGAAAGCATTACCACTGGCCGGCCCTGGAACGCCTGGCCCAGGAAGCTGGTGACTGCGGAACCGGCATAGATGTCGACGATCCACGGTTCTTGTCACCGGGCGACATGCCCCAAAGAATCCGTGAGTTGTGCACTGAACGCGGATTACCTGTTCCCGCAACCGATGGGGCGGTTGTGCGGTGCGTCTTGCGCAGCCTCGCCTCTCGCTATAGCCAGGTTCTGGCTGCCACCGAAAATCTTACTGGCGAAAAATACGATTCGCTCTACATCGTTGGGGGCGGCGTGCAGAACTGGCTACTGTGCAAATGGACCGCTCAGGCAATCAAGCGGCCAGTTTGGGCAGGCCCGGCAGAAGCAACCGTGCTTGGAAACGTAGGCCTGCAGATGATCAGCCACGGCTGGATTCCGGATTTGCCGGAACTCAGGAAGTGCATTCACAAATCCTTCCGCCCACAACGCTTTACCTGATAAAGACCCGCGCTCATTGAAGCAGGGACGCTTTTAAGAGCTGCTTTTGCATTCGCCCAAAAACGCTCTCTTTCGTGCTTCGCCACTTTGTGCACGTGTCATGCAACGGAATGCATTGACTTTCACAACCTTGAATCAAGTTATTGTACAGGTAGAGAAATTGCAGCGGGCGCTTGTTGCCTTACTCCGGAACATAACAATTCCGATACGGAAGACACTTCCCGACCCCCTGCAGATTTCGATTTTTAGAAAGGAGAGGCTATTTTTCACAATGCGAAAGTACTCAGCCTTCACACTTATCGAACTGCTGATAGTGGTCGCCATAATCGCCATTCTTGCAGCGATAGCAGTACCAAATTTTCTTGAGGCACAGACACGGGCGAAAATCAGTAGAAACAAAGCTGATATGCAGGCAACTGCCACTGCGATGGAAACCTATGCAATCGACTTTAACAAGTATCCTCCTGCATGGGAGGCTTTTACTCATCACGCCAATTACTACATCCGCGGCTGGCCTTATCATTATCATGTACCAAGCCGGCTTACCACGCCGGTATCTTATATCAGTGCCGTTCCAATGGATCCGTTTAATCCTCAGACCTTTAACGCATCATATGCTCCGGTAAACGGCAGAGCATCGTACTATTATCCCGATTACCTTATCAAAGCCGTAACTCCTCCTAATACTCTCAATGGTTACGCTCTGAACATTTATAATAATATTAAACGTGTAGGTGGATCATACGTAATGGTTTGTTATGGCCCGGACCGGAATTTCTGGAATACACCGCAAGGGCAGCCAAATAACGACTACCGTATATTCCGTGACTATGACGCTACCAACGGTAC
>JAKFFN010000342.1:0-2304 GCA_036675025.1 Candidatus Sumerlaeales bacterium | reverse complement strand
GGAAGTAGCATGAACTTACGCGGCCAAGATGCAAGTACATCAAACGGTGCAACATCACGAACAACAACAGGCATCCAAGACATTACACAAGCAGTTGCTGGATCAAGTGGTCAAAAAACCATGACAGCATCATCCGCTGCGACGAGCATAGGTCTCATATTAGTGTTAACTCCTGCGCCGATTGTTTCCCAGTCAGGCTATCGATGGTTTGCTAATACTACGACGGCAGGAACTGTAGGTAGTCCGTTAGCAAACCAAGATACGACGGCGACTGCACCCGCTGCAGGGCAGCCCTTCCGGCTTCGAATGCTGCTGGGCGTAGCGGATGTGCAGTTACCGACAACTACTGGATTTAAACTCCAATACAAATGGGAATCTAGTGGAACGTGTAGTGCAACGGGGTCATATAGTGATGTTACGACAAGCACCCCTATAAAATACTTTGATAATACCGGTGTTTCCGATGCGGCGTCCATAGTCACTTCTGGTAGTGACCCTGTACGATCGGGCGTGACAAAAGTGACGCAAACCTACGAAGAGTTAAATAACTTTACCGTAGCGACCGCCGTGCCCGTAGGTCAGGACGGCATGTGGGACTTTGCTCTGACACTTGATACCAGTGCATACATACAAGGAATATACTGCCTGAAAGCTGTCGGCTCATCCGGTACAGCTTTGATGACGTATTCTGCAGTACCAGGCATACGGGCTTTAGCACCTGCTTCAAAAATAGCGCAGGGTGGTTATCGATTTTCACAAAATGCCAATAGTCTGACTCCGGGTTCACCACTAGCGGCAACAAATACAGCAGCAACCCTCGGTGCCTCCAATGATGCATTCCGGCTAAGGGCGGCCGCCAGGGGTTACCAGGGTCTCTCTCAGATTACCTCTGGAAGCGCTCACACGTGCGGTATAGCTTCTGATAACAGGGCTTACTGTTGGGGAAATAATAGTAGTGGTCAACTAGGTAACGGTGGGGCACCCGGTGACCAAGTTAGTCCAGTCGCTGTCGACACCTCTAACGCACTATCTGGCAAGACTATTTTGAGCATAAAAGCGGGTGATACTCACACCTGCGTCATCGCCTCCGACAACCTAGCCTACTGCTGGGGGGACGACGGTACCGGTCAGGTTGGTAACGGCGCCACGACGGGCACCCAAGTCAGTCCAGTCGCCGTCGATGCATCCGGCGTGCTGTCGGGCAAAACCATCCTGAGTATCTCAGCAGGCTCCGCCCACACCTGCGCCATAGCTTCTGACAATCTGGCCTACTGCTGGGGGGACGACACCGCCGGTCGGCTCGGCAACGGCGCCACGACTGGCACCCAGGTCAGTCCAGTCGCCGTTGACACCTCCGGCGTGCTGTCGGGCAAAACCATCTTGGGTATTTTTGCAGGCGCCGGTCACACCTGCGCCATTGCCTCCGACAACCAAGCCTACTGCTGGGGGAGTGATGGCAACGGTCAGGTTGGCAACGGTGCCACAACTGGTAACCCGGTTAGCCCGGTGGCTGTCGACACCTCCGGCGTGCTCTCAGGCAAAACCATCCTAAGTATCTCAACCGGCGCCACCCATGTGTGCGTCGTTGCCTCTAATAACCTAGCCTACTGCTGGGGGAATGATTTTAATGGCCAGCTCGGTAATGGTGCCACAGCTGGCGATCAAGTCAGCCCGGTGGCTGTCGACACCTCCGGCGTGCTCTCAGGCAAAACCCTTTTGAGTATCTCAGCAGGCTCCTCCCACACCTGCGCCATTGCCTCCGACAACCACGCCTACTGCTGGGGGGATGACGCCTCCAGTCAGCTCGGTAACGGCGCCACGACTGGTAACCAAGTTAGCCCGGTCGCCGTTAGTAGTGGCGGTGCGTTATCTGGAAAAACCATTCTGAGTATGGCGGTAGGAGGCAACCATACCTGTGCGATTGCCAGTGACAACTTAGCCTACTGCTGGGGGCTCAATGCTTCCGGGCAACTCGGAAATGGTTCTATTACGAACCGAGAGGATAACCCCGTTCCTGTTGACACCACAGGCGTCTTGTCGGGAAAGACCATTCTGAGTATCACCGCAGGAAATAACCATACCTGTGTTATCGCCTCCGACAACCTACCCTACTGCTGGGGTAGAGACGCTGAAAGCCAGCTAGGAAATGGCGCCGTAACTGGCCTTCAAGACAGCCCTGTAGCGGTTGATACTACTGGCGTGCTCTCAGGCAAAACCATCCTGACTATCAGCTCTGGCGTGCATCATGTGTGCGTTAACGCTTCCGACAACCAAGCCTATTGCTGGGGGTTTGACTTTGAAGGT
>JAKFFN010000323.1:0-14068 GCA_036675025.1 Candidatus Sumerlaeales bacterium | reverse complement strand
CCGGAACTCATGCTGCAGCTATTGCAGCTTACGATGGCCGCCTGGGCATCGAATGGAGAATTGCAGGATCCGCAGATCATTTATAGTAACCCCGTTTTAAGAATTATCCAGTTAGCAATGATACCGAGAACACAGGCAGTCATTATTGTCGCACCTACGGTTATCACCGCAAACCGCCACCCACGCTCCTTTTTCATAACAAAGAACTGAGCTATGCAGGGCAGGAGAAGACTGATCGCCAGGACCGCTACAAACGACTGACGCGGGTTCAGCAGGCCATCTCTTTGGAGATCAAACAAACCGGCGGCTCCGTAATCCCTACGGAAGAACCCGAACAGGAACGCTCCGGCTGATGCATCCGGCAGCCCCATTGCGCGTACAAGCGGCTTGATCAGACTGACGACCTTATCGAAAACTCCTGTAATTGTTCCGAGCCAAATCAACACACTGGCGAGAAGGAACAGCGGCAGAATCTCTATAAAGTACCAGTGCATACGTGAATACGTTTTAGTAAGCACATTGCCGATGCGGGGAAACCGCAGGGGCGGTAACTCCAGGTAGAACGAGGGAACTTCGCCCGGAACTGCCTTGGCCGCAACAGCGCCCAGCACTAGAAAGATACCGGCCATGGTAAAGCCCCAGGCAACCAGCGCCTGCGGTTGGCCCGATAATATGCCCAGGATAACACCCAGCTGCGCGGAACAGGGAACGGCTACGCCCAGAAGAATCGTTGCGATAATTCTTTCCCGGCGGGTTTCGAGTACGCGGGTTACCATCGTCGCCATGGTACCGCAGCCCAGCCCGAGAATGATCGGGATTACAGCGCGGCCATTCAGGCCGATCTTTTTGAAAACGCGGTCAAGCAGCAATGACAGCCGGGGCAGGTATCCGCTGTCTTCCAGCACGGAGAACAGCAGGAAAAAAGTACCGACGATGGGTAGGATCAGGGCAATGGCGTATCTGAGCCCGAGAGTCAGCACGCCGTAGTCATGAACAAACAGGTCCTGGACTATCGGCCAGGGAATGATGGCTTCAATCCACCTTGTTATCGTGGGGGTCAGGTAGGTTTCATAAAGACCCGTTTCAATAAAATCTACCAGGGTGCCGGCGCCGAATACACCTACAAACTGGTACACGCCGAAGTACAGTACTGCGGCTGCGAGTGGAATCGCTGTCCAGATGTTCAGGGTTAGCTGGTTGAACAGGCCGGCGACCGTGGTCGTCGGCGGAACCGGGAAGCTGGCACATTGAACGAGAATCTTGTCAGCGTAGGCCTGGCGGCTTTTCCGTACCGACAATTCCAGGCCGCCGAGGTCTTCGGAGCTAAGGCCGTAGACGGCTTCGGAAGCGAGAACCGTCGTCGGATTTGCTTCCTCCGCAGTTACGATTCCCTTATCCACGGCCTGTTGGATGAACTCTTTTACAGGGCGATCATAATCAAGCTGGACCGGTTGCGACTCAGGCACACCATCGCGAACAACCTGGACGAGGTCAGCGAGCCCTTTGTTCTCGGTTGCGACGGTTTCTACAACCGCTATTCCGAGAAGCTGGCTTAGCTTTATAGAGTCTATGGTTACGCCGTACTTGCGGGCTTCATCCATTAGATTCAGGACCAGGACAACCTTGTGACCCAACTCCAGCAACTCAAGGGTCATGGGCAACATGCGGCGCAGGCTCTTGGCGTCCACGATATGGACGATCAGGTCGCCGCCGGCGTCCAGCAGCACGTTGCGCGTTACCCGCTCTTCCTCAGAAATGGGAAGCAGCGAGTAGGCGCCGGGTGTATCATTAACCCTGAAGCTGGGAAGGTGGTGAGAGTTGCCTGAGGAAACTTCAACCGTAGTGCCCGGGTAGTTGGAGACAGTCGCATAGCGGCCCGTTAGGTAGTTGAATATCAGACTCTTGCCGACGTTCGGGTGGCCGCATAGAATGAGTCGGCTCTTTGCCGGAGCAACAACGGCCTCCGAACTGTTAGCAGTGGCCGCCGACTGCGGCAAAGTTTCATTTGTCATTTATAGTTTACTACCAAAGCATAGGGTTTAGTGTCACCATATTACCCATATTTATGCCGCTTTTAGCCAAAGCTTCGCCTACCTATTGAAATTCGTTACAGAAATCCTGGGTCTCCATATTGTCTTTTGATTTTATTGCAGTTATACTTGGTCCAAGTCGCGTTTTGCACCGGTTGACCAACTTGGGAGCCCAAATCAATTCGGCGAATCTTAAGGCAGAATTGGCTGATATCAGCCACTCTGGCGGAGCAAATCAGCCACCTGCGAGTTAAAGACCTTCTGCAGCGAAAGTTTTCCACAGGCAGAAAAAAAATTAACCGGTAATCGATGAAGTGCTTTGATATCAGTCTTAAATGCCTGTCTATTAAGTACATAATTACTTTGGCCTCGGCTGGAGGGTATGGGGATTTGTCGTATGGGATCTATGCGTCGTCATATATGTCGTACAGGCCACTGGTGTGGGGTTTATCATCTTTATCTCTGCTCCGGTTTTGCGTGATTAACGGAGCGAATTAAACAGAAGAAAATGGAGTTGGGTATTCCCGCAGCGACCCGCACGAACCCTTACGGGCTTTAGTTTTTTATTTCAGGCGCTCCCGCTCTCCCCTTGGGCACTGCCGCCCACGCCCATTCAACCATTGCAATACCCGCGGCGCTACCTTAGCTGTTGCGTTCATGTCTGCCCTGTCACGGTATTTTGAGTTCCAGAACCGCGGTACTTCCCTGCCTACGGAGATGCGCGCCGGCGCCACGATTTTCATGGCCATGGCCTATATCATCTTTGCCAATCCAGCGATTTTGCAGGCAGCTGGAGTGCCATTTGATGGGGCCGTAGTAGCAACCTGCCTGGCTGCCGGTCTGCTTACCATTCTCATGGGTGTAGCCACCAATCTGCCGCTGTGCATGGCTGCCGGAATGGGGCTTAATGCTATCGTCGCATTTACATTGGTACAAACCATGGGCCTTTCGTGGCAGACGGCCATGGGCGTAGTTGTGCTGGAGGGACTGGTAGTTTTGCTGCTCTCGGCATCAGCGCTGCGGTCGGCCATCATGGACGCCATACCTGGCTCCCTAAAGCACGCCATCGCCGCAGGCATCGGCCTGTTCATCACGTTCATCGGCCTGCAGAACGGCAATTTTCTCAAAGCCCATCCCGCAACCTTTGTAACCTTCGAAGAGTTCACTCACCCCGTGACGTTACTCAGCACCATTGGGTTTCTCATTACGGCAGCCTTCATCGTTGCACACGTCAAGGGAGCGCTCTTATGGGGGATTCTTCTCACCGCGGTTATTGGCATGCTCCCGGTCTGGCCTTCGCATGCTCTCAATCCCGATGCCGGCGGCCGCGGCAGTCTGATAGCCATTCCTTCAGATTTCGTGCAGCTGCCACAGGACTGGTCGACCCTCTTCCAGTTTAACCTGGTAGCGGCGCTAAACTGGCAACTGATCCCGGTAGCTTTCGCGCTTTTAATGACGGACTTTTTTGACACCCTCGGAAGCGCCCTCGCCGTTACCACCAAAGCCGGACTGCTGGATGAAAACGGCCGGATTCCAAAGCTGCGCCGGTTGCTGGTTGTGGATTCCCTGGGAGCAGTTTTCGGCGGCATGGCCGGCTGCTCATCAAACACCTGCTACGTGGAATCGGCAGCCGGAGTCAGCGAAGGCGGAAGGACCGGCATGGCCGCCGTCACCTGCGGCGTTTTATTCCTGGCCGCCATGTTCTTCGTGCCCCTTGTCCAGGTGATTGGTGGCGGCATAGAGGTTGCCCCGGGGGTAATTCGAAATCCTGTCACCGCCGGCAGTTTGATCTTAGTCGGCTTCTTTATGATTGATGCAATCCGCAATATCCAGTGGGAAGTCGTAGAAGAAAGCCTGCCAGCGTTTATCATTATGACCGTCACTCCTTTTACGTTCTCCATAACCCACGGTATAGGTGCAGGGATTATCTCCTATGTCCTGATTTTCGTGCTGCGCGGACGCATCCGCCAGGTACCATTACTTCTATGGATAACAGCTTTCCTGTTCAGCCTTGTATTCTTAATGCCCCTGCTTGCACCTGGTTCATAATTACTACTGAGGATCACTATGTCAGTCCAACCAACCCACACAGAAGAAATCTCGTCCATCCTGGAGAGTGTGCTGCAGACTCTCGGCATGCCCGTAGAATCATGGGTTTCGCAGTACGATGAAGAACGGCAGTGCCCGCCGGAGTGGCCCGGGCCGGACTTTACGTGTGCCGACTCAGAAAGCCTTGCGCCATTCATTGACCATACCGTTCTTAAAGCCGAGAGCACTGATGCAGCCATAGACGCGCTATGTGAAGAGGCGCGTGCTCACCGCTTTGCGTCGGTCTGCGTTAATTCCTGCCACGTCAGCCACTGCGTTCACGAGCTCAATCAGAATACCGATGCCGACAGTTGCTCACTGTCGCGCGTCTGCGGCGTTGTCGGGTTTCCCCTTGGCGCAGCAGCAACGGCGGTAAAGGCAGCTGAAGCCAGCTATATCGTAGAAAATGGGGGGACGGAAGTCGATATGGTCATCAATGTTGGCAAGCTGAAATCCGGCGATCTGCGATACGTGTTCCAGGACATACTGGCAGTGACGGCCGCAGCAGGGCCAACAACTACCGTAAAGGTCATTCTTGAGACCGGCCTGCTTACCCGGCAGGAAGTCATAACCGGATGCCTTATTGCCGTTCTTGCCAATACGGAATTTGTGAAGACTTCTACAGGATTTGGGGCGGGCGGAGCTACAGAGGAACACATAACATTAATGCGCCAGGTGGTAGGGCCGCAACTGGGCGTGAAAGCTTCCGGTGGTATACGGGACGCGGAGACAGCCATCCGGATGATCCGGGCAGGCGCCAATCGTATCGGCACCAGCAATGGGGTTGCCATCGTAACGGGCGGTATTTCAGCAAACAGTTACTGAGAGAAGGCTAATGTTATCGTGCAGCATGAATAACCGCTGCAGGCGCTGAATATAACTAACTGGTTTTTCGTGAAATTTCACGTAGAGAAGCAGAGATTCTAACGATTCTCTCACCCCACGCCCTTCGGGAGCTAACGGGTTCAAGGCAAAAAGGGATAGCCATATCCCGTGGTATTGTGCCGGAGAAGAATCGTTATTTCTTCTCCGGCTTTTCTATTTGCAGTTTCGCAACCGCTGCAGTACCGAAACCCATGTCAACTTGACGGAGGAAATGGCTTATTAAAGATAACATTCGTATCAACCGCGATATCCGGGCTAAAGAAGTTCGCCTCATCGATCAGAACAACCAGCAGGTCGGGGTTGTGGCTATCGCAGATGCACTTCGCAGAGCCGAAGAGGCTGAGCTTGACCTGGTAGAAGTTGCTGGCGAAGCCAAGCCGCCGGTTTGTAAGATTGTCGATTATAAAAAGATTATCTACGAACAGAAGCGACGGGCCCGTGACTCGCGGAAGAAGCAGAAAACGATCGAGGTGAAAGAAGTCAAGATGCGCCCCTCAATCGACAAGCATGATTATGAAACGAAGATGAACCATGCCAAAGATTTTCTGCAGGCCGGAAACAAGGTTAAATTTACGTTCATGTACAAAGGTCGCGAACGTACTCACCAGGACCGCGCACAGAAGCTGCTCGACAACATTATCCAGGACCTGGAAGATCTCGCGGTTCCTGAATCTGTCAGCAGAGTCGGCCCTAACCTTGGCGGCGTTATCGTTAATAAGAAGCGGTAGTTCTACCGGCACCTGTTCAGGGCCGGACAATCCAAAGGTTTATAGACAAACCGGGCGACAAACGTCGTTCGCAGGAAGGATACGGCTATGCCGAAAATGAAAACGAACCGCGGTGCGGCGAAGCGCTTTAAGCTGACCGCCAGCGGCAAAATTAAACGGGGTAAGGCTTTCAGGAGCCACATCCTGACGAAGAAATCCACCAAGCGGAAACGCGCGCTCCGTAAGTCGGCATATGTTTCCACTACCCAGGAAAAAACGATCAAAAAGATGATCGGCTTCTAGTAAGCAATTTCCTCTGGCGACCAGCTATACCCTGGGCGCCGAACCAACAGAAATTTTGACAGGAGTCATACAATGCCACGCGCTACTAACAACCCGGCGTCGCGTCGCCGGCGTAAAAAAGTACTAAAACAGGCAAAAGGTTATTACGCCGGCCGGCGGAAACTTTTTCAGAATGCCAATGAGACCGTTAAGCGGGCGCTTGCCTATGCTTACCGCGACCGTAAAGTTAAAAAGCGGGAGTTCCGCCAGCTCTGGATCGCCCGTATCAACGCTGCAACCCGCCAGTCCGACCTGACCTACAGCCGCTTCATGGCTGGTCTGCGTATGGCCGGTATCGAAGTAGACCGCAAGATCCTCTCCGAGCTCGCAGTCAGCGATTCCGCTTCTTTCCAGCAGTATGTGGAAATCGCCAAAGGCGCGCTGGATAAGCAGCCTGCCCAGGCTTCCGCTTAACCTCATCACCCAGATAATAACAGAATTATCAGCCGCGGCAGACGCCTTGTCTGCCGCGGCATTTTTTATTTTTACCGCTGTCGAAATGAATCCCAACACCCCCGCGGCTTTTCCTGATAGAACCATGGAGACAATGTTTGCCTAGTTTCACCAGCATCATAAACAGCCTGCTCAGGAGTTTCCCTTCCGAGAAAGCCAGCCAGGTTTTTCGGACAGCCCAGAAGCTGCATCCACAGTCGGAACCGCTGGCGAACTCTCACCTCACACGGGCGTTGCTCGATGAGCAGTTACACGGGTGGCTTACGCGCCATGCGTGGGAAGCCTGTCGCGCATGGAACTGGCCCTACTGGATCAACGCCCAGAGCCATGCAGGCAGCCCCGCGTTCACCAATTTCGTCCCCGACACGCTTTTAAAAAATACAGCCGCGCGCGACGCTGCGCCCATTCCCGGATTGCCCGACACTTTTGCCGGCACGGTCGACCGCCGCGGTATGGTTACGCCGCCCCATGGCCGGTTCAGCGTAGAAGCCTGGTTCCGGTTTCCCGACGGTCTTACGGTGCCAGCCGCCATTCTGGACGACGCACAACTCACCATACAATCTACTGCAACCAACGTGGTTTTTGAAATTACGACGGCTTATGGCCAGGCCACGATAGAGGTTCATGCATCGGGCACAGATGATCTAAAATCAGTTCGCATAATCGCGACCTGTGAACCCCTGGAAGGAAGCGATTCCTGTCCCGCTAGCATCTATTTTGCGATCCGTCCCTATTCGCTCGAAGGCATTACACCCATCCACGACCTGGTCTACAACTCCAAGGGATTCTGGATGGCAGACAGCCAGGTCATCGCATGGTATCCGCACCGCCCGGATGTCTCCTGGGCAAGCGACGCCCGTCATGGCGATGCGGTATTTTTTCTGTCAGATCCTCCCGAGCGAACCGCTGTTCGCTGTCCGGCCGGAATGGCCAACGCACTGACGGGCTGGCATCTTCCGTTGCGGGAAAGCTCTTCCCTGTCGGCCGAAATCATCCTCCCCCTGCACCCCATCAGCGCAAAGACTTTCCCGTTTGTGGAACTGGTGAAAGATGCTAGCCGGCGGAGTCACACAACCGCCCGTGCTTCTGAAAGTATCGCGTCAGCCGAATCGAATCATGCCATAGTTCTTCAGACTGGTTCCAGTTTAGACCAGATGCTGATCATGGCTGACGCCCAACTCCGGAGTCTGACAGATATCAGCGAACCAGCTGTTCATCAGCGCTTCCTGCATAAGTCAAACTGGCTTGTTGCCGCGGTTCGCGGCCTGTTGTACCAGGGTCGAAGGGATGCTGCGGCCCGACTGTTGCAGCTTCCCCTGATCGATATCCAGAAAAACGGCAACCTGAACCTGGCTGCCGGGAAATGGTCGCTTCACGGACAAGTGCTGACGGCAGTTGCAGATTATCATCGGCTGTCGCAGGCTCCACCAGAGCGACCGGTAGTCAGCTATAGCCAGCTGCGCAACATCGCCCGATGGATCATGCGCAAACGGCGCGAGGTTGCCCACGCCCCGGATAAACCACAAGGGCTGTTTCCGCCAGGCGCCACGCGTTCCAATACGGGTATCGAGTACCAACTGGTTGATAATTTCTGGGCTCTCCAGGGGCTCGTTTCTGCTGGATGGCTTGCCCGCTTTAACCACGAACATCGCGATGCCGAAGTGCTACAGAAAGAATCGGCAAAGTTCGCAGCCAACCTGGCCGCCGCCATGCATCGCGAACTCGAATACAGCCTGTCACAGCAAATGCCGGGACGGCTCCATCGCGCATTCGATCCGAATACAGCTGCAGAAATTCTCGAAATTGCCCTGATGCCCGACACCTACAGGCTGCTGAAAGCTGAAAGCTGGCTCCCGCGTCTTGTGGATTTTCTAATCGAACCTCTGCCTGCCAGCGGCGCACCTCAAGCGGGTTTTGTACTTCGACGAATCGACGAACAGGGCGTGTATGCCAGCCGCCGAATGCTGCTTTGCCTGGCGCTCCTACGGGTTTCGGACAAACGTCTCCCTTCTCTTTTTGCGGAAGTACTCCAGATGCAGACTCCTCTCCTCAGCTGGACAGAATGCCTGAATCCCCGAACCATGATGGGCACTGGCCGGGAAATGGTTGATACTGAAGCTACAGCACTTTTCACCGTGCTTATCCGGCAGATGCTTTTGCAGGACGATGATAACACAATTATGTTATCGCCAGCTTTGGCACTAAACGGCAGCGAGACTGGCAGCGTCATTTTCAACAACGCTCCAACCATCCACGGACTATTGACTGCGGAATGGAGCAGCAACGCCCACGGCAGTACCCTCGCGCTGGATGCCGTTAGCGATGATCCTACCGTGGAAGTGTTCTGGAAACAGGATGATGAATCCCGTTTACTCGGCAGCGGCAGCCAGACCGCCGGCACGTACAGCCATAAATTGACGGCGTTTACCAATAATCCCGGCAGATGATTGTTGACACTACCCGGACGCAAATCCGCACTGGTTGTACTTGGTTAATGCACTCCCTCATCAGGAAAAAAGGAACACCGAATGAAGATTCATGAGTATCAGGCGAAGGCCATTCTTCGTGAGTATGGCGTAAAAACTCCCCAGGGCGAAGTGGCTGAAACCGCTGACCAGGCCCGCAAGATCACTGAAAAACTTGGCACCTTTCCCGTTGTCGTAAAGTCGCAGGTGCTGGTTGGCGGCCGCGGCAAAGCCGGCGGTGTAAAGCTCGCCAAGAGCGTAGACGAAGCCCAGCAGCTGGCCGAACAGATCATCGGCATGGACATCAAGGGTGAGACCGTAAAGTCTGTCCTCGTAGAGCAGGGCATCGACATTCAGCGGGAAATCTATCTCGGTGTAATTATCGACCGCGCCACGAAGCTCCCGGTGTTCATGATCAGTGCCGCCGGCGGTGTGGACATTGAAGAAGTTGCAGCCTCAACCCCTGAGAAAATCCTGTTCCTGGGTGCTCACCCCATTAACGGCCTGTCTGATTACCAGGTTCGCGAAATGGCCTACTTCGTAGACATTCCGAAAGAAGGCATGAAAGATTTCGTCGGCGTGGTTCGCGGCCTTTACCAGGCTTTCCTCGACAAAGACTGCTCGCTGGCAGAGATCAACCCGCTGGTCATTACCGGTGACAAACAGGTTATTGCCGCAGACGCGAAAATGAACTTTGATGATAACGCCCTCGGCGATCACCCGGAAATTGAAGAGATGCGCGATGACGCTGAAGAGGCTCCCCTGGAGCGCCAGGCTCGCGAGGCAAAACTGAATTACGTTAAGCTCGACGGCAAGATCGGCTGCATCGTTAATGGCGCCGGCCTGGCCATGGGCACGATGGATATCGTGAAGCACTACGGTGGCGAGCCGGCCAACTTCCTGGATATCGGCGGCGGCGCAAAGGCCGAGCAGGTTACGGATGCATTGCGGGTTATCACTGGTGACCCCGCTGTAAACACGATTTTCTTTAACATTTTCGGTGGAATTGTTCGCTGCGACCTCGTCGCCCAGGGTATCCTCGATGCTCTGAAGAACCTTCCCGACTGGAATACGCCGATCGTAATCCGTCTCAGCGGAACCAACGAAGAAAAGGCCCGCCAGATGCTTGAGGGTACGGAACTCATTCCGGTTGCCACCATGAGCGAAGGCGCCCAGAAGGCCGTTGAGATCAGCCAGCGCGCTTCTTAATTGCTAACAAGTCATTTTTAACAGAAAAGGAGGGCAAATTGCCCTCCTTTTTTTATGCCTGTGCGGCAATGGCCGGGTTAGATCCCGTCTCGCTAAGATGGATGTCACTAGTACCGCCATTGGCCGGCGTACCCAGGCGGCTCGCCACCTCATTCTTTTCTTCCTGCAGCTTTGCAGCAATTGCGTCACACTGTCGAAGCTTGTAGTCGAATGGCTCGCCTTCCTGGTCCGATCCCTCAATGGTCTCGCGCCTGAGGATAAGCTGATAAGGTTCATCCTCTGACCGACGGGCGCAGAATCGGCCGGCAATTTGATCAAGCCGTCGCATTTCTACCTGGAAAATCTCTTCATCAGTTACAGGAGCGTCTACAGGTCTGCCCAGGGCCTGGCGGTAGCGGGTACGTATATCATCTGTAAATTGCACCCCACAAAGCGCCTTAAGCCTGCGCATCTGTTCGTCAAAGGCACATTGATCCGCCGCATCCGGCAGGTCCCACTTTACCCAGTGCTGGATAAGTTGCACGAGGTTTTCCAGGGATGGATCAATCGAACGGAAAAAGGTGCGCATGTCATGGATACTCTGGTCGGCGTTCTTCACGCCCGCATCATCCCGTTCAACAATCTCATCCATTATTGAGTTCTGGTCACTGGCACTAAACAGGGCCCTTCGCCTGTTATCATCGGCCCCGATCAGCACGTCAGCCACGGGATACTTCTCGCCCCCGAATGACTTACCTTTGCGTAATACCTTCCGCAGGATTTCCAGGTGGATCCACGTGATATCGCTAATCACGTTTTCGCTGCGCGGGTTCATTCGGACCACTTGCTGCTCCCGCGCCGTTAGATAATCCCGCATATACTTAAGAATACCATCCACGTGGCGATCCGTGGGCTTTACCACTGAAGACATAAAACACCTTCCCTTTCGTGGTTACACTGCAGGTTGTAAGCTTTAAAGCAGACCCCGCATCCAAAGGTCAAGAGTATCTGTAGGCGCGGCTATTTACCGAAAATCGACTCTACAAACGCATAAGTCTTCAGGGGGTGCTCCAAGTGGTAGACCAGGTACCGGCGAACCAGTCCCAGGGTACTCATCAGGGCGGACATAGACACCTCCGGCTCGTGCGCGCAATCTTCGCCGGCAAGGCAGGAGATCACCCGCTGTTCATCTGGCCGCAGCATCAGTCCCTCCTGGCCACTTTCCACACATCTATTGCAGAGAACGGCACCGCTGCGGATGCTGAAACGGGTGGGATGTGCCACAGCCGCACCGCAGCCTGCACACTCTGACCAGGATAATCCGAAACCGAGGAGTTGACACAGCAGACCCAGATCCTGAAGAAACGTTAAAGATAAACCCGGCGATTCCTCCTGGCGCTCAAGAAAGCTGAGCGTCAACCGGAACACCTTCCCGGTGCTCTGTCTCGGCTGGCTGGACTCTTTCAGTATCTCAAACCAGAACGATATGAGAGCATAGGCCTCCAGCGATTTCCGCGCTGCGGGGAATGCGTGCTCGAGTTCCGCACTGGCAAGGTTACCCATGGTTGCGCCTTCTTTCAGGAAGTAGCGGACCCGGACCAGGCTGAAAGCCTGTACTGCTGCAGGGCCGGAGCCTCCCTTGCCTTTGCGCAACCCACGGGCGATGAGGGAAATGCGTCCTTCGGCTTCCGTCAACAGCCTTACGAGGCTTGATGTTTCGCGGTAATCCGTAGCATCCAGAACCAGCGCGAGGCCTTCATGCGAAGCCATCAGGGGCTGAGTTCACGGATTCGTTCAATGAGAACGGGTGGATCGTAGGGTTTTACGAGGAAGTCGTCTGCGCCCACCTGCTCTACCATCTTGCCACGGGATGGGCCGGTACCTTCGGCAATTGCCGAAACGATTATGATTTTTACACCGGCCAGGGCAGGCATCTGCCGCATACGTCGGCACAGGTCAAACCCGTCGAGCCCCAGGCGGCTGGGCAGCATTACATCCAGAAGAATGACGTCAGGATTAAGCGTCTGAACGCTGTCGAGGACGCGATCCGCTTCGGATTCTGTTACTACGTCGAAGCCTGCGTCTGAAAGGAGCATCCGGAGCACAAAAAGCTGCTCTTCATCATCTTCTACCACATAGACCAGTTTTCGCCGGGGTTCAGCAACCATTGTGACTCCATCGCCATTAAGAATCTCACGGGTATGCCCGTAAGATCTGAGCCCGCCTTTTATCGACGAGCAGATCACTAAGCTTTACCCATATAATCTTAACCGACGCAATACAAGATTTGGGCCCGTTTTTTCTGCAACGCCCCTTTCCGCAATAAACCAGACCTTGTAATGAACAAATATGCCGGAAAAGTGGTTGAAGGCATGGGTCAGCCGCTTGCGATGCAGATATCCCCGGATGGCCCGCTCAATCCCATTTTTTCCACCCGGGAGATTGCCCGGGTGCTTCAGGAAAGGGCCGCAGTTGGCGCAGAGACGAGACCTTAAGAAGATTCTTATCATTGGCAGCGGTCCGATTGTTATCGGCCAAGGCCCTGAATTTGACTACTCCGGCACCCAGGGCTGCAAAGCCTTAAAGGAAGACGGGTACGAAGTTGTTCTCGTTAATTCCAATCCCGCCACCATTATGACGGATCCGCAGTTTGGCGACCGGACATACATCGAGCCGTTGACGGCAGATGTGGTGGAAGCTATTATTGAGCGTGAACGCCCTGACGCGGTTCTGCCAACCCTTGGAGGCCAAACAGCGCTGAACCTGGCCATGGAGCTTTCTGCCAAAGGCGTGTTTGAAAAGTATAATTGCGAACTTATTGGCGCAAACGAAGAAGCTATTGAACGAGCTGAAGACCGCCAGCGGTTCAAGGATACGATGCTTGAGATTGGCCTCGATGTGCCGCGCAGCGCCATTATCCGGGCGGAAGGTCCACGCGAAGAGCAGATCCGCATTGCTGCAAATGTGGCACTGGAGAAAGCTCACGACCTGAATTTCCCGGTGATTATCAGGCCTTCGTTTACCCTCGGCGGTAGCGGCGGCGGCACGGCTTATAACGTAGAAGAATTCCTGGAAATTGCCCGCCGCGGATTAAGCCTCTCCCCCACCCACGAAATCATGATTGAGCAGAGCATCCTTGGCTGGAAGGAATATGAGCTCGAAGTCATGCGCGACATGTATGACAATGTGGTCATTATCTGCTCCATTGAGAACCTGGATCCCATGGGTGTCCACACGGGCGACTCCATTACCGTTGCACCTATCCAGACGCTGAGCGACCGCGAGTACCAGGCGATGCGCGACGATGCGGTGAAGATTATCCGCGCTATCGGGGTGGACACGGGCGGTTCGAACATTCAGTTTGCGACCCACCCGGAAACAGGCCAGCGTGTTGTTATTGAAATGAACCCGCGTGTATCGCGAAGCAGCGCGCTGGCAAGCAAGGCTACAGGTTTCCCTATCGCTAAGATTGCCGCCAAGCTGGCCACCGGTTTGCGGCTCGATGAACTGCCGAACGACATTACCAAGAAGACGCCGGCGTGTTTTGAGCCGACGATCGATTACGTGGTTGCGAAGATTCCGCGGTTTGCTTTCGAGAAATTCCCAGGCGCAGAGCCGATCCTTGGCACGCAGATGAAGAGCGTGGGTGAGACCATGGCTATCGGCCGTACGTTCAAGGAAGCTTTGCAGAAGGGCCTGCGCGGACTGGAAATTAACCGGGCAGGTCTTGGCGCCGACGGCAAGGTAACTGGCTCAAATGCCGAGGATTTTATGGCGCAGATGCACTGGCACCTGCGCAATCCCAACCCTGAGCGAATCTTCTGGCTGCGGACGGCACTTCGGCCCCGCTGTGTGGATGACAAAGATCTGAGCGTTGAAAAGCTGGGGCTGCGCGGAATTGAATGCGATC
>JAKFFN010000393.1:0-14129 GCA_036675025.1 Candidatus Sumerlaeales bacterium | reverse complement strand
AAAATAGATCGCATCGTAAGCCGCCGGCTTTACGTCGGCCAGGGGAGTTGTCTCGGCAAGGTTTTCAATCACCCGGCGCGTACTCCACATCCGCTTGTTATCGGGATCCTCCGGCTTATAGCTGCGCGGATCTACCGGTGCGATACCACCCTGCGGACTCGCAAAGTCCACCTCATAGTTTGCATCCACAAACCGAGTCCACGCATGCGAAACTTCCGACAGCCAGTAGCCTGTAGGTTTAGCAGTAGTCGGGTCATTCCCCGTTCTCCCGTGGTTTGTCACCACGATCAGGATCTTCCCGGCAGACGGCTTTGCCTTCTCACCCTCACCTTTGCCGGGCTGGGCTATGCACGGCAACGCCATGGCAATGGCAGACACAACTACGATTAATCGTTTCAGCATATCGGAAGACTCTCCTCGAAAGTTAACTAAGCGGCAAACCGTCATGCAACAATCACACGAACAGTCTCTGTTTCTTCACCTGCAATTGGCTGCGTGTAAAGCGCCCGCGCAACGATCAATGTAAAGTCCCGGCCGTTTTTTTCTGTTCGCTAAGCCACCGCCACCACCACGGCTCCGCTCTGCAGTCCGTTATAAATTTTATGTGCCTTCTGTGCCTTTTTGTGGCTGAATCCTCAAACTCTTTCCCTCCCTCTCCTCATACATGCTTCTAGTCTCTGTGTCAAATCACACCACTTGCACCACACTCGCTCCACAACTCAAGCTACGCCCGCCACCACTACTCCGCCACCCCTTTTGTGTTTTTGTGTCGCGCGAAGCGCTATAGTGCTTTTTGTGGTCCCGCTTCTACCTTTGAAGTCTGCTTTACTTTTTGCGCCTCTAGCGCTTTTTTGCGGCTAAACATTTTTCCCCTCTGTGCCCTCGGTGCCTCTTCGTGGCTAAGCATTATTGCCGTTCCCGTTGTATAGCTATCCATGGTACGCATGATCATCATTTTAGTACCGCTGCTGGAAGTGTTGTGGTTTGCGTGGGCGTGGTGGCGGGTTCGGAAGTTTCCTGGAAAAGCAGTATGGCGCGGGGCCTTATCAGCGTTCTTTGTCCTGATGGTGAGCCACTTTATCTGGATGATGCTGCACCGGCGCGCTCACGCCAGCGTTGGCGCACCGCCCCTCACCCTGGGCATGGCTTATATCTGGCATCTGCTGGTGCTGCCGCTGATCTCATTCTTGATCCTGACCGCTGAAACCGGGCTGGCAGGGTTCAGGGGCTCCCGGTATGTAGTGCGACATCTTAAACAGACAACAAGTGAACTGGACTCGCCGTATGATGACTCTCCGCCGTTAGACAACCGTCCTGCAGCCCCGGCCTTGTCCCGCCGGCAGTTCCTCACTATGGCAGCGGTCGCCACCCCGCCTCTGTTTACCATTGCCGCAGGTATCGGCGGCTATCGGCAGACCCAAGGCTTTATGATTCGCCCCATGGAATTCGACGTGCCGGGGCTTCCAAAAGAACTCGACGGGTTGACCATCGCTCATCTCAGCGACATGCACGCCGGTAAATTCAGCGACGAAAAATTGTTGCGCCGCATCGTTGACGCTACCAATGACCTGCGCAGCGATGTCGTGCTGGTCACCGGCGACCTCATAGACTTTTCCCTTAACGATCTTCCCGGTGCTACCGATGCTCTGCGTCGCATCGATGCTCCCGCCGGTCTCCACATGTGTGAAGGCAACCACGATCTGTTTGAAAGCCGCGAGGAATTTGAAAATGGCGTCCGCGATTCCGGACTGAACATCCTCATCAACCAGACAGAAAATTTACGCCTGCGCGGACGCGACGTGCAGATTCACGGCCTGCGCTGGGGCTCAGAAGAAAGCTCGCGCGGCCATCGACAGGAGGGTGGTGCAGGTCCAAACATTGAAGCCATTCGACCAAACATAGACCCCGATGCGTTCTCAATCATGCTCGCCCATCACCCGCACGCCTTCGATTTCGCTGCCGATGCAGGAATTCCATTAGTGCTAAGCGGCCATACCCACGGCGGGCAGTTCATGCTTACAGACGACATCGGAGCCGGACCGTTGATGTTCAAGTACTGGAGCGGCCTTTATAAGAAGCCCAACAGTCGCCTCGTTGTAAGTAACGGTGTCGGCAACTGGCTGCCGCTACGCATCAACGCACCGGCTGAGATCCTTCACCTTACGTTGAAATCCGTTCAGGCTTAAGCACCTCGGCGCGCGAATCGCATAGACAAAAAAAAGGCACGTGCGTCGTGTGACGCACGTGCCGTTGCCGTGTTCGCTCTCAAATATTAATAGTAGTACCCATAGCTCGGGTAACCGTAACCGTAACCGTAGCCATATCCATAGGCTGGATACCTATAAGATCCGCTATTCTCAGAATAGTGGAAGCCCAGGCCGCCCGCAGGCGTTGTGTAGATGCCCCAGCTTTCATTATCGTAATCATCATCCCAGTCGTGATGCTTATAATGATGATGTTTATAATGGTGCTTTACGGCCTTATGATAACTCTTATGAGCTTTCTTATAGTGCTTGGGTTTAGCAGTAACTTCCGTTGGAGCGAAACCCGCCGTCATGACGGCCATTGCCAGCGCAGTTGCAAAAAGTTTCGTTTTCATCGGTTCGCCTCCTGATTTGTTTATAGGTTAAGTATATGCAGTTTTGGTGCCAAAGTCACACCGTATGCGCTAACTCTTGGCGTATAAGTCTTACGGCTTCAACAGCAGACACATTTAAACGTCAGCAGGCGCATGCTCTTCTCAAATTTGAACATTTATCAATGGCGAGGTTTCTGGAACTGTCATGGGAATGAACGACAAAGAACTTAGCCACATCCGGATGATCGCCAACGGAGTAGTGGCCCGCGCCAACGAAAAGAACAAATGGGCATCAGCAGTGGAAGCCCGGCGATCGGAGAACGGGGCGGCAATTACGGTCAGCCTGCGCTCCGGGAGCGAAAGACCTGCCGAAGTCATGCTCGAACTCAGCGATATTGCCGACGCCATACGGATGGAATTCCGTCTCGAAAGAAACAAGATCGGCGCAGCTGTCTACGGAACAAGCGAAAGCACCTTTGAATCAGAAGGAAACCCATCCTTCAGCTTCAACGTCTGGCGTTTAGACGAAATCTAATCGCGTTTCTGTTCCTATAATTTCTGATCGCTGACATTGAACTGCTGAGTTTTCTGAAAACTTTAAAGCTCGGACGTTCTATTCCTGAATGGTTTTATTGCGCCTTCTGTGCCTTTTTGTGGCTAGACCTTCTGCTCTTCTTTCTTTGCTTTTCCTTCGTGTCTTCGTGACTTTGCGTCAAATCACGCCACTCGCACCATACCCCTGTCCCTCCACCGCACCGTTTTTTTTGCGGATAAAGTTTTTTGTGCCTTTTGTGCCGCGCGCAGCGCGCAGCGCATTTTGTGTTTTTGTGTTCCTGCTTTTCTGCGCGTTACCGGTTTTTCCTGCAAATCACCACACAAAGATAACTCTTGATCCACCGCCCCTGCCGGTGTTTTTCGGGTACCTGTCTACTCCCTCTGCGAGGTCCCCCGATTGTCTACTTCCGGACTCATTATTGATGCCCTGATCATTATCATCTACTTCGTTGGTATTGTTGCCATCGGCCTCTACATGGGGCGCCGCGAAAACTCCCTTCACGATTTCGCCCTTGGCGGACGCCGCGTTCCCTGGTGGGCGGTTATGGCTTCCATCATCGCCGCAGAAACCAGCGCTGCCACCTTCCTCGGCGTCCCTGTGGAAGGCTACAAAACCCTGAGCCTCTCGTATGCGCAGGTGGTGTTGGGTCTGATACTTGGCCGGATGCTCGTGGCTTGGGTTTTTCTCAAACCATACTATCGCTTCAAAGTTTACACCGTATATGATTACCTCGCCATCCGGTTTGGCGAGAAGAGCAAAAACTACGTTTCTCTGCTGTTTCTCGTCATGCGTACCCTCGCCAGCGGAACCCGCCTGTTTGTACCGTCACTGGTGGTGGTGCTGGCCTGGAAGATTTTCACCGAGCACCAGGACGTCGTGGCCTATCAGACAGTGGAGTCCGTCTGGCCCTACTTCTGGGCGGTCGTCGTCCTCACCTTTATTACGTTTGTATACACCGCCCTTGGCGGTATCAAGGCAGTCATATGGACCGATGTAATCCAGGCGACCTTGATGTTCACGAGCGCAGTTGTAGCTACGTTCATGTTGCTTTACCACATCGGCGGCGACAGCTTGAACATAATGAACGGCTTCCGTGCTATGGGCGAAGCGGTGCCACAGATGACGGAATTGAGTGGGTATATCAGAACCGGATTCGAAGAGAAGGCTGTCGCCGGCTTCATGGAAAAAAACAACATATCCGTCATGACGACGTGGGAGTATTTCAAACTGATCCTCGTGAGCGACTACACGCTGTTCTCCGTCCTCATTGGCGCCACCATGAGCAACATGGCTGCCTTCGGTACAGACCAGGATATGGTGCAACGCCTGCTCACCGCGGAGACCTACCAGAAAAGCCGGCGCAGCCTCATCACGGCAGCCATTATGGATCTGCCGATTTTCGCAATCTTCAGTCTCATCGGTGTGCTGCTTTACGTGTTTTACCTGCAGCGTCCGGAGTTTAAACCTGTGGATAGCGCAGACGTCTTCGGTTCATACATACTGAACGTTATGCCGTCCGGGCTGCGCGGCATCATGCTGGCCGGCGTGTTCGCAACGACGATGGGCTCCCTGAGCGCGGCCCTCAATGCCCTTGCCACGAGCGCCACAAACGACTGGTACATCCCCTATGCTGCAAAGAAGCGGTCTGAAGCTCACCACGTGGCCGCGGCGCGATTCTTTACCGGCGTGTTTGCGGTACTGATGATAGCCATAGCGACGGCGTTCGCTTACGCCAAAATTGAAAAACCTGAGCTTCGGATCATCCCCGTTGTGCTTGGCGTGGCTGGCTTTATCCTCGGGCCCATGCTCGGCGTTTTCCTACTGGGAATGCTGACAAAAAAGCGCGGCTCTGATAACGGTAACATGATTGCTATCACAATCGGGTTGCTGATTACCATTATCTCGGGCGGCCTGCACGTGGTGCTGCTCGAGCTGATCGCTCCCGACTGGAGCGTAACCCACCAGCTTGCAGCGTGGCAGGCCGAAAACGTTAAGGTAAGCTTCATGTGGTTCGGCGTGGTCGGTGCAGTGTCAGTGTTCCTGGTCGGAATGTTCTTCCGTACGCCGATAGAGGCACTGGAACGCACCCGCCGCCAGGCCGAAATAGCCGACGCCGGAGAAGATCGCCCCATGCACCTGCGTGGGGAGTAATGAGTGGAAAATGGCTGGGACGTCAGAGAGTCCGTCAGCATGCGAGCGCCTTGCGACCCCGCGTCCGCGCCGCCACGAAGTAGCTCCTGAACACCGTCTACGCCATCCACCAAAGCCTCCCATGGCCGTCCAGTAAGAACCGTGCTCCATGTTAAGACCCAATGTCCACTCTCGCAATGACAACGCCCTGCAGGGGCCAGGGGTGATAGCCTGGGGTGCAGGAGAGAGTCCGCGTCGCGGACGAACGACTAAACCCCAGGTCCACATCCCCTAAGAAGTAGCCCTGAAAGAATAGCATATATCATCCGACTTTACGGCGCTCTGGCCCTAATCCAACTTCTTCACCCGGATGTTTTTATACTCAACCACGCTTTTTGGGTCATGCGCCTGGAGCGCGATGGTGCCGGAGGTTAGAATCCGCGTAAAATCTTCGCCCGGTTTCCGGTCCGGTTCTTCTGTAAAATCATTCACCACTTCGTCGTTCAATTTCACGATGATGCGTTTGCCGTTTACGATGATGTGGTAGCTGTACCACTCGTCATCTTTCACGTGCTTTTCGCGCACGTCCTTCACTCCGTAGATGCTGCCGCTTTTGCGCCAGTCACTGTGCGTCTGGTTCACCTGGACTTCATATCCCACCTTTGGCCATTTTGCCTCCTGCCACGCGGTGTGAATGTAGATGCCGCCATTGGAACCGGAAGTTGTCCGGACGTCAGCCTTGAGCTCGAAGTTCTTCATCGGCTGGTGCTCTCCCGTGTAAAAGAGGTGGCTGACATCGCCTTGGGCAACGAAAGCACCGTCCTTGATCGACCAGCTGTTCTTTTGTGGTTCTGCGATCTTCCACCCGTCGAAGGTTTTGCCGTCCATGAGAGAAACCCACTCGCCATTGGCCGCGGTGATGGTGGTCCCCTGAGCCGATGCGGGTGCTGCAGCAGCAGAGAAAATGGTAGCGGCGGCAAGCACGAGTGCCGCGGAAATAAAGCGCATGGGACGGTCCTTTTTGCTTCTGATTTAAACTGTTAAGCCGGATTCGGCAGATCAGGAACTGGATTCAGCCTGCATCAAACCAAAAGGCAAAAAAAATCGACGGGTTATTGGCCCGCCGACCTTAAATGCCTAACTAAGTGGGATAATTCCGCCGCTACTTCTTATGGCCTTCCATTATCATGCTTGTTACCCACTGGCCATTGTCCTGTATTCGGGATGTCATTACCTGGTGGTCCGGCGTCTTCATCTCGATTACGTCCTGCATCTTGACGATCTCTCCACCTTTCATGGGGCAGGGGCCTTCCGTGTTCAGCGTAAGCACTTTTCCTGCATCGTCAAAAGTGCCTTCATACTGCCACATCATGTTCTGCGACGAGTCAATCCAGGTGCCTACATACTTCTGCTTTTTGGCGTCGTAACCAAGGGTCATTATCCCCGTAAAGGGCGTGCCCATGAAATCGCCTTTGTGCTCTCCCACTACCCAGAAGCCGCCGATCATCCTGGCGGATTCGGTGCCGGATGTGTTCATGGGAGGCATGCCCGGCATATTGATTGTGGTGCTGGTTTCCCACTCGCCGGCGAACTGCTTCAAAACTTCGTGCTCTTTGGCGGGCTTTGGCATCTGCGGCATTTCCTGCGCGAAGGCGGGGCTTAGGGTGAAAGCGGTGAGGATGGTGACTGCGAGAGTGGTAAATCTCATTTTGTGTGGTCCTTTCGTTGTTGTATGATTTTCTTGGGCGATTTTAATGAGTCTGGAGTTACGCGTTCCCGGCTGCGTCGGCTTCCGATCTGCAACACGATGGTGCCTGCCCCTGGTCTTCATATTTGTCGTGATGACGCAGCCAATCCATTTTAGTCTTCGGCCAACCCTCGGGGGAGTCTTCCCAGGGTTCCTGGCGGCCGAAGGGCGTCAGATCCAGCATATGGTACGTGGTGAGAAGCGCTTCCAGGCCGCGGCCGTACGTGGAATACGTGTGAAATATCCGGTCGCCGTCTTTCAGGAATACGCTCAGGCCCGGCTGTTCGCCCTGCACGTGATAGAGGTGTTTCTTCTCTTCCAGCTCCACTTTTGAGAGGTAGTTGTATTCCACTGGCGCAACGGTTTCATCAGCGGTCACGTGGAAGTCGTAGTTGAAAGAGCTACCGAAAGATGAGTACCAGGGCATTGTCCAGCCCATCCGTTTTTTGAAGGGCTGAATCTTAGCGATTGGTGCGCGGGACACCATGACAAAGTTGGTATCGCGGGCGCGCAGGTGCTGCAGATGGGCAATGTGATCAGCTTCAAAAGAACAGCCTGAGCAGCCTTCGTCATAGGGTTCATGTTTGCCGGGAGGCGGATCATTGGGGTCGAACATGAAGTGATAGAGGACCAGCTGACGCCGGCCGTCGAATAGATCTGCCAGGCGAACCTTGCCTTCAGGCCCTTCAAAGGTGTAATCTTTGTCAATCTCCACCATGGGCAGGCGACGCCGGGCGGCTGCCAGGGCATCTTTGGCGTGGGTCATCTCTTTTTCGCGGGTAAGAAGTTCTTTACGCGCGGCGGTCCATTCTTCGCGAGATACAATCGGGGGAAGAGCTGTTGCGGTTGCAGACATTAGTAAATCTCCTTTCTGATGGATGACGAACGGGCTGAGCTGCGGAGGACTTTTCTTGGCTATAGCGGTGCGCTTTTACTCGTCGATTACGGCTTCGTGCGTAGAGGCAGCAGGGCGCGCACCCGGGCATCGCGCAGGTATAGGCCGAGCCATGCAACCACGCCCATGGCGACAGGCATAGTAACTGGCAGTGAACCCTGAACGTGCATACAGGTGGCGCCGCCGAGATAAGCCGCGACCAGGATGCCGCCCAGGATCGCCGTGCGCGGAACCAGGTAGATTAAGGCGCAAACCAGCTCAAGTATCCCAATCGTTATAGCGGATCCTTCCGGGAAACCCATCTGCTTGAATCCGTCAAGAACCTGTTCCGTTTGCATCAGCTTCATAACTGCGCTGAAGATGAGGAGACCGCCGGTAAGTGCGGTAAGCACCCAGCCGGTGATGGTCATCCACTTTGGGTTGGAGGAAGCATAACTTGTGGATTGCGGTGATTCGACCAGGGTTTCTTCGTACGTTGACATGTTGTCTTAATTACCTTTCGTATCGTTGAGCAGCGCGGGCTCTTGCTTTCGCTGCGTATTCTTCGCGATCGCGCGGCTGTGCGCTGGTTTCCAGGGAGTCGAGGAGATGCTTAGATGCGCGAGTGATCTCTTCGACTGCCTGGTTAAAAGCCGCTTCATTCGCCTTAGAGGGAGCATTGAACCCGGAGATTTTCCGGACAAACTGCAATGCCGCATCGCGTATCTCATCGTCTGTAACAGGCGGATCGAAATTGAACAACGGCTTTATACTGCGGCACATGACTTTACTCCTATTCTGCTACGATTACCATCCAGGAAATGCCGAACTTGTCGGCAACCATGCCAAATTTCGGGGAAAAGAAGGTCTTGCTTAGCGGCATCTGCACCTGGCCGCCATCTTCCTGCAAGGCTGCGAAAATGTTGTCAGCGTCGGCTTCTGATCCAGCTTCAATGCAGAGCGATACGCCCTCGAATTTGGCCTGCCCCGTGCAGTAGCCGTCTGACAGCATGAGGATAGTTTCTCCCACCTTAAGACCTGCATGCATGATTTTGTTTTCCCCGCCAGGCGGTATGGGTGAGCTTTTATCCGGACAATCGGAGTACCTCATTATCATCTGCTCTTCAGCACCAAGAGCTCGTTTATAAAACTCGATAGCCTCGTCTGCGCGACCGTCCATGAACAGGTACGGCTCGATCTTTTTCGCGGTTATCTGCTTTAGCATTCTAGCTTTCCTTTCCTGGATATGGGGTGAGAGTTATACTGCCGGTTCAGAAAGCGGCAGGACAGTAGCGTCTTCACGCGGTGCCTGGGGTGCCGTGCCCTCTGCGATGGCTTTTAATGATGCCAGGCCTTCTTCGAACTGTCCGCCGCACATCTTGTCCATGTTCATGAACAGGCACACTGCCTTGTTGATGAACTTGTTATGGCCGGTCATGCTCCACGTTACTACGGTATTGCCGGCCTGAGGAACCAGTGTGTACTCTACTTCATTGGTGCACTGGAACGGCTTGATGAAATTGAGCTGGAATTCCACCAGTTCATTGGGCCGGCTGTTGGTCAATATCATGCTGCCTTCGCCGATCTTGTTGTTGCCAGACCAGCGGTAAGTGGCTCCCGGTCCCGCCGGCGGGCCTTCGTAAGTGCGCTCCATGTTCGGGTCCATTTTCTCCCATGGCGACCACACCTGCATGCTGTGCAGGTTGTTTATGTGCGGGAAAATGGCTGAGGCAGGGGCGTCGATAGTGGCTGAACGACTGACGCGAAACGTTGACGGCTGCATCGCAACCACGATGATAAACGCGACCGCGGCTATGGCGAGCGCGACGAGGATGTACGTAAGCATTTTGCTGTGACTTCTGCGCCGGTTCCGGGCGACGCACCCGTTGCGAGTTACTGATTCTTTATCAGTTGTTCCAGGCGGGCCAGGGTCTGGTTTCCGCCTTCCACTGCATTAAACTCCTGCTCGACCCTGTTGCGCAGTTCTGCTGTTTCAAACAGCATCCGCAAGGTCACCAGCGTCTTTTCACCCTCAGCGTCAAAGGTAGCCACGGCAGAGAAAATCGGCCCGGACTTGTGGGTGTAGGCGATGCGGTTCGGTGTCTGGATTTCATCGAACACAATGTGGTTCTTGTAATCGGTGCCGTCTGGGCCGTGCATAACGAACCGCCATTCTCCGCCTGGCCTGATGTCGATACTATCCGTGGTGACGGTAAACCCATTTGGTCCCCACCATTGAGGAAGCAAATCAGGATCGGTCCATGCGTTAAAAACTGCTTCAACGTTTGCATCCATAAGGGTGGATACGCTGATTATGCGTTCGGTGACTTCATCGGAAAGAGGGGCTGCTTCAGACATGGTTATCGCTCACTTTCTGCTTTGAGAGTGGTCCAGGACACTACCCCCAGCCATGGGGTCGGTGATGCGTTGTCCCTCATCGGGCATTAACTAATATCACTAAGATTCTACTATAGTTTTGAAGCCACCATAGAGCATTCGCTGAGCGTCAAACGGCATGTTGTTGGGATCGCATGAATCCTTGATGCGCGGATCTTCCATTACAGCGGCGTTCACTTTGTCGCGGTGCTCGCGGGATTCGAAAACTATCCAGGAAAATACAACAGTCTCGCCTGGCTTTGTCTGGATGCCATCCGGGAAAGAAGTGCCAAACTGCACCTGCAGATCGTCTCCGACGCATTCGCGGTATTCCAGTGCGCCGTGGTCTTTCCAGACCTTGCTGGCGGTCTCTGCCATGGCGCGATAAGCTTCAAGTTTGTCACTCGGTACGGGCAATACAAACCCGTCAACATACGGCATTTCTGTTCTCCTGGTTGCAATAGTTTGGAAGCCGCTGCAATTTGCTTCCATGCCTATGACGCCGAATGAAGGCAAATGTGGACAGGACACAGTTATTTTTTTAAGAAAAAAGAGGAAGGGGGGAGGGCAATGTTTTGCGCGCCCGGAATGGATCTGGGTGCCTGGTTTTGACGGATGATGGGCTTTTGCGCCTGCTAAAGCTGAAGCAGACGCCTGGAAGCAAGAAGGACCTGGCGCCCTATTTATTTCGGCCTTCAGATTTGATTTTTCAGAAGTTAGGAGGCGTTTTCCGGAATTTGACCCGGAGCTATTTATTTCGGCCTTCGGAATTGATTCTTTTAGGGTTAGAAGGCCAATTTTTTTGGCTGAAACTTTTTTTGTTTTTTTGGACTGTCTTGAGGTTGGGAAGTGGACGATGCCGCTTGTAGCGGAGTTAAGCAGGAAATATACGTCAATATCGACGGTTCGCGGGTTTGCGTTTGTTTGGTTTTTTCCGGTGCTTCGCACCGGCGGGCAGGATGCCCGCGCTCCCAGGAACGGCGCTCCGCTAGTGTATATTATTTTACTCTGTTCTCGCATTGTTTCATCTCCAGTCAGCTGTATATTGGTGGAGAAGTTGAGCAGAGGAAAACAGGGTTGGGAATTCCCGCAATGACCCTTATGGATGCTTAATGACCCTTATTATGCGTTGCTTCGATCAGCACAAAAGGCGCAACATCTGTCAGTTGTAATAAACACCATCATCCACCGGCGAAAATTTAGACCTTCGCGGCGTGGCGATTCTGGAAGAACTCAATCGTCTGTTTCAGGCCGTCGCGCAGTGCCACGCTGGGTTCGTAGCCTAAGACTTCCCGCGCGCGGGTCAGGTCGGGCCGGCGGCTCTTGGGGTCATCTTTCGGCAAAGGACGATATTCTATAGGGAGTTCGCTGCCGCTGAGTTCGAGTATCAGTTTGCCGAAATCCAGGATTGTCATTTCAAACTCGGTGCCGACGTTTACCGGCTGAGGGCCGGCCTTCTCCGAGTGTAGCAGACGGAAGATACCTTCCACAAGGTCGGTCACGAAGCAGAAGCTGCGGGTCTGCTGGCCTTCACCGTAAACTGTGAGAGGCTCGCCGCGAAGAACTGAGCCGATAAAGCTGGGTACCACACGACCATCGTCAAGGCGCATGCGCGGGCCGTAGGTGTTAAAGATGCGGACGATGCGGGTCTCCATCTGGTGCTCGCGGTGATAGGCCATGGTGAGGGCTTCGGCGAAGCGTTTGGATTCGTCGTAGCAGCCGCGGGGGCCGATGGTGCTGACGTTGCCCCAGTATTCTTCGGTCTGGGGATGGACGAGCGGATCACCATAGATTTCGGAGGTGGAGGCGAGAAAGAAACGGGCGCCTTTATGTTTGGCGAGACCGAGAGCTTTGTGTGTGCCAAGGGAACCGACCTTCAGGGTTTGGATAGGAATCTCGAGGTAATCAATGGGGCTGGCGGGCGAGGCGAAGTGCCACACGTAATCGACCTCTTCGTGGAGGTAAATGAATTCGGTAACGTCCTGCTGGATGAAACGGAAGTTCTGGTTGCCACTGAGGTGTGAAATATTATCAACGTGGCCGGTGACAAAGTTATCCAGGCCAATAACCTTGTGCCCCTTGGCGAGGAGGTAATCCGTGAGGTGTGAACCCAAAAAACCCGCCGCGCCAGTGATGACGGAAAGCGGTTGCGATGTTTTCTTCTGTTTGGTGCTGCGCGCCATACTCCGGCGCTTTGGATAACGGAGGGCAGGCCGATGCGTAAATGAAAATCACTGTTTTGGTTAATTCACCACCTTTGGTTAGTAGTCCCCAACGGATTTGTTCGCCCTCCGGTCAAGACGGCTGCAATGCCCCTCCTTGCCGGCAAGTAGGCACCGATCCACCGGCGCTGATTCGAATCCAACTTCCCCGCAATCGACTGATTTAGAATGAGTTGCAACACAGCATCCAAAGCGCCCTAAATTTGGTTTTCTGATTGCGGCCGCGTGGCACCACGGATGCTAAAGAAGAGCTGTTAGCAATCCTGTTCAAATGCGTCCTTCTCGGGAAGGATGCAAGGCGGCCCTCGAGGGAGGGTCGCCTGAATTTTTTCTAGCGGCGAGTTTCTGCGAACAGCACGGTCCGAACGCCTAAGAAGGCGATCCGGTCTCCAGCGATTGGCCATCAAGGCAGCGACGGACCGTTTCGAGAATCTGATCTGGAGCAGACGGTTTTTGGAGGAAGTTCTCACCTTCGCGCAGCTGAATCTGCCGTCCAGCGAAATCAGCACTATAGCCGCTGGTGTAGATCACTTTGAGGGATTGTTTTTCTGAGCGGAGTTGAGCGGCGAGTTGCTGGCCGGTGGATCCTCCCGGCATGACCATATCCGTGAGAAGGAGATCGATCTTCCCGAGGTGTTCTTTCCAAACCCTGGCGGCTTCAGGGGCATCTCCAGCTTCGAAAACAGTGTAGCCGTGACGTTCGAGTAGGATGCGGGTGAGGAAGCGAAGCGAAGGATCATCTTCTGCCAGGAGAATTGTTTCTTTGCCGCCGCTGGGTTTTGGGCGCACAGGAACCGCAGTTACAGCGGTGACTGAAGCGTGAGCGGCGGGCAGAAAGATTTGGAAGCGCGCACCTCGACCGGTTTCGCTGTAAACTTTGATGAACCCGCGATGTTGTTTGACGATGCCGAAGACGGTGGCGAGGCCAAGGCCGGTGCCCTTCTCGGGTGTTTTGGTCGTGAAGAAAGGTTCGAAAATGCGTGGCAGTATTTCCGGCGGGATGCCTTCGCCAGTATCCGAAACGGTGAAACTGACATAACGGCCGCGTTCTGCTTCGGGATAATGCGCGACGGTGTCGTCATCGACGAGTAGTTCGCTCGTTTCAATGAGGAGCGATCCGCCGTTGGGCATGGCATCGCGGGCATTGACGGCGAGGTTGAGGAGAATCTGGTCCAGCATTCCGGGATCGGCACGGATGACCAATGGAGTGGAATGGAGATGGATTTTGAGGGAGATATCGGCACCAATGACGCGTTGGAGCATGCGCGCGATGCCGGTAACGATTTCGTTCAGGTCGAGTTCGCGCGCGCGCATGACTTGCTTGCGGCTGAAGAGAAGGAGTTGACGCGTGAGATTGGCGCCATGTTCGGCCGCGCCGCTGATCACGTTCAGGCCTTCGGCCATGTCGGGCTTGAGCGGCGAACATTCCAACTTCAGCAAATCCACTTGCATCATCATGACGGCGAGAATGTTGTTGAAATCGTGCGCCACGCCGCCTGCGAGCTGCCCGATCGCTTCCATTTTTTGAGACTGTCGCAGTTGCTGCTCGATTTTCTCCTGGCGCGACTGGGTGAGGACGAGCGAGACGAAACCGGCGCGATAATTCTCCGGCCAGCCTTCGGTTGCCATGGCAACTACTTTGCCTT
>JAKFFN010000189.1:0-2334 GCA_036675025.1 Candidatus Sumerlaeales bacterium | reverse complement strand
GACACATGCGTCAGCAGGTCACGCACCCGCACGCTGTCTTTTCCGCCCGTGCTGAAACCGTCGATATGTTCCGACACCAGGTCATTCAGACCAAGCTTCCCCTCTTCCACCAGCGCCATTGCCGTCGAAGCCGTGCCCACCACCTTCGACACCGATGCCATATCAAACAGCGTGTCCATCGTCATCGGCTTTGCATCCGGCTCAAACGTGTGCCGACCATACGCCTCCTGGTAAAGCACCTCATCCCCGCGGCCGATCATCAGCACCGCACCCGGATACTCCTTCTCATCAATGCCCCGCTGCACGATGGCATCCACACCGGCCAGCGCCGCCGACGTCTCACCTTCTCCGCCAAAACCTGTTGCCGGTAAACTCCATCCGCCTGCAACACACATAGCGATTACGATTCCCCTGGAAATTCGTTGTAAGATAGAAACATCAGACATCAGCTACTCCCGAACAGCAGTGTTGGATCTCAAATGAGAACACAACCGTGCGACGTGACAAAAAGAACGTCAAGAGATACCAGGGCTGCAACCGGCCCAAATAGAAAAACCGGAGTTGCAGTGTTATCTGCAACTCCGGCTGGCACCAGGAAATTTTAGCCGGTATCAGTTGATTAGCGGCATTGCAAAATCGTACGTAAACGAGTTCGTGGCTGATGACCACTTGATCTTTGTCGGCGACCATGTAACATCCTGCCAGACCTCTTGAGAGTTGGGATAACAGTAAATCTCAAATCTCTCCACGTAGTTCGGATGCAGTTCATGTTCAAACGCTTTCGCATAGCCCTTGCTCGCAGTTCTGACCGTGGCTATTGTCGTCACCGGAAGTTCGTCAGGTTTGGCAGCCCGGAATGCCAGGAACGCCGAAAGGGAGTTTGCCAGGCTGGTACTCTTCAGCCGGTTAATGGAAGCCGGCGAAGTCCCGTCACCGCTACTCGGAGGACCCGAAAGCTCCACAGCCATATCAAAATCAAAAGAAGACAGCGGCAGCCCAAAATCTGGTGGAATTAATCCAAGGCCGGTATCTTCCAGAACATAGAATTTCAGATTATCAGGATTGGGTATGGAACCAGTCACGGTGTCCTTCCCTATGTCGATCGTGAAGATCTGCGCCGGTGGAACCTTTCCATCTCCGCTGTCGGAGGTGCGGAATTCATGCGTAATAGCAATTGCCGCAATTTCGAGCCGAACCCGCGCTTCTCTGTGGGCCGAATGCCAGAACTTATGTTTTACCACAAAGGCGTTATTGGCCACCAGTTTCACTTTATGGTAAGCGCCAATGAGCGATCCCACCTGCCCGGCCTCGACAGTTAACGTTTGGATCACCCCACCGGACATAAACTTCTTCACCAGATCCGTCGATAAACTGGCTACAGGAAGATCAATCACAATGGGCTCAACCGATAGTTGTCCCGGTTCCCTGTCACTGCCTGCTGAAAGAAAAAGTGTTTCAAGCCCATAGCGGAAGCTGTATATCGGCAGGCTGTTGTTCGGCGAACCCGGAAAAGCTTCATCCTCGATCGTCATTATACCGACTTGATCAGACCCATAAAGAGGTTCACTTCCACCAGCCGGGCCGGGAGGTCCAGCAGGGCCTGGTATACCCTGCAGTCCCCGCGGACCAGTCGCACCTGTGGCACCCGTGGCGCCAGTCGCACCCGTGGCGCCAGGCGCACCCGGTTCTCCCGGAAGACCAGCGATACCCTGTGGACCGGTATCGCCCTTGTCACCCGTCGGACCTTCCGCGCCAGCGGCGCCGGGAACACCTTGCGGACCTGCTTCGCCTGTGTCACCCTTGTCACCCTTAGGGCCTGCCGGACCTTGCGGACCAGTTGCACCCGCAACGCCAGTTTCACCTTTGTCGCCTTGCAGACCCTGAATTCCTTGCGGTCCCGCCGGACCAGTTTCGCCAACTAGACCCTGCGGACCTATCGGGCCTGTCAGCCCTGTTTCTCCGTGAATTCCCTGCGGACCAATTGGACCCACTGGGCCAACCGCGCCTTCAGGTCCCACAGCACCGGTGTTACCTTTTTCACCCTGCGGCCCCTGTATTCCTTGCGGACCCGTTGGGCCTGTTTCGCCTGCGACACCTTGCGGGCCCATCGGCCCTGTAAGACCTGTTTCACCCTGCTCCCCTTGCGGACCAGCTGCTCCCTCTGGCCCGACAGGTCCCACTGGGCCCTCCGGGCCGGTCTCACCCTGTGGCCCTGCTGGTCCCGTTGTCACTGTTGGCGAAAGGACCAGGAAAACTTCTGTCGACCTCGCCTGCTCAAGACTCAAATTCACCGTCTGCACTGCAGGCAGCCAGGCCGAGGAACCTGCCACGCGC
>JAKFFN010000038.1:0-14235 GCA_036675025.1 Candidatus Sumerlaeales bacterium | reverse complement strand
ATCGTCAGCTACGCCCTTGAAGCGCTCACTGCGAAGAAGGGTCTGCTGTTTGATACCGCCAATAACACCTTCAAAGTAGCCCGGGATTTTGATCCCGCCACTGCCGAAGTCACTTCCGCAGACGTCCTCCTCGCCGTGCAGGAACTTAAGCGCACCGGGTTCGTCGACGCCTACACCGGCGCCAACAAAGAGACTTTTGCTGCCTGGGCAGACCATGAGACCGCCCACCCCGAGGGCGAGCCCTGGCCTTACTCGGAAGAAAAGTGGACCCATAAAATAAAGGCGGCCGGTCACGGCATTGCCGACGCCCTCGCAAAAGTGCGTGCCGCCGATGCGGCTTCTGATACGATTCACGTCATCCGACGTGTCATTCCCTACGCGGGTTGTGCGTATCTTTACCAGGTGATGTCGGAGATGGAAACGCTGAAGCAGCGCGGCAAAGTGCAGGATTTCGACGGCGATCTCATCGGCGCCACAAACTCCACTTTCTTCCTCAACTTTCCGGAAGAATACAGCGCTCTCCACAGCGCCATGAACGAGCCGGTTTCACTTCTCGTTGAAAACGGAAAGACCCGCCAGATCCGCACCCTGCGCCGCGCGTCGTTCGTCCTCACGCAGGATGGTGAAGCGTTCATCACCACCCGCGCCGGCAACAAAATGAACTCTGATGTTCTCGTCTTTGAAGGGGAGAGCCTGGCCACCACTTATTTCGCAAAAGCCGATCGCCCGTTCAGCGAAAACAAATTTGGGCCGCTGTTTTTTGGTGCCGCCGTGGTTGGCGATTCCATCGTGGAGACCTTTGAAGACATCTCCACCGAAGTGCCTCCGGCTGGCTGGCTCACCGGTGATAGTGAAGCTTTTGGCGGTCGCATCGAACCCACTGCCGCTGCCGAAGTGCAGGTGCGCCGGCCCGGTCATCTGCAGGATGTGCCCGTGCGCCACGCCTTTGCCATTGGTCCGCTGCTTCTCGAAAACGGCAATGTTGTGCCGCTGGGAGAGAGCCGTGAAGAGTTTAAGTCCCTCGTGATGAAAGAGTCACTGTCCTTCGATGAAACCAGCGAACTCACCCGCACGCAGCTGCCCGGCGCTCTTCTCAACTGCGAAGCCCGCGGCGTACCGCCTACTCGTTTTCCTTACGACTGGAATATCACCCGCGCGCCGCGGTCGGCCATCGGCGTCAAAGCCGACGGCAGCGTAGTCGTCGCTGTCATTGATGGCCGCGCCGATCTGCCCCACAGCGTAGGTGCCACCCTGGCCGAGCTGGCGGAGATCATGAAAAGCCTCGGCTGCACCGACGCCATGAACATGGACGGTGGCGGGAGCAGTGTCATGTTCGTCAACGCCCCCGAAGCCGTGCAAGCCAAGCTCCGCCCCGACCTCCGCGACGGCATCGTCAGCCTCCCCAGCGACATGGGAGGAGTGGAACGCCTGCTGCCAGTACCGCTGGTGGTTTGTACAAGGGCAGGGTAGGATGGGCACTCCTGCCCGTCTCAGTGACGAATCTTACAACCAGCTTAGCTCAAGACGACTGGACGCTCATTGCTAAACAGCAGTAAACTGCGTACTCCTGCCGGTCTCGTAAGAAGTAATATCTCCCATGCGCAGCCAATGTTTAAGCTTACATTAAAAGACGTCTATTCAGCCGTTTCCGACTCACGCGCCATCTCCTCCACTTCAATCCGCTTCACCACAATCTCGCGTACTTTTATAGCTTTCCGCAGTTCCCCCTGCTCATTCTCATGCTTAAAATCCGAGTACACCATGAGGAACCGCTCGGGGCCTGTCGCCAGCAGGCCCGTATAGGCACACGAGACATCGTCCTTTTCGTTTTTCCAGGGCAACATCTCAAACGGCTCCGTCCATTTCTCTCCGCTGCTGTCTGCCCCGAATCGCAGCTGCACACCCGGTCTGCCTGCGCTTAAAACGGTCACCCCGTTCTTCAGTTGCAGTAAACGGGGCAACACTCCGTTGGCCGTTATAGCTGCCGGCGCCGTCCAGGTTTTGCCCTGGTCTTTTGATGTGCTCGCATACATTGGCCCCGGCCCGGATCCATCCGTCGTTCGCATCACGCAAAGAAATGTCCCGTCCGTCAGCACCTCGAATCCGGGTTCACTAAAGCCCATGCGGTCTTCTGCCTTCGCGTCCACCAAAGCATCCGGCTCATAGGGTATCCGCCCCTGCACTTTCCAGCTGTGGCCGTTATCTGTGCTCCGGTAGAAAATGACGCCATACTGTTTTGTATATGAGCCGTCCGCTGTCTGCCAGAAGCCCGGATATATGCCTGTCACCACGGAGCCATCTGCCAAAGCATGCATATCGCCCCACCACACTACCGGCACCAGGCCCTGGAAGCTGTACCGCAGCGCTGCCGGATCGTCCAGCTTCGCCCGCTCAGCCTTCCATTCCGTCGTGCCACTGGCAAGCCTATCCAGGTAGACTCCCTGCCGGCTTTCAGGCAGCTCGCTGTGGCGATAAAGTGTCATCGCCTTCTTCGCGTAGTTGTCATGCGCCTTTCCCACTGGCTCAGGCAAATCCAGTTCATCCTCCGGAACCGCCACCGGCGTGGTGACGTTTATCCGGTCGCCATTTGGCATCAATGTTCCGCCGTCAGAAGTAAAGTCGTCGTCAGCGGCAGACCACGTCCTCCCGCGATCCCGGGATACCGCCTCTGCGTGGGCACCTTTGCCGTAAGCTTTGATCGAATCCGCGCTCAGGTTCCACTTCACCCATATCTCGCGATGGTCATTGCGGCCAATACTGGGAAACTGATGGTAACCCCACTTCTCCGGCTTGGATGCTACCGAAACGACCCTCGGTTCGCCAAACTGAATTTGGTAGGATTCTCCTGTCTTGGCCCGGTAATGCACGACGTCTTCACCGTAAACCGGGATTCCTGCAGTCACCGACGTGAGGTTTTCGGCACCCGGCTGAGTAGTCACTTCAACAGGGACGCCGTGTTGCCGGCCATCCAGGGTTGCAGTAGTTTGCGCTTCCCCGCCAAACGATCGATTAATACTCAGCAGGACAAAAAGCGCTACAGCCAAAACAGACAATCTCATAAGGACAGACTCGCATCTTGAGGGATATGGGAAGAATCACCAGGCAAAAGAGGAGAGTCGAAAGAAAAATGGTGGGCGTGTGCCGATGGGTGGTATAAAGGTAGTGTTCGAAGACATCAGCAGCGCCAGGTCGGACGGGCACTCCTGCCGGTCTCAGTGGATCTTTGCTCCCCGACACGCCAAAGAACCTCTCGTAGACGCACACAGCAAAGTGCTTTTGTAAATCGTGATCAACCCTGGTAGCTGCTAACAGCACCTGACTATCTACCGCGTCGGAACTTCCCCCTCCGGGGTTATGCGTTGCGATTCAGTAACCGTATAGCGTTGCCCGGCCTTATCCCAAACCTGTGTGCGAACATCCAGAAATCTCGTACCGCTCGTATAACGATCATGCGACCAGGAGACAGGGGTATGTACTATTCTGACCCAGTGCTTCCGCGGATATCCCAGTTTGCCAAGATTTCCGGTTTTGTTTGATATTTCCCGCGCTACGCAATTTCCGTTCTGAAGTTTCAGAAGTGCATACACGAAGCTCTCGGTTTTGCTGTGAACCAACTGGATTGCAACGGCCGAGCTGTCCGCGCTCCATAAAAACTGTGGATCAGCTATTAAGGCTTTTTCACCAAAAGCCATAGCTGCAACCGTTTCGCTAGTTCGCTGTGAAACCAGTTGCAGCGTTCCATAAGTTCCGGGTTTGGATTTAGAAACAAATACCTTGAGCTGGCGGTCCGGTGAAACTGCATCAGTAAACGCCGCCTCTGATTGTGCGAATACCTCAAATGCGGCCGTCATTATCAGACACAAAGCGAGATAATGCAGCAGTTTCACAAGGGACACCTGCTTACTTAAACAAGTGGAAAAATGGTGGGCGGTACTGGGATCGAACCAGTGACCTCCACGATGTCAACGTGGCACTCTAACCAGCTGAGCTAACCGCCCGCACCAAGCGCATTGCGCGCAGCGGTGATTAGCGGGAAAACCGGCAATATATTCACCGGATAGCGCACCGTGTATAGCCACTTGTTTTCAAATGAAAAAAGCCTAACAGCCATACTCCGTTCAGAGGGTAATCCAATGAGTATCGTAAAGCTAGATCTATCCGATGATCTTACCGCGTTCGTTGATCGACAAGTGGCAGAGCACGGCTATAAGTCGGCCGCCGATTATTTGAGTGATCTGGTCAGCAAGCAGCGCGACCTGGAGATATTGCGTGGCAAGCTCCTCAAAGGAGCAAACTCAGGTCCGGGACCTGAAGCTGATGGTGTCTGGTTTGCCGAATTGAAACAGCAAGCCGAGAGGTGAGTATGCAGCGGTTGCAGGAAAAAGCGCTTGTTACGCGATGTGTGGTCTACTGCTCACGCGGTTTTGCCAGGTACACTGGCTCCACCCAACCAGCCTGCACTTTGGCAATCTTTTCAATCGCCTCAGACGGGAGCGCAATCTTTACCAGCTGTGCCGGCACCGAGACTTCCATGGTGACCTTGTAGAAGCCTGTCGATTCCACTCCCGGCCATTTCTCGTTTGGCTGGTAGCTTATGTGATCTGGAGAGTTCTCCAGGGTCTGCAGAAACTGGCCTGCCACCTGCCGTTGAAACTCAGTCATCCCTGCCAGTCCTGCAGTCGTGTCAATGTCCAGGAACTGTAGCCCGGGGAAACTGGCTATGTTGTCCCCATATGCAACTGTCAGACTCGTCACTTTTGCCTCTGCCGGCAGACGCATTAACCAATGACCATAACTTTGCCAGGTTCCAGGCCCATTTGTCAAAACTACACTAACAGATGCGGTGACCAGCCCAGTGCTCGTGTCACCGTCTTCACCAGCAGTCACATCCAAGTCCACCGCCGAATTGCTTGCCTCCAGGTAGACCCGCACGTCTTCAGCATCTGGTTCTATAGTCTGTAGGGTTATGGGGCCAAACGGTGCAGCAGAATCCAATGGACTATCGTCGTTTTCTAAAACTTCAGCAAGGGCAACCGCATCGGTTTTGGGTGGAGATTCAAAACCATACTGCTTTAAATCTTCGATGCCCTGCGGCATCTGCCCCGTCGCCAGGTAATACCGCCGCGCCGCAATTCCGGCTTTCGCAATTTCCTGCCTTGTCGCCTCTCTTCTTTCTCCCAGGTAATGGCTGTTTCTGTACGCGCGGGGCCATAGAAGTATCGCCGCGCCGATAAGCCTCTCCCGGCCCGAAAGGCCATCAAGGTACCCACTGGGAATTCGATCCTTCCACTGGTCTTCGGTAGCAGCTAAGGCTCTCAGGCTTTTCTCCGTCAGCATAATCGTGCTGGTCCACGGCGGCGTGTTTTGAAAGGGATCATCACGGTTTTCGTTTATCCGTGACGCGTCGTTGTAATAGTCTTTGTTGTAGTCACCGGCCACCATCAGGCCGTTGCGGGATATGATCTGGCTTGCCTGCCTCAGGTGTTCAATTGGCAGCAACCTTTGCAGCACTGGTCCGCTCGCCATTGTGGCGCCCAAAATCTGATCCGGCTTATTTTCCAGCAGGGATTGGAGCTGGTCGAGTACCGCGGAATCTGTCGTCACGGACGTTATACTGTGGATCGCATCGTAGTACCAGGAGTCGTCCACCGGGAACCATTGCTTATCCTGAGGAGCAACGTGGTCAGAAACCTCTGCCACAAATTTCAGGCTTTTAATGACCGCGTCGCTGTTTCCGGCTTCAACCGATTGTACGGCGTTGGCTGCCGCAAACTTTCTTATTCCTGCCAGTGCGTCCCATGACTTTAACGATGCATCCGGAAACCGGGTAATGATTTTATCAAATGAAGCCTTCAAGTCATCGAACAGGTTTCCGTAGGCTAATGGGTTCCGCTTCGCCACCGATACGAGAGAGTTCCAGTCCTGGTAATACGTGCTGTAAGTTAAAGCCCGCATGAGCGTGGGCTCTTTGCGGAACAACGCAGCATGCTCAGCGGGATCAAACCACGTGACCAGATTTGCTTGTAGCCGCGTCCCCTCAGATTGGATCTCAAGGTTATGTGTTACCTGCTCGATCACATGCTTGAGCTGCTTTTCCGGTATAGGTTCCAGCGCACGGGCCATTGCCCACCAGAACATTCCTGCCAGTGCCAGCGGAACTATGATCCAAGTAAAATGCGAGTGAATGAGCCGGTTGAACATTAAAACTCTCCTCCCCATTCGATGCCAAGCAGACGGGTCAGCCAGTGAACTGACAGCCACACCAGTTCACCGGGAAGCGCAGTAAGAAGCAGTATTCCCGCAAAGGCTACGCTGGTAACAACTGCCAGCCCAGCCCCGACACGCATGCCTTCACCTACGTTCAGCAGCTCTGATTTCGTGTATGCTACCACCAGGGTCGCCAAGGGTAGAACGATAAAGATCAGGCATGACCAAACCACGTATCCGGTTGGGTAAGTGGGCGAAGGGCCGCCGATGAATATGGATAACAACTGGAAGTGAAAACTGGTCCACGCAGCTGTCACGGCGAATGCCAGGATTAGCGGAAAAACCACATGGCGGTAGAATAGCCGGGCGAGGGCTGCGAGGCTCGTTGCTCCGATAACAATAACGGGCACGATTAACCACGGGAAATCCTCAGAATAGTTAGCTGCACAGTAGATCCCGGGTAATGCTGCGACGAGGGCCCACGCCAGGGCAATTGGCAGGCGCGCCCACAGCAGCTTGCTCCGGCTTACCGGTTGCCAGTACAGCATGCCTGTTGTGGCCGACAGCTCTTCTTTGCTGAAGACGCTAACACCAATTACGAGCGGGGGAATTACGACTAGCAGGATTTCTGGAAGCGATAGCTCGCGGAGGGGGCCCTCATCCATATTAACCACATAAGCAATGACAGAGCCCACTACAGCCATTCCCAGCGCGAGAACCGCAAAGCGAGTGCCGTAGGGCGTTACTGTGCGTTCCCACGGCAGACGCAGCCGAGCAATTTTACCAGGCAATGCCTGGGGACCTGAGGCCGTTTTAGATTTCCCGTCACCGCCAATCCACTCCCGTGGCGAATCCATAAAACGCACTGACCGTAGAAAATACAGCACCGACAGGCTCGAAAGAATGAGCAACTGCCCGGTCATTGCGAGATAAAAACCGCGCTCCCAGGTGCGCTCAAGAGAGCGCAGTCCCCAAGTCCACCCGGTGTTCCAGGCCACGTAAGTTCCGAGGCCTACCAAAGCCGCAGTTACAAAATTACGAGACATGCTTCCTGCGGCCATGCCGAGCAGGACCAGGCAGACAATCGTTACCAGCGATAGCGACCACCACACCCCGAAATTCCACATGGCAGGATAAGCGTAGTGACCCAGCATGCCAACCAGGAGAGGGCGTTCGATAACGTGGTATTGTTGAAACAGGAAGTAGATAACTTCCGAAAGGCAGAGAAAAAGTGTCAGCAGCAGAACGGAAGCGGCAAATTTTTGCAGCAGGAACTTCAGGGGAGTGATCGGCAGTGCCCGCAGGTGCCATAGGGTTCCCCTGTCTTTGTCATCGTTTGTCGCCGCAAGGCCCAGGAGGAATGCAATCGTGCCAACAAAACCGAGATAGGCTTCCACTGCCGCAGATCTGCCGTCGCCGTTGATGTCCATAATATGGGGCAGGGCAAGCCAGCCCGCATAAACTACTGCCAGCATCATCGGCAGCATCCAGAATCGGCGCACGTCGGCGTAGATTACGCCGAAACGTTCGGTCATCAACCGCCGTGCTGGCAGGGGAGAGGCGGATGCGGAGAAGGCGGCTGTGTCCTGGTTAACCATGGATCGCCTCCTCCGCCGGCCGGCGGCTCACCTCCATAAAAATCTCTTCGAGTGACATCTGGCTGACCCGGTAATCCGCCGCTCCCAACTCGCGAAGCCTGCTTTCGGTCACGTCAGTTGCATCATCAAGTATGAGAATTCCCTCGCGGCCGGATGCGGAATAGTGGGATCCCGCAAAGGATGCCGGCGCTTCCGTCGGGGCATCGCCATCGAAGTAAAGCTCCACCCGCCTGAAGCGGGCCTGCAGAGTCTCTGCCGGTTCCTGTACCAGCAAGGCACCGTCGCGGATGATTCCCACGTGATCCACAATGCCGGCGATTTCGTTGATCAGGTGACTGCTGACGAAAACCGTTTTCCCTTCGCCCGCATATTCCCGCAGGATGCCCTCGGTAAACTGCCGGCGCGCCACGGGGTCAAGGCCCAGGGTGGGCTCATCCAGTATCAGGATCTCGGGATCAAATCCCAGCGCCAGCACCAGCGACAGCCGAGCCTTCTGGCCCTTGCTCAGGCTGCGGGTCTGCACTTTCGGCTGCAGATCAAACCTCTTCAACAGTTCCGCCTGCCGGTCTGCCTTCCACTCGCCCTTGCGGTAGTGCGCCACAAGTCCGCAGGTTTCTTCCACCGTCATCCAGTCATAAAATACCGGCGTATCTGGAACGTACCCGACGCGGCGTTTCACTTCGATGTCCTGTTTCATCGGGTCAAGACTGGCCACCCGCAAATGGCCCGCACTCACCCGCAGCAGGCCCATGAGCATGCGCATGGTGGTGGATTTGCCCGCGCCGTTCAGGCCCAGGAAGCCATAGATGCTGCCGCGCGGCACGCGAAGGTCCAGCCCGCGCACCGCCCATTTCTTGCCGTACCGGTGGCCGGCGCCGTCGCTCCAGATGGCCCAGTCAGATCCTGCCGCTCCACCAATTGTGATTCCAACGTCTGATCTTTCGCGCACTGCTGCATCCTTAGTGCCAGGCATCATTCGCCTCCCGTTGCAGATTTTTTAAGCTCTTTGCCGCCCTGGAAAATTGTTTTCATGCGCCCCTGGAAGAACGTCTCGATCTCGTCATCCGAAAGGCCGTAAACGCTGGCCTGCGCAATGAAGTCATCGGCCAGCGAGGCCAGGTGACGGCGCTGCTCTATCAGACTGAATGGCGACGCCTGCTCGCCCACGAAGGTACCGCTTCCCGTGCGGGTGAACAGCACCCCCTCGCGCTCCAGTTCCGTGTAAACGCGTGACACCGTGTTGCGGTTAATGCGAAGCTGAGCTGCCAGGTCGCGCACCGTGGGTAGTTTATCCCCGGTGCGAATTCTTCCTCCGGCAATGGCCAGCTTGATCTGATCCATCAGCTGCTGGTAAACCGGTTTCGCCCCCGCCAGGTCGATCCGGAAGATCATCGCATGCCTCCAAGAGACTGGAGTTCTGTGGCTTTTTTATCCATCACGGCTATTGTCATAGTAGTAATAGGACAATTGAGTCAAGGAAAATGTTCCAGTGCGGGTCCGTAAGGGGTCATGCGGGAATTCCCAACCCGGTTTTCTTCTGCTTAAGTGCCAATATTTGTAACCAGAACCGAAGGAGAAACCCGAATCATGTATCAGGCCAACATTATGACGAACCTCCGCAGCGCACGTCGTGGCTTATTCCGCGGAATCGCAGATAGTTATGTACTTAATATATCAACCTTCAATGCTGCGAGGACTGACCTTACATGAATTACCAATTATTTTTTTTAGGCCTGTGGATAACTTTACCGGGTCGGGCGCCGCAAGACCAAACTTAAAGATTGAACAGCTGTTCCGGCTTACTAAGGTAACCTCATGTTAACGCTTATTGCTGGAAGTGCGATTGACTTTGCGCGCCGATCTCGCCTGGCATTGCCTGTGGCGGAGGACCGCCTGTTCGTGGTGCCTGATGAATTATCAGCCGTCGCTCTCACTCGCGAAATTTACGGCGAAGCGCCCGGCTTTTCCGGCGATGAACAAATCGTGGCATTCGATCGTCTGCTGCAAAAGCTTACCGATAATGAGGCCAACGCCGGCCAATGGATACCTGCCGAGGTTGCCCTGGCGCTGGTTCGCCAGATCCTGGAATCTGATCCCGGGGCGTTTGATTATCTCGTAGGTTCTCATTCCGCGCCGCGGCTGTCCCACGGCGTACTTGAGCGCATTTACGCAGCCATGGAGTCATTCCAGAAAAGCCAACAGGCCGAAGAGCCGCCGCAGATGACTTCGATCCGCAGCCGTCAACTGAAGCAGTTGGCTGAGCGCTTTGAAGAAAGGCTCACAGCCGCCGGATCTCGCCTGGAAAAGTACGGCCAGCTTGAGGCCTTGTCAGGGCTGACCAAAGCCCGGTGGAAGAAGCTTTACCCGGATGTAAACCACGTGGTCTTTCTCGATTTCATCGACCACTCCGATGCCGAGTACATGGCCATTCACGCGGTCAGCCGGTGCGTCAAACAGTGCGATGTCCTTCTGGATTTTGATCCCCTGGACGAAGCACACGGTGAGTCGGCCATGGAAACGGCCTACATGCGGTTCCACGATATGGCCGAGAAGATACTGCTGGAGCCGGAACTGCCGGCAAGCGGACAGGTTGACCTGTTTGAACAGCCGCCTGCGGCGGAACCGGAGCAGGCTGGAGAGACATCGCAGCGCCGGCCGCCCGTGGTAGTCCATGCCGATTCCGTGGCGCAAGAAGTCAGCCACGTAGCAGCAGCGGTTCGTAAGCTTCTCGATGAGGCGGAGGAAGGCAATACGCCGTCGCTGGTTGTCTCTCTAACCAGCTGGGACACGTACGCACCGGCTCTCGAAAAGGCCTTTGACGACCACGGCATTGTGGCGACCTGGCAGCAGACACGGTCGCCCATAAGAGGAGGAGAGTGGCTCCTGCTCGATCGTCTGCGCCAGTGCTGCGGCCATTCCGTCTCCGGCAGCGCGCTCAGCGCCCTGCTGCGCGCTCCCGGCTTCAACCGACTGCTGCCCGGGGACATCACCACAGTTGAGCTATGGGACCTCGCTTCCCGCCTGGATTACGTGCTCACGCTCACAGGCAAGCTGCAGGCCTGGGGAACCATCCGGAAAGAAACAGGTTTCATGCTGGACCGGCTCCGCAAAGAGCGGCAGCGTAAAGCTCTTTGGACGCAGGAAGAGGGGCGTCACGATGAGCGACTGAAGGAGGTCCTTTCGCACTCACAGGATGTTCTGCAGGCTTATGCGAAAAAGTTGCCCCTGCGCCAGTGGAGTCAGCAGGTGACGTCCGTGCTTGGTGCACTATCGGCGTCCGCCGATGATTCAGCCTCCGATGCTGCTTCTTTGCGCCGCGAAGTCATCAACCGTATGCGGGATGCGGCGCTGAAACTCGCCCGTTACTCTGGCCTCTTTACTGATGAAGCAGTCGAGTTCCGCAGGTTTTTGTCCCTCTACAGAACTTTACTATACCGCGACAGCGTCGATAACCTGGATGAAATGCAGTCGCATGCAGTCACCGTTTGTACTCCGGCAGTAGCATCACGACTCCGGTCGGATTGCTGCCTGCTCCTAGGCTGCAACGACGGGAATTTCCCAAGGTTTGCTCGACCGGAAGCCGCATTTCTAGCAGCTCGCTTTCACACTACCCAGGCCGGCGCCCTTGCGCGCCAGCGGATAACACTCCACCGGATCATCCGAAACCACGCGACCGCATTGCTGTGGATGCCTCGGCGAATTGATACCGAGCAAGCCTTGCCGTCGCAGTTTATAGAAGAGCTGCTGTCGCGCGGCCAGGCTACCGAGGTTGAAGCAGATGTTCTGCTCAAACACATGGGTGCAAGACTGGAAGGTAAAGTGGGCCGGCGGCAGGCAGAACTGGTTGAGAACCTGCGCGGACTTATCCTGTCAGAAAACGAACTGCAGCGACTTCACCGGCGATCTCCGCGGGCCTACCAGGTAGCCCACGGCATCTCGCTGCTGGCTCAGCGGTCTCATGCTCACCTGGGCGGATACGACGGAGTCATAACCGATCCAGTGCTGAAGCCGTGGCTGCGGCAGTGGGCTGCGCGACACATCTACTCCGTCTCGCAGCTCGATACCATCGTTGGCTGTTCGTTCCGCTTCTTCGTCGAACGTATTCTGAACCTGGAGGAACCCGAGGAAGCCGATGATCTGCTGCCGGCGCATGCGTTCGGCTCGTTTGCTCACGACGTATTGGCTGTGTTTTACCGCAAATGGGTTTCCGATGGGCGACAAGTTCCACGCCCCGAAGACGAAATGCAGGCGCGGCACGAGCTGTTCAGGGCCTACGCTGCCGAATTCGAAGAAGTTTCAGACTTGTCAGAATTCGCTATGGATCTTCTGAACCTCAAGCTGTTTGGAGAACTGGGCGCCGAAGGATTTCGCGATGGTTACCGCGAACTGGTCGAGGTCCGCGATCCGGGGATATTTGGACAGTTCCTGTTGCTGGAGATGAGCCGTGGCGGGTCGCCGGGCATGGATTTTCTCAAACCCACGGCATTTGAGGTTGGCTTTGGAATGGGCTTGCTGCCGGAAGATGATCCGCTCTCCATGGAGAACTGCCTGGAACTGGACCTTGGTGAAGGGGAGCACGTAAAACTGCGCGGACGCATTGACCGGATAGACATGTCGCCCACAGGCGTTTACGCGGTAATTGATTATAAGACGGGCAAGGTTCCAACCCAGAAAAGCATCGTCGACAGCTACCGCACGCAGTTGCCGGTTTACGTGATGATAGGCAGGAAACTGCTGCAGGCAAAATATCCGCAGGCCGAGGCCGCAGGCGGGTTGTACTATTCCCTCCGTAAAGGAGACAATGCCAAAGTCAGTGGCGCTTTCTTCCGCGCAGATTACCAGCAGCAGGTAGGCGTATCCGGTCGCTGTCTGAAAGATGATGCTTTTGAAGGTACGCTGAATCAGGTGAAGAACATCATGCGCCGTAGTATCCGGTCCGTTCGCGACGGCCAGCTTACCACAACCTGGCGTGATGAGGAAATCGTCTGCGGATATTGTCCGTTCGAGGGGTTCTGCTACCGCAATGTAGACCGGACGCGCGAGTTCTGGAGCGGGATGGAAGCCATGGAAAGTGAAGCGGACCAGTGAGCAGGAAGCCGGCCAACAAGACCCATCAATTGACCTTTCCGACCGCATACAGTCACGTTAGTGACCAGGAAGATCAGCAGTACCCTGCATCCAAAGCAGTTGGCACGGAGCCTTTCGATGTGCTCCGCCAGCAGGTGGAAGTCTGTCGGAAGTGCCGCCTGGGGTATGATAGGATTCATGCCGTTTTCGGCGGAGGCAGCCGTACGGCTCGCCTTATGTTCATCGGCGAAGCCCCTGGCGCGCAGGAAGACCAGGTGGGGGAGCCATTCATCGGTCGGGCCGGTCAGTTTCTTACCCGCACTTTGGAGACTCATGGCATAACCCGCTCCGAGGTTTTCGTGAGTAACATCGTCAAATGCCGACCACCGGAAAACCGGGATCCCTTTCCTGATGAAATTGCCGCCTGCTCGCCATACCTGTATGAGCAGATTGACCAGATCAGGCCGGCAATGCTCTGCGCTCTCGGCCGGTTTGCTGCAGCAGCGCTTCTGGGGCGGCCGGTAAAAATCACCCAGGAGCATGGCAAATGGCTGGAGTACAGGGGGATTCCGTTTCTCATTGCCATGCACCCCAGCGCAGCCATGCGCTCCAGGGCCTTTAAAATGGAGTTTGAGCACGACATTGCCGTGTTGGCTGCTCGATACAGGGAAGTCGGCGAAAGGCCGTGAGAATGGCTCCTAGGCTGGTTTTCGGGCCCCTGGCGACGTGACTTCGATGAGAATGATGGCTGAGCAGACAAGCAGGATCCCTACAATCTGAAGTGCCCCGAGACTTTCGCGGAGAAAAATCCAACTGCCAATGGCTACCACCACCGGCTCAAACGTGCTGACAATACTGGCACGGGAGGCGGGCACCCGCTGCAGTCCCGCAAAGAAAAACAGGTAGGGGAGCAGTATGGAAGTGATTGAAAAAAGTACCAGCAGGCCAGCGGCCGAAGGCGTGGCCATGTGCCCGGCCAGTTGCCACGGCGGGTTGATGATAAGCCAGAACAGTCCGGCAAACAACAGGGAATAGTTTAGATAGGTAAGCAGCGAGTGCCGGGCGGAGATCGTTTTGCCAAGTACAAGCACAGTGGCAAAGCAAATAGCGCTGATGGCAGCTGATACAACCCCTGCAGCAGGCGCGATAATCGGCGTACCGACCACGCCGAGAGCCAGCGTACACCCCGCAATGGATAGTGCGAGTGCTACCAGCTTCGGCCGGTCCAGCGGCTCCTGTCGCCGCATCCACATCCACAGCACCACAAGAACTGGCGCGGTAAACTGAATCAGGTCGGCCAGGGCGGCATTCATCTGCCCGATTGCGTGATAAAGGAAAAAATTCGCACCGGCAATGCCCACCA
>JAKFFN010000178.1:0-14297 GCA_036675025.1 Candidatus Sumerlaeales bacterium | reverse complement strand
CAGGGCCTTGTGCGGTATCTTAATGATCTGACCGCTGCAGCGCACAGCATCATCTACCTGCCGCCTCGAGAAAGTGCGCTTGAAAAAATCCCGCGCTTCTACGCTGAAGGTTTCCCGCGCTGCGTCGCTCGCCTGTGGAAACACCACGTGGCTGCAGCCGCGCTCTTAATCGCCGGTGCGATTATTGCGTACCTCGCCGTTCAGCAGGATTCCACTAATGCCTACGCCCTGTTAATCGGTGATGAAACCCGGCAGCCGGGTGCTTCAAAGGAGCAACTGCTGTACGTCCTTCGCCACGGGCGCGACCAGGACAGCGGTACGAAGTTTCACTTCGCGTCATTCCTCTTCAGCCATAACCTTAAGGTTGGTATCCTGGCCATGGCGACCGGTGCGCTGGCCGCAGTGCCTACGGTATTCCTCACATTGTATAATGGGCTGATGGTTGGGGCTTTTGCCGCGGTGCACCACCAGGCTGGCATTACCGGAGAGTTCTGGGCCTGGATATTGCCGCACGGCATCACAGAACTGGGAGCAATCGTTCTCTGCACGGGCGCGGGTCTGCGTATCGGCCAGTCCGTATTAAGCCCGGGGCTGAGTACACGGGCTGAAAGCTTGCGAATCGCCGGCGAAGACGCAGCGCGAACTATCGGGGGGGTCGCGCTGATGCTTCTGATCGCCGCGGTGATTGAGAGCTACCTGCGCCAGAGCCACCTCTCTCAGTTCGCCCGCTTTGCTTTTGCCGCAGCCAGCTTTGTGGCATGGGCTCTCTACTTCGGCGCCGGGGCGTATATGGAAAAGGCAGCGAAGACGAGGCTGTAGCGTAGAGCTTGACTGTAGAAAGCTAGCTGGCACGGTGCTGTAATCAGGCTTCACTTTTCGGCACACAAAACGCAAAGGTAAAGACCCATGGAAATCACCCGAAACGCTTCACAACCATCAGGCAATGGACCTGCCGAATACTTCATCGGTACCGTGCGGATCGACCCGCTGTTCCAGGCGCCAGACCCTGCGCGCGTGGCCGGTGCTTTGGTCACTTTTGAACCGGGGGCCCGCACAGCCTGGCACACCCATCCGCTCGGTCAAACCCTCGTTGTCGTATCGGGCTGTGGCCGCGCCCAGCGGTGGGGCGGCCCGGTGGAAGAAATCCGCCCCGGCGATGTGGTGTGGTTCTCTCCCGGCGAAAAACACTGGCATGGCGCTGCGCCTACAAATGCCATGGCTCATATTGCGGTCCACGAAAAACAGGACGGCAAAACGGTAGAGTGGCTGGAACACGTGACGGACGAGCAATACCAGGGCTGACTAATCGGTTCACGGAGAATTCTCACGAAACGCCCGCGCATTCAATCCACACAAAAGCATATCATCTCCCATGAAAAATCACCAACGTAAACTTCGCTACGTTCGCAATGTGGCATCGCTCCTCATCTTCGCCGGCCTCACCGCCGCAGTCAGCGCTACAGAAACACTTGCACTCACACTGCCGGCTTTCAGCGCCTCGCCCCAACACTGCCTGCTGTTTACTGTCGACGGGCTCGACCGCGACTACATCACCTCCGAAACCGCGCCCAACCTCTATGCCTGGAAAAGCGCTGGCGCTCAGCTTCCTGATGCCATCAACGTCTACCCTACCGCCACCACTCCCAACATGAGCAGCCTCTACACAGGCGCATTTCCGCTGCGCACTGGTGTCGGCGGAAACATTGTCTTTCGAAAAAATGAAAAGCGCTACCAGGTGGGGCCGCGTCCGCGGAATGTCACCACGTTAAATGATGCCTTCCAGTCTGCCGGCCATTCCACCATTGGCGTCCAGATCTACATGATGGAACAGGCTAACCATTACGTTCGGGTAAAAGGCAGCACGCCCCGCGACGTAACGACCATGACCCTTTCTCTCCTTACTGATGCCACCTCGGTTCCCGCACTGATGGCAGTTCTGTTTGAAACTGTCGACAAGGTTGGCCACCGCTTTGGGCCCGATACCAAAGAAGCCCGTGCGGAAGTCGCCAGTGTCGACCGGGAAATCGCCACCATCGTGCGGCGGTACCAGGAGCTGGGTGTTCTGCAGGATACCATGGTTGTGATCACCGCCGACCACGGGATGTCAGCCACTGATCACGTCATCGACCAGGCGCTGGTGAATCAGACCATTGCCAGCCTGGGCCTCAAATCCGAGTGGCTGACCCGTCCGCAGCAGAAGCCCGCCGCTGACGCCGATCTTTACCTGCTCCTCGCGGGTAATATCCAAGGCTACTTCAATCGCGACTTTTCACCGGAGGAACAGTACCGGCTCTTCTCAGCGCTGCAGAAAATTGAAGGTCTCGGCGCCATCCACGACGGCACCGCTCTTCGCCGGATGAACTGCCACCCCAGCGGCGGAGATTTCGTAGCCGAACCAGCCCCGGGCTGGCGCTTCCGCGGCAACCGCGGAACTCACGGCACCAATCGCGAGAGCGACGGCTACCAGGCTTTCTTCGGCGCAGGCGTAAAGCCTGACACAACCATCAGAAACGCCCGCACAGTGGACATCATGCCCACCATACTTGAAGCTTTTCAAATCCCTATCCCTCAGACCGTCGACGGGCGCCCGCTCAAGGAAGGTCTGGCGCAATAACCGCGATCACATAAGGAAGGGTCGGCGTTCCGGCGACCACTTCCGGGCAACCCGCGCAGCGTTATGGATTGGGAACTGTCACCGGCAAAGATCCGCCCGCTCTCGTCTTTTGCACCTCTTCCTTAGGCGCGTCCACCGTTTCCATCTCTTAGATTAATGCCCCAGGCCTCAAATTGCCCACTTGTGATGCCAATGTAACACGGCCCATTGTACCACGTTTAATCTGGTGCAAAACCCAAAAAAGTACTTATTGGCATCGTTCAACATTGACAATTACATCAAAAAAAGCCAATCAGTCAGTAAGTCCCCGGAGGGGACGTGACCATGTTTTTAGACTACCTGGCTCTCGTAATACTCATCATGGGCTTACTGCTTGTGTTTTATGGGTTCATCTACATACACGATATCCCATACGCAATCGCCAAAAAGCGACATCATCCCCACAAAGAAGCCATTCACGTTGCCTGTTGGTTAAGTCTGTTCACTCTTCACGCGATTTGGCCTATTGTATATATTTGGGCGGTGTATAAGCCGCGGCCGATCCGAGTTTCCGTCATCTCAGAAGAACTGGAAGAGAACGACGAGTTGGAACAGGAAGTCAGGCGACTGCGCGAGCGAGTGAAGGAGTTGGAGTCTGCCCAATCCGAATCCCTAAAAAGTGAATCTTTATTATGATCGAGTTGATTATCGGAACATATGGCGTGCTTTGCTGGCTACTTTTCAAGAAATTTAAAGTTATTCCAGTCACGACCTACACGGTATGTACGGCCATACTCGGCGGTATCATTCTGGCGGTTGGCATCTTCCTGCTACTCTCGTTATTCCATCCTGTTGCCAAAGATGGCCGGATGTACGCGTACACAACGCCTATAGTGCCGCAGGTAAAAGGTCTTGTGATAGAGTCGCTCACTGAAGGCCAGCATGTGAAGAAGGGCGATCCTCTCTTTAAGATAGATCCGCAACCGTACCGGATCGAAGTTGATCGTCTTGAGGCAGCTCTTGCCGATTCGAAATCCGCTGAGGCGCAGCTTCAGGAACAGCTTAGCGCCGCAGAGGCTGTAACTTCCCAGGCCCGATCGCAGTTACTAACGGCAGAATCGGAATTTAACAGGGAAGCCATGGAAGAAGTTGAACAGGCAAAATCTGTTGTGGCGAGTGCGAAGGCGCGGTACGATTTGACTTATGTAGAACTGCAGCGTGAAGCTGAACTTGCCGAAAAAAAGCTGGTGGCTCAATCGCAATATGATGCGACAAAAGGCAGATTTGAAGTCGCAAAATCTTCGCTGGAAGAAGCCCAGGCATCGCTCCGGCAAGCCACCGAAAAAGCAAAATCCGGTGGAGACAGAGTTCAAACTTCGCGTGACCAGCTAAGCATTGCTGAGGCCCAGGAAAGAAGTGCTCGACTTGCGGCGGAAGCGGACATTGAAGGGGTAAATCCCCAGGTTCGGCAGATTATGTCTGAGCTTGAAGACAAGAAATGGGATCTGGACCAAACAATCGTGCGTGCACCAGCAAATGGATACGTGACGCAGGTATTGCTTCGCCCCGGGCAAATGGTTGTTCCCCTGCCACTCACCCCCCCTATGATATTTGTGCATGATGAGAAACTGGTATTAGCCGCTAGCTTTAACCAGAATGTTATCAAAGAATTTGAATCTGGTTTAGAAGCTGAACTTGCTTTCAAGTCTCATCCGGGTCGGATATTTAAAGCTAACCTCAACCGCATCCTCCCGATTATCCCCGAAGGCCAGTTAGCCGCAGGAGGACAGCTACGCAGCCTAACAGCGGCAACCGCTTCGGGCCGGATTCCTGTAGTTTTTGATTATAAAGAAGACGTATCTGAATTGAAGGTACCAGCGGGCACCCAGGTGTACGTTGCCGTTTATACTCACAAAGTCCACGCGTTAAGTATCGTGCGTAAAATTCTCCTGCGCATTAAAAGCTGGGAGAATTACGTATCTCTCCATTAGCCTGCCTTGATTTTTCTTTTTTACTCACCTTTAATCGCAATGTCCACGCGTGTCATCCAGCGTGTCATACGTTTTTGACTTCTGCTATAGGGAAACTTGCTTCATTGCGTAGCTTGTAGACGGCACTGCAGGCGCTCCGCACGAGAACCGTAACGTATCAATGTGGAACGGATTCAGGAGACCCAATCCACTTGCGATCGTGCGATAGGAAAAAAAGGTCGAGTCAAACACAGCCATCAGGTTCTTCCTCTGATCCACTGCTGTGCGTAGCTCTTGAATCCAGCATTCCAGGTAAATATCATCTCCGCCCGATATCGTTACATGCAGGAGAAACGAAGCCTCCTTACCGGTCTGCACATCAGACGCCGAAGTTGTCGATTTATGGCGCTGCTCAATTTCCGTAAAAGTGTCTAAGCTGATTTCATGAATAACCCGATTGCCATCGATGCTGAACACCTTCGCCAGTGTATCCGGATCAATATCGCCATGCAGTTCCATCCGGCAAATGGTTTTTGATGGGACACATACCATTTCCCGATTATCAGCAAACACCAGCACATTTTTGGTGAACATTTGCCGCCACCCAGTCGCTAATTCATTAATGCTGCCCTGGCCTTCTGACGAAGTCGGTGTGAAAGCAAGAGTGCGGTGATCTTCCAGAAACAGTTTAAGTACGGGCATTGATTCGTTCATCTGAAATCCAATCGTAGGTCAGAATGAAACTTCGTTTTTAAAACTCAAAGAAACCAGACCGGAGCCGGAAATCATACCCAAGAATAACGCCGCAGATGATTACCGCCCGCAGAGGAATCAGACGTTTTTATGCTTTCTCCATGCCGGCTGACTTGTAACAAGTCATGGTTCAAACGGAACAGATTAGTCAATAGTTTAAAAAGCAGTTGCTAATTTGATAAAAGCTTGGCTTGTTTAACAGGGTATCGAAAAAGGACCAGCCATCGGAGTTTAAAGTTATGTCGGCTGGTGCAGAAGCTTGGATTTCCTCCAACTATGACATCGCTGATTGGCAAACTCCTTGTCGGTGGATTACTAATGGCGCTGTGCGTTGTAGTGCATGCGATTGGCTTAACCGCCGCATTTGAACGGATTAAGCATCGACAAGCAGAGACCCCTTTAAACTTCTGGTCGGCAGTGCGGATGCTCATTGTACTCGCATCGTGGATTATCCTTCTTCACCTCGTAAACATCGTCCTTTGGGGGTTTTTATATGCCTTCAAACAGGCGATACCAGATTATCAGTCAGCCATGTATTTCAGCGCCGTAACTTATACCACTACAGGCTACGGAGATATCGTGTTGCCAAGGCCCTGGCAGCTTGTTGGTGCCATAGAGGCTCTTACCGGACTACTAATGTATGGCTGGACTACAGGGTTCTTTTTTGCAATCGTAAGCCAGCTTTATACCAGGCCCAGGTTCCGGATCGAGTTGAATGCGAAATCTGAGTCTACTCCACCCTCTGGAAGTGTCTGATGAATCTTCTACTTCATGAAATCCGACGCAACAAGGTACTCTGGCTTCTGATATTTGTGCCTTTGCTTTTTGTCGTGAAGCTGGTAAATCACGAAGCACATACTCTACTTTTCGTATTATCAGCGGTGGCTGTTGTTCCGCTGGCAGCACTGCTTAGTTTTGCAACAGAATCCGTTGCCAGCAAAACCGGTGATGCAGTTGGCGGCTTACTCAACGCAACCTTGGGAAACTTGACCGAACTGATTATTGCACTCACTGCGCTCAAGAGTGGTCATTATGTGCTGGTAAAAGCCTCGGTTGCTGGCGCCATCGTCACCAACTCGCTATTTATGCTCGGAGCTTCATTTTTTCTGGGGGGATTGCGATATCATACACAGCATTATAATCGCGCATCGGCCCAGATGCAATCGGGCCTGCTTTACCTGGCCACCGTTGCACTACTGATTCCATCCGCAGTTTCCCGGGCAGACGCAGGGTCTACTGTCGGCCTTACTGAAAAGATCAGCGTTGGCCTTTCCATCTTGCTTATAATTGCGTACCTGCTTGGAATGTTATTTTCCCTGAAGACCCATCGCGAACTATTTGCGAGTAGTGCCCACGGTGGGGAAGGCGAGGCACCCTGGCCTGTTAGTTTGGGATTAGCCGTGCTTGCAGGTGTCACGGTTCTGGTAGCTCTCGTCAGCGAAGTGTTTGTTGAATCCGTTCAAAAAGCCGCACAGACCTTTGGTATGAGCCAGGCCTTTGTGGGATTTATTGTGGTAGCCCTTGTTGGTGCTGCCGCTGAAATGGCTTCAGCTTTCTCTGGCGCGCGAAAAAACCGGCTCGACCTGGCAGTCGGAATTGCAATGGGCAGTGCAGCACAAATTGCGCTGTTTGTCGCGCCGGTGCTCGTACTTATAAGTTATGTACTCGGGCCATCGCCAATGACTTTGCTGTTCTGGCCGGGCGCAGTCATAATGGTACTTGTCGCCACCATGTCCACAGCGCTTCTCACTACCACCGGACGCTCTACCTGGTTTACGGGCGTACTCTTAATGATGGTATACTTTATTTTTGCAATGACCCTTTATCTGTTGCCACCGGTTGAGCGCTGATCAGCAACTGTCGTTTTGTCTTTCACCTTGCTTGCTTTTCCGATGCTGTAGAAAGGGGTGAGGCACACGCCCGTGTTTTCTTGAGCTACTGTCGCAAAATCTTCTCCATCGCTTTTCCCCTTGCCAGTTCATCAATGAGTTTATCGAGGTAGCGGATTTCCCGCATGGTCGGGTCTTCAATGTCTTCCACCCGGACACCACAAACCACGCCTTTAATTAAACTGCGCGAAGGGTTCAGCTGAGGGGCTTCAGAAAAGAAGGTCTCAAAGTCGGTCTGTTTTTCCAAGTGCGTTTGCAGCTCTTCGCGGGTGTATCCCGTCAACCAGCAGATGATATCATCCACCTCCGCTTTCGTCCGTCCTTTCTTCTCCGCCTTGGCAACATAGAGAGGATAAACGCTTGCGAAGCTGGTGGTGTAAATCCTGTGCTTTGTCATAGTCGTTTATTGCTCCTTGTAAAGCAGGGACGTCTGCCGGTGTGTCTACTCACCTCTTGAACCGGGGATACAGGAGGTCAAGAATCGTATCAGGATAAGCGATAAAAGTGGGGATCTGTAGCTGTTCAGCGCCTTCTAATCCTTCATTGCCTTTGCGGTTTTTCAAATCTCATAATCTGCAGCAGGTGATGATGAAACCATTCTTGAGATTTGAATCTGAATGCTGGCCATCTGCCGGCTTCTTTTACCACGCATTGGGTATGCCACCGTTATCTCGATCGAATACGCTAATATTTGTTCGATTACCAGTGGATATACTTGAAATGTTCCAGCTTGTCGGTGTGGAATGCCTCTTAAAGTGCGCTCGAGGTTTTACAGTCTTCATTGTCAGTGATCTAACTTCTGAACAATTTGAGAAACTATGGGAGTACTCGGCTGCATTTGATGACTCCTGTCTGACAATCGCTTTTGAAAACAAGGCGCTTTTACAAGATGCAATCGATGATGGACTGTCACCTGAGAAGCTGGTTACCAAGTACCGGCGAGCTAAAGCCGAAGTATTTGTTGCAGAGCCTTTCTGTGCAAGTCTAGCCATCGATCTTCTGGAGGATGGTCATGCTTTGGATATGGCATTTACACTTCCGGCTGACCATCCCGTTTCGATCTGGTGCGACAAGAACAAACACGCCGAAGATAACCAGTGAAACAAAAAGTTAACAATCGCCCGCCATTGCCAAGACATCCTCGCATAGTTTAAGACATCTTTCGGGATCTGTTTCCGGTGAGTTCATTCCAATGATCTGCGCTGCAAGCTCGTATCCCACTGATGAGAAATAGTCTTTGTTCTCACTGCGCGTCAGATGTGGAAGCGGAGGAACAATAACCTCGCCGGCCATCTCAATAATGCCTACGCCCTCAGGCTTTATTTCTGCCGGGCTACCATAGGTTCGGTACTGCGGGTGCCGCAATATTACATGAACAACAGCCGTATCCGGCCCGGGCATGCGTGCCAGAAAATTGCACGTTGCTCTTCCCGCATCTGTAGATTTCCACGCATTTATCAGTTTAGAGCAGGCAACCGCAACAGCATCAGGTGGACCGGCGACGCGCAACACCGGCCCCAGCCAATGCAGGACGGATGCCGTTACTCCATCCTGTGATGTGCACTGTGAATGCTCAGTTGCATCTTCCAGAGGCAGACGAAGCTCCCGGAATACCTGTGCATGATGATGCGTCAGAATTGACGCACCTGCCCATTCAACATCACTATTAGAAGCTACCAGCCATCCGGGCGCCAATGCCAGGAATGCCAGCGCATCATTTATTGCATCCTTGTCTAACTGCATAGGTTCATGAGCCAGCCTGTTTAGCACAAAATGACCGAGGCAAAGTGGAAATGGTGTCAGGTGCGCAAAGTGAGTTTTGTCACTGGCACATTTTCCTATCGCTAACCTGAATGCGCGCAGGAGCGGCTTCTGCTTCGAAGCCACGTTGTAGTAGCAGAGCGGGCAATATTCTGTTTCTGATTTCGACTCAGCTTTGGGTGGTGCTTTATAGTCCAGGCGTGTGTAATTGATCTGCAGCCGGAGATTGACCTTTAACTGTTCACAGGGAAATACCAGTAGATCATTCGGCTGCCGGATGTGCTCATAATAACCGACCGCATGACTCCACCTCTCAAGCACTTCCAATGGAATATCAAACCGGCCGGTACTGCACCACACCTGGTCCAGGATTCTTTCGATTTCGTGTTGCGAAATTTCTAGCCTTGGCGGAACTTCAAATGACGACTGTACCTGGTCACGCACGGCTGCACCAGTTTGTATAAGCTGCACGGCCTTACTTCCTGCCGGGCACCAGTTCATGCTTCTGCTGGTAACTTACAGAGACTCCATTTCCAATGCGTACCACCATGGCCTGCAGACCGAGAGCCTCATAGAAATCCTGAACAAGTTCACCGCGCCCCGGCGCCAATACAAAGAAAGAACCACCGCCGCCGGATCCATTAATCTTACCACCGAGTGCGCCGTAGTCACCACCGAGCAAGAGCAGCCGATCGATTTCCGGATGAGATACTCCAAGCTTTACGAGTTCGCGATGATGCCGGTTGAGAAGATCGCCGAGTAATCGTGAGTCCGTAGTTTCCTTCAAAGTTCTTCGGGCAGACGGAGTAAGCATTCTGTTGTGGATGGTAGCAGAGAAAACGGTCCTGTCTGCAGGGTTTTGGATGGCACCAATGGCCGATTGAATGTCAGGATCAGATGCATCCGGTGACACAGCGGCAAGAAGCGATTCGAGCTTCTCAACCCGCGCCCGCGTTGATCCCAGCAGTCCATTTGTGTCTTTTGGAATGCCTGAATTAACAAGTACGAACTCACCCGGCCATGGGTTAAGCTGCTCAACACTACCGGTTGCAGGATCGAGCCAAATCATTCCGCCAAACGCAGAGGTAAAGTGGTCCATTGTGCCGCCCGGGGAATTGAACTCTACAACCTCAGACCGGTGAGCCAAAAGCGCAACGGACAGCGGATCGGACGCGCAGGTGGTTTGGCCTGCGGCAGCCAGCAGAAAGGCTATCCAGGCAACCTGCAATGCCGAAGAACTGGACGCCCCGGCATTAACTGGTATATCTCCGCGAACAACAACATCCCAGCCACTCTGCCATCGAATTCCCAATCGATGCAGTACGTTAAAACCAGCAGGCAGGTAGTCCCTGTCATGCCGGTACGGCTGTGTTTCGTCCAGGTGAAGTTCCAGTGTCTCATCAATGTCGGGCAGTTCAACGTTGATGCGGCCCCGGGTGTTCGGAGAAGCTGTTATCGCAACCCGCAGATCAATTGCCGCAGCAATTACAGGTAAACCGAGATAATCCTGATGCTCGCCGAAGAGACAAATACGACCAGGTGCCGAGATGTGAATCTGGCCCTCGGGCGGCGAAGCAGGGTTCGGCACCCTCTTTAGTTCCAGATGCGTTCGCAAACGATCTGGAACGCTTAATGTGGACATAATGCATGGTCCCTTATAAAATCTAATAATTCTCGCGTAGACATTACTTCGCCGCATATACTGGCGCCGGGCCGGTTTCCCGGCCCGTCAATGAACCGCGAATTGTGCTACTGTGGAAATTCGTGCCCTTTGGATAACGCTTCGAGAATTTCACGCCTGGTTGAGCGGAACTTTTCCACGTCCAGGTCATAATTGTCATAATCCTGCACGTGTCGTTTTGCCAGCTCCATTGCTGCCTCGGGATTCACATCGCCAAGCTGGCTCAGTAGTTCGTGATCCTCAATGCCATCACGCATGGCTTCCCACCGGATGGATTCTACAAACCCGAAGTCATCTTTCGCCGGGTAGACAATATGAGTGTCGCCGCCCTGCAATCCGCCGTCAGCGGCATTTTCCCACGGACGCGGGCGCCAGAAGTTAAAGCCCCAGTGCAGGTACCCTTCCACATCATAGCGATAGTTAATCCAGTGCATGATCCGCGTCTTGAGAAGGGGAAGCTCGATAAAGCGGTTAGCATACTCACCTTCAGGTTGAACACACGTATAAAACCAGATACGATCACCGGCTGCGCGGCGCTCATCGAAGAACTTTTCATTCTTATGCAGGTGCTCAAGGGTCGGAACCCAGATGTCAATCGCTCCCACCATGTTCCGGGCCAGGCATGCTTCAATTACCGGCAGTTCTGGTGCATACTGCCTTAGCAGATTAGAAGCGGTGGTATAGCTGTCAGCATTTTCTGCCACCGGTTCATCACCTACAGCCTGCACGAACCGGTCTAGCCAGCCTTTCTCTTTCAGATGATCTCGAAAGGCTGGAAACCACTGCGAGTAGAATTCTTTAGCGTCGGCAGAATCCGGAGCAACCATACGCCCACGGTACGATTTCCCACCCAGGTACTCGGCGTCGGTTTCGTCGTGCACCTCTACCCCGTAAGGTTCTTCCCATTTACCCGTTCGCCAAGCATATTGAAGGCTCTGTACCGTCTCAATGCCCTCATCAAACAGGATATTAACCCAACGGTCGAAGTTGCTGAAATCAAACGTGAGCTTGCCGTTAGCATCGCGGCCATACTTGATAAGCCAGAGCGTTTCTACGCGCGCCCAGTTCTGGCGGTGCTCCACCATGTTACGGGTATAGTCGCGCAGGATGGCCCACCACTCGGGGGAATAACGGTCAGGCATTGGGTGCCCGCCGCGATGCCACATCTGGATCCAGTTATTGATGTTCAGCCGCGTATCAGTGATAGTGGCTGGATAAACCTTCAGCTTCAGAGGAAGCGTGGCACTCGTCTCTTTACCAAAGATACGCGCTGTCACTACGGAAACCGCTTCATACTCTCCCGGTTCAGCCTGGGGCGGAATCTTAACCGTTACCCAGACCGGCTGATTATCTCCGGCTGAAACGTTGATGCTATCTTCCTCCAGCAGAGGATCAGGGAACATGGCAGGTGCGGGGCGAAGCTGATCTTTGGCAGGTTTTTTTGCACTGTGACTACTCGCCACGTATCCTACAAAACGGACATCCTTAACAGGAAGTGTGGCAGTGGAGCTGCCGGACCGCGTAAAAGTTGTGACATCACAGCGAACATCGAGCATCTCTACAGGGGAGGACGTCAACACGACCTGCCACGTTGCATGTTCTCCCCGGGCAGATTCCTGCAAGGCTGAGCCGTCCGCCTTAATCTCACTATCCCTGAAGACTTTCACCAGGGGGTCGACGGGAACGATGTTAAGCTTTACCTGTGCGCCTGAAACAGCTGAAACAGTGACACAAAAAACCGCTGCTGCTACAAAGATCTGTTTAATAGACAATCGGGAAACTCCTAGGAGAATACTGCAGCTGAAAATGGTGGAACGATTGGTGCAGGCCCGGGAGAGACTGGCCGTGCCGGCCTCTCCCGGATTTACGCATTATGCTACTCTTAGTAAAGATGCCAGCAATCAACATTGGAGTCGGAGCCGACGTATTCGGCTCCGCCGCCGAGGGGTCCGCCCTCAGAGTCTGCTGTCGCATAGGCGGTATTTTGAACATTCATAAAGTCGGGTGATGGCGGCAGGAATGTCCAGTGATGTGGGTCACCAGTGCCATCCGCGGCCATAAACATTGGATCGGCCCCTGTAGTCGCTGTGCCGACAACCGTGGAAGTAGCACTCAATGAGAACGGATTGTTGCTCGTATTCCGCAGAGAAAATGGTCCTTCCTGAAGTATTGCCGTTCCCATCAACGTTACAGTGTTGTCACCCGCCAGTGAAAAGACGTTAAGACCGGCGCTGGGGAACCCGTTCTGGCCACCGATAATCGAATCTTTGATTACCACGTCCAAAAGGGTACCAGGTTCGAGACGGTAAGAGTGCCCTGTATTAATTGTCCGGCCACCAACCAGCGTCGAATCCTCGATCGTCATAAGCCCCTCAGCGGAGTGGTTTACTGGTTTGCGAACCATAATTGTATGGCGGCCAAAGTAAAACATGATGGAATTAGTCATCGTCATGCGCGTGGTTCCCACGCCTTCATCCCAGATGCCGTTGTTGCTGCCACCATCAATAATCACGTCATTGATCGAGCGGGTGTTTGCTCCGCCGGCTAAATGAATCGCAGTATCAGCAAATCCTCTCATGCGGATACGTTCACCATCAGATTTGGTGATGATGTCACCAGTAACATGCAGCCCTATTCTTGCGAAGGAAATTGCCGACTCACCTTCAATGCGAGTCAGACGAAACTCTGTCGGAAGCGGCGCAGGCATGTCATACGTATAGGAGCTTTGCATCACTATAGCATAGGGAACCGGGTCTATGGGATGGTCATTATAGTCATCCCGGAAATGACTGATGATACTATCTTCAAACAGAAGTTCAACCCCGGCACCTTCAAAAGCGCCGTCTGTCGTGCGACCGAGAACAATGCCGTCATCGCCCCATTGCACAATCTCGGGCTTATAGGTGGGCTGGGTAGGTATCAGGTCGAATATGCGGCTCTCGGTTCCACTGGTAACAATAGGTTCATTACTGCCGTCGTTTGCCGTAATCAGGCAATTATCTACCCAAAGAAACAGGTTGTTGTTTTTACTCTCTATAGCCGTCCGCATACGCAGACCAGCCGTAGACACTGATGGGAGTATTTCGAAGTTTCGCAATTCAACCGTGCCCGTTGTCATGGTAGAAGGCAGGTTAATGACGATTCCGCCGTTCTCAAGCGTCCCGATAGGGTTGAAGTTTACCAGGATAGTCGCTCTTTCCTCTTCCGTGGCCTCCAGCACCAGCGGCTGCGAGATCGTAAGAGATTCCTCGTATTTGGCAGAATCAATTACTCGCACTATGTTGGGTACGGCCGCATTGGTTTCGACAGCGGCAATTGCTGCAGCAATGCTGGTATAGTCAGCTGTTGCAGTCTTACTTACAGTAACAGACTGGCCACTGCTCAATACAGGCAAAGCAAGAATGGCAGCACCAATAGCTAAATGGTTCTTAATCATGAGAATCCTCCGATTCAATAGTTTAGGTTTAATGGAATGAGTGGTAGGGCGAAGACCCTTTTACGTACCAGATGCCGCCATAGCTCACTGTGCCATTGGTGGGATCGTAAACGATGTACTGATTCTGATCGAACAGCTTTTTCGACGGGCCAGTACTGTCGAAGGTGTAGACGTTGTCCTGCCAGTCCTTCGGGTACTGTGTATTGTTGCGATC
>JAKFFN010000155.1:0-14306 GCA_036675025.1 Candidatus Sumerlaeales bacterium | reverse complement strand
GGATAAAGCCATGTGCCACCTCGACGAATGGGAGATCAGCAATGCCCTCCTCAGCAGCGGCACCAGCAGCGTCCTCGCCCGCGGGTCCGGGCCCGACGGCCAGAGTTGGCTAGTAGGCGTATCCGGCGATTACCGCGACGAAACCGGCGTCCGCAGCACCCTGCTACAAAATGCGTCCCTCAGCGGTAGCGGCACAGCCGTCAAGGGCGAACACATCAAAGACCCCCACTCCGGTGAATCTGCCCCAGCCATAGCCAGCTGGGCAAAAGCCCCTACAGCCGCATGGTCTGAGGTAATTTCCACGACCATGATGATCATGTCAAAACCCGAAGCCGAGGATTTCCTCAAGCAACACGGCCCCGACATTTCCGCCATTGCTGTTTATCCGTCTGGTCTGCAGATAAACTACCTCATCCACGGCAGCTGGTAAAAATACATGTGCTTGTTCTTAACAATTTCTCAATCTCCCAGTTCTCACCTTCTCACCTTCTCACCTTCTCACCTTCTCACCTTCTCACCTTCTCACCTTCTTACTTTCTCACTTTCTCACCTTCATCATTGACACGTGGAAACCCTGCCCGCCCTTTTGCAGTCTCAAATCCGATTAACTCCCTTCGGCGAGTGCAGGTGAAAGAATCGTAATGGAAAGAGTTCAGCAGATATGGTACGCAAAATTGCCGCAGCAGTTCTGTTCGCAGCAGGGTGCGCTATGACGACTCCCGGTTTCGCAGCTAATGACAGCACCACAACCGCCCCATGGTCAGTAGAAAAGGCCAACACCTGGTATGACAAGCAGCCCTGGCTGGTAGGCGCCAACTTCGCCCCCGCCTACGCTATCAACCAGCTTGAGATGTTCCAGGCTGACACTTTTGATATTGCGGCCATTGATAAGGAACTGGCCTGGGCCGAGAACCTGGGCTTCACCAGCATGCGCGTTTTCCTCCACCACATGCTGTGGGAGCAGGATAAGGAAGGTTTCCTTAAGCGCATTGACCAGGTTCTGGATGCAGCTGAGAAGCACAACATCGGTATCATGCTCGTTATCTTCGACAGCGTATGGGATCCGTTCCCCAAGCCCGGCAAACAGCCCGCGCCGAAGCCGTCGGTTCATAACTCCGGCTGGGTGCAGTCGCCCGGTGCCGAAGTTTTGAAAGACCCGGCAAAGTTTGCCGCCATGAAGGACTACGTGGTTGGCGTTGTCAGCCACTTCAAAGACGACAAGCGCGTTCACGTGTGGGATGTATGGAACGAGCCCGACAACCCGGTTCCTCAGTATAAAGATGTGGAACTGCCAAACAAGAAAGAGCTGATCCCGGGATACCTGCAGCAAACCTTCGAGTGGGTTCGCTCCGCCAACCCCAGCCAGCCCCTCACCTCTGGCGTATGGGTCGGTCATTTCCCCGACGACAGTAAGCTCACACCCACCGAACGCGTACAGATCGACAACAGCGATATCATCAGCTTCCACAGCTATGAACCGCTGGAGAAGATGAAGAACGCGGTGGAAAACTTGCAGCGTTACAAGCGGCCCATCGTCTGCACCGAGTACATGGCGCGCCCTCTCGGCAGCACGTTTGATCCGATTCTCGGCTACTTCAAAGAGAACAAGATCGGCGCCTACAACTGGGGCTTCGTCTCCGGCAAAAGCCAGACGATCTTCCCCTGGGATAGCTGGGATAAAGAGTACGGCGAAGAGCCGCCGCTGTGGTTCCACGATATCTTCCGCACCGACGGTACACCGTACAAACAGGAAGAAGTGGATTACATCAAAAGCATAACCGGGGCCAAGGATAAAGCAACCACGGGTACGAAAAGCGAGTAAGCGGATCAGGCCAAAAGCTTAACCACAAAAAGCACAAAACAAACACAAGAAACACAAAAACAGAAACAACGATCCCCGGCAGCTACACAGAACCAAGTGGCTGCCGGGGAATTTTTAATGGCCGCAAAAAAGCGCAAAAGGCGCAAAAAAGCCAGTACAACGTGCTAATCATAGTTGACCGTGATCGGCCGCTGCAACGGCTTCCCTATACTTCATAATAAACTGTCCGACTTCTCTTCCATGGCCGATTCTCGCAAGGCGGCGTATCTCAAGAATGGTCGTAGTCGGGTCATCCATTCCACTTGATGGGTAGTATTTACCGGCGAACTTTCCGTAATCTGTCCATAGCTCAGCGTGGTAAGGGATGGCACAGAATTCAAACCCGCCAAAGAGCCCACTTCCAACGTAGGATATTCTCACCCATTCCGGCTCTCCCTGCAGATTATGTTTGGCGACGAGTTCAGAAAAGTCGGTTTCCCCCAGCTTTTCCGATCGTACAAATCCAAACAGGCGTTCCACCGTCTTATGTCGGCCATTTACAAGATCTAAGTATACTGACGTAGTCCGCGGGCTCAGCGGTGCCAGTAGTACAAGCACCATCAAGATTACAAAGCCACAAAGAAAGTACCTTAACCGCTTTCTTAGTCCCACTCTTTTACCCTTTAGACTTTGAATGAAAATCCATCGAATATTCTGTGCCTGTTTGTAGCAAAAAATGCAACTCCGGCTGTCATTGCTAAATAGAGGGCCAGTCATCCTGGCCAGTAATGCGGTTTAGTAATCCATTCAATCCCGGCTCATCATCGATCTTTGCCAGGCGGCGCATCTCGAGTATATACGTAGTCGGATCGTCCATGGACGAGTGCGGGTATACCATGGTAGCAAAACGCCGGTACTCATTTCCCGGATGCCCGTGCACAATATGAACCCATTCCGGTTTATCTTCTAATTTGTGCTGCACAACCAAATTAGAGAACTCAGTATCAACGATCTCATCCCTGACCGTGACGCCGAACAGCTTTTCAACAACGTGATGTCTGCCATTGATAATATCCAGTTGAACTGTGCGTGTCCGCGGCGTCCGCACGACTAAAAGCATTATCCCGGCAAAAACTAATACTCCCAAAATCGGCAACCACCCTCGCCACGACATCGCTATGCATTCCCCTTTCGCAATAGCAGTACTCTTTCTTTTCTTCTCTTCGTGCCTTGGTGCCTTTGTGTCAAAAAAACTCCCGACAGTCAGATTAATCGCAACTGCGGAACAACCGGTGTGCTTGAACTTTTAGGGTTATTTTCATTTGTGGCGCCTCTTATGGTGACTGAACCAGTAGTCACTAAAGCTTTATGCGTTAAGTACGCGTTTTGAAGTTGTGCAACAAATAGTCGCAACCCATCGCCATCGTCTTTCTTAGCAAGACGTCTCATCTCCAGAACTGCTGTAGTTGGATTAGACATTCCCATTCTGGGAAATGGTATGCTCGCAAAATCCTCATATGGTTTTAGAAATCGACTTCCAGCGTACATAAAGTTGAAACCTGGATTCCCAAATATATCCGAGCCTACATCAGAAACGATCACCCAGTCTGGTTCGTCTTCCAGTCCCACATCTGATACAAGTTTGGAAAAGTGCGTTTCCTCAACTTGTGATGATGTAACAAACCCTAAATTTTTCTCCACGGTCATGCGTCTGCCATTAACAATATCGAGATAGCTTATGGTTTTGCACTGGCTGAAGGGTGTTACATAGCTGATCATGACAAGTAAGCAAACAACCGCCAATACGTACCGCAAAGGTATAACTGGAACTTTCACTTGTCGCTCCTGTCGCTAATCTAATCTCTTTCTTGTGCCTTCTGTGCCTTTTTGTGGCTAAACAAAAAAATACCCGGCAGTCACGTTAACCGCAACTGCCGGGCTCCGACGCTTTACTAATCTTCTCTTTGTGTTTTTTGTGCAGCAATTTGTGCTTTTTGTGGTGCCGCTTTTTTTTGCGACTTCTGCGCCTTTTTGCGGCTAATTAAATCCCAGCCACTACTCTGTCTTCCCCGCTTCCAGGTCTTCCACGCTAGGCAGTTCAATCGTCGGCACACCCTGCGACACAGGCGTCGCTTGCGGTGCGTTCATCTGGCCATCACCCGGTTTGCCCTGGCCTTGCCCCTGGATTTCCGACATCGGCCGCACCGGCTCCGGCTCCCAGTTCGGGTTCATCTCCTGCGCCGTTTCCCGGATTGTATCCTTCATCTCGCGACGAATCTGGTCAGGGTTTTCCTTCGGCGTATGTTTCGCCACTTCTTCAAACGTCGTCACGCCCAGGCAGATCTTCAGCCAGCCATCCTGACGCATCGTCGTCATGCCCTGGCTAACCGCCGTGTCATGCACTTCGTCCGTCGTTCCCTGGCTCAGGATCAGGTTTTGGATTTCTTCCGTCACTTCCAGAAGTTCAAAAATACCGATGGGACATTTATATCCGGAACCATGGCACTCATCGCAGCCGCGCCCCTTCATAAAGGTGATATCGCCCACTTCCTCCGTCGTCGTGCCAAACTCCGCCAGTTCCTCCGGCGAAGGTTTGTACGGCGCACGGCAGCGCGGACACGTCATACGCACCAGGCGCTGAGCAATAATACCAGCAAGGGTCGAAGTAATAAGGAACGGCTCCACGCCCATATCCACAAGACGGCTGATCGTTGCAGCAGCGCTGTTGGTATGCAGGGTTGAGAACACAAGGTGACCGGTGAGCGATGCCTGGATGGCGATCTGCGCCGTCTCAGAGTCACGGATTTCACCCACGAGGATAACGTCCGGATCCTGACGTAGAATAGCGCGCAGACAGCGGGCAAAGGTAAGGCCCACGTTCGGGTTGATATTTACCTGCACCAGGCCTTCCAGCTGATACTCCACCGGATCTTCCGTGGTGATGATTTTTTCGGTCGGCTCGTTAATTTCGTTAAGCGCAGCGTAGAGCGTGGTCGTCTTGCCGCTACCAGTCGGGCCGGTTACCAGCATGATGCCGTTCGGTCGCTTAACGATGCGCATGAAGCGCTCAAGCACCGCGTCCGTCATACCGATCTGGGCAACGCCCACCTGCATGGCGCTCTTATCCAGAAGACGCATGGCGATACACTCGCCGTGCACCACAGGAAGCGCCGAAACACGGCAGTCAACTTCGCGGCCGTCAATCACCAGCTTGATACGTCCATCCTGCGGGCGACGCGTCTCGGCAATGTCCATGACCGACATAACTTTGAGGCGGCTTAATACACCAGCCTGCCAGCTCTTCGGCGGACTCGGGATTTCACGCAGCACACCATCGGTACGATACCGGATACGAAGCACCCCGGTAAATGGTTCAATGTGAATATCACTGGCGCGCTCTTTAATAGCCTGGAGAATCAGAAGGTTACAGAACCGGATAATCGGCTCTTGCGCCTGGATCTTACCAAGATCACTAAGGTCAATAGCGCCTTCAATGGTCGCGATTTCATCTGATTCGCCCGTCTCCAGCCCCTCAACCACCTGGTCAAGAGTCTGGTCACCAACACCATAGTAGATGTTGATGTAATCAGAGATCTCGTCTTCCTTGGCAACCACCGCTTCAATATCGCGCACTTCGGCGCTGTTAAGCATCAGGCGCAGGTCATCAACCACGCGCACGTTCAGCGGGTCGGCAATGGCAATAGTCATGGTGCCGGTCGTCGCATCAAATTCTACAGGGAAAACTTTCCAGCTGCGCACCAGGTCCGAAGGAATCTTCTTCAGCAGGTCCTTGGTGAGGTTCGCCTTCGGGTAATCCGTCATGCGGACAAGTTTCAGACCGGCCTGGTCGCACAGGATCTGGAGCATGTCCTGCTCCGCGCCAACGTTCAGCTCTGGAAGCCGCTCGGTCGGGCGCAGGCGACTTCCCGCCTCGGTGTTACCTACCGCCACCTTCTGGTCAGGCGATTGGGGGCGCTGGGGCGGACGAGGCCCGCCACCACCCTGCGCAGGAGGAGCAGCTGGCTTGGCCGCAGCTTCATTGTTTCCGACTTTGGCGTCGTCGCCTTTACCAGTTATCTTGCGGAAAATAGACATCTCAACATCACCATTCGCCCCGTCGGTTAGGAAGCCGCTTCGGGTTAATGCGCAACCACTCCAGGGAAAAAACCACCATCCCCGCGCTGATTACGTTTAAGGTATATCAAAGTACCCACCGAAACAAGGGCGCTTCAACTGTTTTTTCGACTGTTAGCACCCGGAGAAGTTCCTGATGCAGGCCGCCCGTGCAACGAATTTCGCACGAGGTCTATTGGCATTTGTCACTTCTTGCCGCTAACGCCTGTTTTTGCCACCATCGCATCATACTTTTTTTGGTCTGCGTAGAGGGCGCGGTGGATTTGCATTTTGGCGGCGTGGTAGGGGGCGGATCTTTTGTCGGGTTTGATGGTGGCGCCGGGGGCGCTCATGGCTTGCATGGCGGTGGGGATGTCTTTATGGATGCCTGAGCCGACGGCGGCGAGGATGGCGCTGCCGAGTATGACGGCTTCGGGTTCTCGGGGGAGGATGATTTCGCAGCCGGTGGCGTCGGCGTGTTCCTGCATCCAGAGGGGATTTTTTGTTCCGCCGCCGCAGGCGTGCATGCGGGTGATGGCGTAGCCTTTGGCGTTGAGGGCTTCGATAATATCGCGGGTACCGTAGGCGATGGCCTGCACGATGGCATAGTATTGAAGGGCGAGATCATCCAGGGCGGCGTGGAGCTGGAGACCGTGGATGGCGCCGCGGGCGGAGGCGTCGGCATTGGGGGATCGATTACCGTGAAAATAGGGGAGCACGTGGTACTCGCGGGTGAGTTCGCAGCGGCGCTTGAGTCCGCGGTCGGCCACAAGGCGATCAACCTGGCGGTTGAGAAACTCGTAGATGGTGATGCTTTCTTTTTTTGCGTCTTTCAGGGCATCGGGGTAGGCCTTGTGGCTGGTAATTACGAAATCCATAAGGGCGCCGGTGGCGCTCTGGCCGCCTTCGTTCAGCCACATGCCGGGGATCATGGCGCTGTAGTAGGGCCCCCACACGCCGGGCACGAAGCGGGGCTTCTGGCTGACGACCATGTGGCAGGTGCTGGTGCCGCCGATGAGGCAAAGGACATCATTATATATGTTGCCGCTGGAGGTGGCGCCGGCCGATGGCTTTTTGCCCATGCCGAGAACGCCCAGGCCCCCGGCGTGGGCATCGATAATTCCGACGGCGACGGGGGTGCCGACTTCTAGGCCGAGTTCGTGGGCGCTCTGGTAGTTGAGCCCGCCGGCGCAGTCGCCCATGGGTTCAATTACCTCGCCGAACGCGCCGCGTTTAACGACATCGCCGAGGCGGTTCTTCCGAAAGAATTCCTTGTTCCAGCGCTGGCCTTCCTTCTCATGGCCGAGGTAGGTCCACTTGCAGACGGTGGTGCACAGAGAGCGCACATCGCGGCCGGTGGCGCGGTAGGTAAGCCAGTCGGGCAGATCATAGAACCGGTGGGCACGCTGCCAGGTATCGGGCAGGTTTTGTTTCATCCACATAACTTTGGGGATGGCGTGCTCGGGCGAAACTTTACCGCCAAGGTAGCTGATGACCTCGTGGCCCTGCTCAGTAAGCTTACGCGCCTGGATGATGGCGCGGTGGTCCATCCACACGATGATGTTCTGTTCATCGCGACCCGTGGGCGAAACCGTAACCGGGCGGTCACGCTCATCAACAACTACCAGCGAACAGGCCGCATCAAAGGCTATGCCGGCGATTTCTGACCCGCTGATTCCCGCCTGTTTGAGAGCGGTCTTCACGGCGGTGCACACGGCTTTCCAGATGTCTGCGGATGATTGCTCCACGAAATCCGGCTGAGGATGCCAGGTCTGGATAGCCTTTACGCCCAGCCCCACCATTCGCCCCTGCAGATCAAAGACTCCGGCCCGGGCGCTGCCGGTGCCTACATCAATGCCGATGACGTGCGAGGGTGACATGGGGATCCTTTTGCGTAATTATTATTGGAAGCTACTGACCAAAGTTGACGCGTAGAGACCAAGACGCAAAGAAAAACAAATGCAAGATTTCACACGCCTATCCTGCTTACGTTTTGTCGATGCCGCTGTTCCGCCGATCAATTTTCCGGGCGACAATGTACACATGGATACTCATTCCGATAACTATAAGCAGTGAGACGACAGCACTGCCTAACGCATAAACTATAAGCGACTTCTGCGGTAAAACCAGACCATATAAGCCATAGAGAATAAAGAGCAGGCTCCACCCGATCATGATCTTCCCACCGGTATGGTTTATGTCGTACCAGTTCTTATCTGACTTAAAGCTGAGAGAAAAGCGGACTCCATAGAAGTGATTCATTGGCACTTTCCGCATGATCAACGGCACTCCAAGCGCCATGATCAAAAGGCCAACGCCAGCATTTGAAATGGCTACCAGGGCCAGGTCCGTCAACGGCTCCAGCGTCCTTCTGTATCTGGAATAGCGGGGAACGCATTATGAGGTTCTGCCTGGTACCAGTAGGCAACAGAGGCGAGATCATCTGTCAGGGGCTGGAACTTGTGATTTGGATACCACCCCAGCGCCTGAACGGTAACCCGCAGATCCTGCTTAAATCTAATCGGGTCAGGTACATGCCAGCGGTAAAGGGCATGGCGCGGCACCTCGCCCGGCGCTACCCGGCGTAAAGGATAACCACTGAACGGTGCATTGAAGATGCGGTCGCCAAAATTCCAGGCGCCGCCAGCATAGTCTTCTGTACCGGTACCGCAGATGGTGGGGTATTTGCTGTCGCCGTCCAGGTAGAATTTCACCTCGCCCTCGCCCCACCAGCCGTTGCTCATCTGCACCCACGAGATGTGGGTGCCTACATAGTGACCCCGCCCTTTAACGCCATCCACTATCACATGCTCCGGATTTTCGCGGGTGGTAAGGCTGCGTCGCCACTGGGCATGGAAGTAGGCAGCATCTGCGGGCACATCAGTCAGGGCGTAGGTAACCTGGTAATAGAACCCTTTCTGTTCCACGTCTCGCTGGTTTTCAATTGTTATGACGGCGCGTTTCCTGAAGGGCATAGGCCAGTAACAGTTGAAGCCGCCATCGGCATTGACCGCCACCATTATAGAGTTTAAGTCATATCGGAGGCCATGGCCGTTGGCGAAAAAATCGCCTAAGGGACATTCCACTGACGGGGTCTCTTCACCATCCCAGTAAAAACGGATTATGCCATTCCGATAAAGATCCGGGTGCACCGTGAGCCAGATGTGCTGGATGATGCCCGGCCCATCAATATCTGCCAGGGTTGTCACAGATCCGGCCGGTAAATTAATAAAGGCCCGCGCCTTCCATCCCTGCCCCAGATCTCCCGCGTGGCTGTCGGGGGCAGGAACATACCGGGCACCGCCGCCTTTTTTTCCATCAGGATTTTCTGCGCTGATGGATCGCGTTTCAGCATCGCTTAACATAAAAAGCGATGCACCCGGATTGAGAAACTGGCTTAACGACACTATAGAAATTACCCCGGCTATTATTGCAGTTTTTACACAAAGGATTGCGTGACGGGGACATTTCAACTTTTTACGAATAAAAGCACAAGATTTTGCACGATTTCAGCCGAATCTCAGCCCAAATGAAGATTAGGTGCCGGGCCCGTTGTGTTTTAAACTATTGATTAAACTCAACTTAGGTAACTTGTCAGGATTTTCATCCACAAAACTTTCGGGCTGGGGAAAACCCTGTGGATATGTGAATAACCCATTGAATTATCAAGGCAGAGAGAAAGGAAAGTGACACGAAAATGACAAGATTGGCCATGAAGAATCGTGAAGAAGTTTCCCACAACCCTTCTGCTTATCGTGGAGGATTTGGGCAGGATTTATAAAACCTCACGGCGCGTGAGGTCTGCTGTGGACAGACACATAATCTGCCAACATCCAATGCGGCACCTTAAACATTTGAAAATGTTCAGGTTCGCGGGTTATCCCCAAATCCACAGGCCCTACTACTGCTTCTATTATATCCAATACAAAGATATATAATAATAACAGTAGCGCGCCTGATCTTCCAATTTCGGCAAAATATAGAGCAATCACCGTTCCTGTTTTGTATTTTAAACCGCCGATATACGTTTTATAAAAAAATCTGGCAGGTTATAACCCCTGGATCCGGCGCCGCTGAGGCAGATCACCCATGTCCAGGCCCAACTCCCGTTTCTCCTCGGTTACTTGTTCTTTTATGAACCGCTCCACACTTGACCGCGTTATGCGGATAGCCCGCGGGCTCACCCTCAGGCTGTCGAGCCGGCCGGCGTTAATCAACTGGTACACGCGCTTGTTGCTGACCGAAAGCTGCTTTGCCACCATCGTTACGGTTGTTAGATCATTCATTTTCAGATGCTCCAGTTCCTGGAATAATGACCTGGTTGTGCCAGAGCGGCCCGGCTTTTGTCTCTTGACGCCCTCTGTAAGTTATCGGTTTTACTTCGGCAAAGCTTCTGGCCAATGGCTGGACGAGTAGAAATTTAGGGCAGAGCGATGCCATAATCTCGATTTCTTCTGTCTTACGTGCTGGAACAGGCCTGAAGGAGAGTGGGAAACCTTGTGCTGAAACGAACATCGTGGGCCGTGATTGCGGCGTTTTTAAGTCTGGCTGCTACCAGCCGGGCACAGAATACCACCAGCACTAATATATCAGCTCCTGAGGCCCAGGAAACGCCCTCTGAGCGTCCCCCGGTGTTTGATCTGAAGAGTTACGACCTCAGCCGCATTACCTGGTATGCCTCGGCAGATCTTTCTCCTGACAGCGCCGTAGAGGCCATACGCTCCCGTGGTACTCCAACCACGCCTACAGTTACGCTGCGCAGTGCCACCCATGGCGGCACGGGTATCCTGTTCTGTTTCGTGCAGTTGCCCGATCCTCTGCCGCCGGGCAGTTGCGGTCGCATAACCATTGGCGATATCGATGGCAACGACGAAGCCTTTTTTAATGGCAACCTGGTGGGTAGTACAACCGGGTGGGGCGTGGCAGAGTTCAGGCCGCGAATGTATGAGATTGAGCACAAATACCTTAAGCCGGGCGTCAACGTGTTTGCCCTGCGCATGTCGGGCCCCGGTGGTCGATCGACCTTTGGTATAAAATCGAAAACCTTATCTTTCTGCCTGACGCCCCCGATGGAGCCAGCAGCGCCTGTGGCATCCGCCGATGCTGTAACCACGCCGCCTGCTACCATCAATCCCGCTGAGGCCATTGCCGCAATCACGGCGGCCGACCCTGCGGTCAGCGCTACCCTTCTTCAGCGTAAGCGACCCGCCTTTGGCAGGTTTGGCGAATTTCAGCATAACGGTCTGCCGGCTGTCAGCGAGATCAGTCCTACGCGCATCGCCATACATCGCGGCCCCGGCTTTGATGTAACCATGGGTCAGGTTGATAAGGTTGAAACTGTCCGGGGACCCGGAGAATCCGGGGTTGACGGATGGCATAGCCTTACCCGCGTGACCGGCACGTCAAGAAATGCACCGCTCGTCTATACGGCTCGACAAAACCTGCTTTATCCGGGCACGGTTTATAATCTCGAACAAGGGCAGGTTCTGCAGTTGCGCGTCAGGTTTCCAGAAAAGCGCGGCTATGTATTTCCCCTGACGGATGAGGAAGCCAATGCGGTATTTGGCAGCAAGCCGGCCGGTTTGTCTGTGTATGGATTTGTACCTGCCGGCCCGTCTCAAACTCCGGCCATCCTGGCTACTTCGGGTTTATCTGTCAATGTGACGCAGGCCAATTCTCATATTGATGTGAGCCTGGCCCGGGCAAACGGCGCCGGGTCAGATGCGCGTGTTTATATTTTTTACCCGGTCGGCCTTTACCGGGTTACGCAGGATGCCGATCCAAAATCCTTATCAGACCTGGCCCTGGCTGTACGGCCCGGCGGCGATCCCGCCGAGGTGCTTCGTCAATGGTTCCGGGTGGGTCTGTATGAGCCGGTTGCGGTTGATGAGTACTTCGCGCCTGTTAAAAATGATACCTCCATCCGTATTTACCAGGTGGCCAGGTATCGTCCGGCTGCCGGCATTGACATAGGCGGTCCGCTGCTGATTCGCCCGCCGCAGGTTGATTACGCGCAGCAGGCCCTTGATTATCCTGTGGCCGGTCCGGCCACGTCGTCTACCGGTGTGCTGGCGTTTTCCGGTGATATGCATTACTGCGAACCGCTGGATGCAGCCACCACGGGTACCACAGCCACCCGGGCTGCGGCGGGCTCTGCAGAAAACCAGGTTCACCTGCTTTCTTATGATCTCCCAGTGCCCACCCACCGCGAGCGCGCACCGGTTGAGATGTTTGGCCAGGACCAGTTGAAGGCGCTGATTAACCAGTATGCCCTGAGCGACCTTGGTACCACCACCAGCTTCACCGCTGTCGATGCCATTTACAAATCCCGCACCCAGGCCTACCAGGCATTCAGCTACCTTACGCCGGAAAAGCAGCAGCAGCTAAGCCGCAACAGCGCCGCGACGATTATCCCCGCCCTCGGCGGCCATTTCTGGAACAAGAAAACCGAACCGCAATCGGGCCTTGATTACTGGTACACCTACTTCATCCAGGGCCCTTACTATAAGCAATATGACCAGGACTGGGGTAATGGCCTCGCCCTGTACGGCCTGTCCACCTATGTGAAATACACCGGTAACTGGCAGCTGCCGGCGGAAAACTGGGAAGCTGTTGAGCGGATATTCTCATGGTTCACCGTGACCGACGACTGGGAATGGATGCGCGCATCAAACAGTGCCCATGGCCACGGCACCGGCGCTGGCGATTGCATGAACGCCACCTACGCGGCCGCCGTCGCCTATACAAAGCTGGCCCGCGCCGCCGGCCGCACTGCCGATTATCACTATGGACTCTACACCCTCGCCCGCACCGCACTGCCCGCCCTCAACCGCTTCGCCTACAATGACTTCGCCGCGTCCAACGGCTTTAAAGAAGACAACAGCATGGTGCTTGGCTTCCATGAAGGCAAAGGCTTCCTCAGCGGCGAACTCAACCGCTACCCGTGGAACGTAACCAGCAACATCAGCGGCAACGGCATCCAGACGGAAAACTTCGATCTCTACATGGCCAATGCCCAGGATGCCCTGCGCAATTACGAACAGATCTTTGAAAAAAGCTACCCCCAGTGGATGAACGGCAAGTTCACCTACCCGTTTGATACATTATATAAGGGCAACAGCGGCTACATTACCCTGCCCCACATTTACCTGCGCGCCCGCCTCGGCGGCGATAGCTTCGCCACGCTGACCGAATACCTGGAGCAGGCCCACGCCAACAATTACCTGTGGTGGCTGGCGCCGCCCGTCGTGGCAGAAATCGCCACAAAGAAAACCGACGGCGTCGTCATTCTCGACTGGGACAACGGCGCTTTCCTCGGCGCCCGGCTTGAAGAGGTGCCCGACGACGACGAACGCCGCAAACTCACCCTGCGCCTCGATAACAAAAGCGAAAACCCAAACACCGTCGCCATCCGCCTGCCCACCCGACCCCACCGCTTTGATATCAACGGCGGACCCGTCCCCCTCACCGACAGCCTCTTCGAAAACGGCGAACTGAAACTCAAACTCCGCCGCCCGGGCGAGAACGTCGTAACGGTCATCTATTCGGAACAGTGACGGCGAAAATATCGTCACGGTGACTTACTCTAAGCAGTGCGAGGCATCTTGTGGAAGCAAACTGGCGCTCGATGTCCACATTCTCGGGACAGATCCTGCGCACATCCCGTAGAAACCCGACCCGATAACGCCCTGAAAAGGCCAGGGGTCACAGTCCCGGGTGACGAAGAAAGTCCGCGCAGCCGGACCCTCTAGACGGAACCCCCGGTCGGCTCACCCTCCGATTTGACAGAAATTGAAAAACGCCCTGCAAGGGCCAGGGGTGACAGCCCGGGGTGATGGAGAAGTGTCCGCGTAGCCGGACCATCGACGGAACCCCGGGTAGGCTCACCCTCCCAATTTAGCCCTGCAGGGGCAGCATTGTCTGGCGTCAGTACTTCGCACAAATTTTCACCTGCACAAAATTTTTCTTTACTTGCTCACCCACCGCCACCGGAATGCGCGAGATTATTTCTCGCGCGTGAGACCTGTAGGCGTAACAAAGCAGGAGCGCTGCGCAAATTTTGAGCTGTTAGAAAGCCTCATTCATGTCCGCATCCTTAAGCTCCACCCCAGTCGTTCGGCAACTTCGTAGCACTAAGTTGTATGCTGCACCGTTGCTCACACTAGCACTGGTAAGCTGCCTTGTATCCATTACCACTGCTCAAACTCAATGGAGTACAAGCATCGTAGACAACAATCCCATTGCTACCGGCACTGGCGATCAGAAACGGAAAGCAATTACGCACGATGCTGATGGAAACACTTTTATCGCATGGGAAAATCACGGAAACGGCAAACGAATTAACGAATTTATGTGCAGAAGATTGCACCGACTGGTGAAGTGCAGTGGGGTG
>JAKFFN010000279.1:0-2352 GCA_036675025.1 Candidatus Sumerlaeales bacterium | reverse complement strand
GTGGCTAGTGGACAGTGGACAGTGGACAGTGGACAGTTGACAGCGGGGAGGGGAAGGGTCGGAGGATGGGGAGTGAGTTGAGGGTTGAGGGGGCGGTGTGTGTGGGTTTGGGACGGAAGGTGGGGCTTGGGTTGCTATTGAAATTTTTCTCTGGCAAAGCTTGTTGGCGGGGGTATGGATTTCGGCATGGTTAATTTTTCGCGTTTGATGGCGGCATTGGTGCTTATTATGTTGGGTCTTGCGGGGCCTGTGCAGGGGCAGCTCGTGCCGCGGTTGAAACCGCAGCCGCCGGCGGGTCCGGTGCCTACTGCGGTGGTGCTGGATTTTAGTGTGTCGCCGCGGGTGAAGGAGTGGCGTGACTGCTGCACGCGGGAGATTAACTATAAGGCGCGGGACGTGGTGACGGAGAAGGACAGCCGCGGCTGGTGGCTGGGGCGTCAGGATATTTACGTGAACGCGAACGTTGGCCGGATGGCGGCGGATCTGCTTTCGGATGAACTGCGGGATGAGTGTGTGTACCAGGTGCGGACCCGTGGCGACCTGAAGATTTATTATGCGGATAAGAAGGACCTGCTGAACGACAAGTTCAAGATGAGCAGTGATGAACTGGCGAAGGCGATCCTGCTGCTGGACCCGGTGAGCATTGGGCGGGAGATGGGTGTGGACAAGGTGGTGGTGGGGCACATCTGCGACAGTGAATTGCGTAAGGCGGTGGCGCCGGGCAGTTTCGCGAGCGTGGCGAGTTTTCAGATCGCGGTGTTTGATGTGAAGTCGGGGATGATTGAGTTTCAGCAGTGCTATTCGAAGATCCGGAATCATTCGACGCAGTATTTCCATTATGAGAAGATCGCGGAAGAGATCTCGCATGATATCCTGACGAACCGGGTGGGGATTGCGACGATGCAGGCGTACCAGGCGGCGGGGGCGGCGCAAGCGCCGCGTTGAACGTAGAAGGTAGAACGTAGAACGTAGAACGTAGAAGGTAGAACGTAGAAAGTAGAACGTAGAACGTAGAAGGTAGAACGTAGAAAGTAGAACGTAGAACGTAGAACGTAGAACGTAGAAGGTCGAGGGGCGGAGCGAATATAGGGGGAAATTGGTGCTTCGCGGGCCCTTTCAGGGCTACTTCATGGGGGGGCGGGCGACCCGGGGTTTAGTCGTTCGTCCGCTGAGGCGGACTCTCTCCTGCACCCCGGGCTATCACCCCTGGCCCCTGCGGGGCGTTTGTGCATGGGCGGCGGTTGTGACGCTACGGGGCGCTTGGGTGGGGTGTTAAGTGGTCGACGGGAAGTCCATCCTACGGATGGGGCTGGGTGGAGTGGGAGACGGGACGTCGACCCTACGGGCGCTTTGCGGTTTGGGTTGGGTTTGGGGTTGGGGGTGTTAAGTGGTCGACGGGACGTCGGCCCTGCGGGCGCTTGGAGAGTTTGGGTGGTGGGGGTGTTAAGTGGTCGACGGAACGTCGACCCTACGAGGCAGGCGTTTCGACCCTACGAGGACAGGCGTTTCGACCCTGCGAGGCAGGCGTTTTGATTCTGCGGATGGCTATGCGGCGATTGAGCTGGACTATTCGATCGGCATGGGGTTAGCTTATGCGGATGGCTATGAAGCGTGCGTTTACATTAATTGAGTTGCTGATTGTGGTGGCAATTATTGCTATCCTGGCGGCGGTGGCTGTGCCGAATTTTCTGGAGGCGCAGGTGCGGGCGAAGGTTTCGCGGGTTAAGAATGATATGCGGAGCCTGGCGACGGCGATGGAGACTTATCGGCTGGATAGTTCAGGATACCCGGAGTACGCGGTGATTGTGACGCCGCCGGGGACGGATATCCAGGATCCTGCGCGGGTGCATGGGCAGGATTATTTTGAGCATTTCTCGCGAGTGCCGGGGCTTTGCATTACAACGCCGGTTGCGTATATGTCGACGATTCCGCCGGACGTGTTTGCGGTGAAGCGGTTCGAGGGGCCGGAGCCGCAGGTGTGGGATTACAGCTATAAGAATTCGCGGCAGAACAGCAGGATCTTTTCGGGGGATCGGAGCCAGGAACCCTGGCTGGGACCGAACGGGGAGAAACTGCTGAAGGACTGGGGCGAATGGCGCCTGAGCAGCGGGGGACCGGATGGCACGCGGATCAGTGATATCAAGGCGAACCGGATCTATGATCCGAGTAACGGGACTACGAGCGCGGGTGATATTGTGAGGTCGCAGCGGCACGCGGAATCGCGGCCGAAATAAGCCGGTGCCGGCGGAGCCAGCTCGCAGAACGTAGAACGTAGAAAGTAGAACGTAGAAAGTAGAACGGAGAACGGAGAACGTATAAAGTAGAAAGTAGAAGGTAGAACGTGAAAAGTAG
>JAKFFN010000244.1:0-14476 GCA_036675025.1 Candidatus Sumerlaeales bacterium | reverse complement strand
GTACCATGCACGGCAGTGATGCACCCACACATGACTGGCATCGGGCAACTGCGAAGGTTCACGCGGTGGCAGCAATTGCGTAGGGTTCACATATCCGGCGCCGCTGTCGCCTGCCATAAAGTGATCATTGGTCGTGCGGGTTTTGTAAAGGTGCTCAAACAACGGGGCCACGCGCTCCACCAGGTTGGGGTTTATGGCCCAGGCCTTAGTAACCTTACTGCGCGCAGGTGATTCCCACAATTGACCGAGCGCCCCCCATGCCCAGGCCGCGCTGTCGTAGTCGCCCACGTAGTTCAGTATAAAATCTTTGGCGGCCGGCTGGCCGGCTTCAGTCAGCAGCCCTGCATCCTTCAGTTCTGGCGGAGTATGGGCGAGCACCGGGGCATACGTCTGCGGCAGCGGGTAATGACAAAGGAATGATGCGTTCGCCAGTGCACCCAGCCCGAGCGCATCCGCGTCTATATAGCAGTTGTAAGCCGACAGCACGCGCGCCAGTTCCCACTCTGTCGCGACCGGATCATGCTTTCCGCCTGCCCCCGGATGATTGGTGTATTTGAAAGACCACGGGGTGAAGCCACCCACATGGAGCATTTCGCGATTTCGGGTCAGGTCGTTTGCAACCGCGAGTATTTCTTGAAGCGTTCGCGCATCGGTGCCGAGGGATTGCTCAGGATCATCAACGGGAACTTCATCATGCCATACGTTTAAATCCCAGAAGAACCCGCGCCTGGAAATAAAGTAGTCGTGATTGGTAAGGGTGTGATTCTGGATATTTCCGCCCGCGCCGGGCCTGCGCACCCACCAGGCATCAATATAATGGCCCATGTAGCAAGGGTCGCACTTGCCCGTTACAAGGTAGTTATCCAATGCCCATAAATAGGCGTCGCACTTTGTGCTCCCTGTCGACTGACGGCCAGTGCCTGGAATGTTGCCGTCGGCGGTGAACTTACCGCGCAGGTCAATTACCACGGGTATCTGCTGCTCGATAATCAGGTCCTTGTACAAGCCCGTGCCATCACAACAGAAAGGCACCGGGAGCAGGGCGTCTGCGCCCGCGATGGTACTCGCGACGTTAGACGTTGCCGGCACCGCCGGATCCCACACCACAAGACCGTTATAGGAATCTCCAAAAAGCTCCAACAGATCCGGCAGAGAAGAAATACACCGGATCAGCGACTCGCAAAGCCAACCATCATCACCCTTCAGGCGGTCCAGCCAGAATTGGTCAATGTCCACCTGGCCGTTTCCAAAGACTGGATCACCTTGCACGAACCGCACATAAAGCCGCGGCTCCTGCCGGTTAACCAGGCCCTGCAGGGCCGATACCAGGTGCACATGGGCAAATGCCTGTAATGGACTCAGTTTGCGGGTATAGTGCAGGTCATATATGACAATTCCCTTTTGCAGAGGGCAAACCGGTTCGATACGAAAGATTGAGGCCATGCCCCACGGCGTCCACTCGCCATTATGTCTCGCGCAAACTTCAGCACATAGCGAACTGTGAGACGGCAGATCAGCTTCCGGGAAGGTATGATAACTTGTACCTGGCAGTGCTTTCGACTGCCATACTACACTCTGTTCTTCTCCGGGACGGCCAGTCTCGCGCACCCGTACCTGCCAAGCATCAGTAGTCCCCAGCCACTTCCACTCAATGCGCGGGCGCGCGCTTGTAGTAATTCCGGCAGGCAAAAGCACCCTCGGAACAGCTCTTACAGATTCCAGCATTATGGCCATGGTCGCACTCCGAAGAACCGCCGGTTCTCACTATTAAGTTAGCATTAGGCTGCCATGGAATTCGGCATTATGGTGCTATTGCACAAAGCATTATTTGCAGCCCAACTACCAGCTAATAAATCGAACTCCAAACTTGCTTGTGCAATCCTTCGATGAAACAAAGCCTGCATGAATAGAGAGAGCCTCCAGCGGCGGATCGCCCAATTAGACGAAGAAATTAACCAGGTTATCACCGCTACGGAAATTCCGAAACTGGATGTCCGGCCGTTTCCTACAGGCACGTGGTTGGTAGCGATTCTCTGTTTTGCCTGGTCGCAGTTCGGCAGCCTCATCCCCGGTGCCCGCCAATATCACCTGGAAACTGCCAAGTGGGCATGGATTGCGGGTATCGTGTTAGGCGTTATTGCAATTCTCTCCACCATCTCATGGTTCTTTCGCAGGCGCGGATATAAAGGCCGTAGCGATAACTACATGGCAGCAAGCCGAAAGGCGCGCGAACTGCAGGAAAAGCGTCGCGAACTGCAGGCGGAGCTGCGATCGCTGACTGAGGAATAGCGAGTGTATTGTTTTCGTCTTTGACGAAACCCTTTTACGCTAACACAGAGATTCAACCGTGATCGCCCGCCCGACATTTTTTCAGAATATGTACCGGCATATGATGCCTTTTGCAGCTGCGGCTGCAATCATGATAGCACATTCTGCTATCAATGCACAATCGCCTGTACCGGCGGCTGGCGCTGGCCCGGCTACAGCTACTGCACTCCCGGTTTATCTAAAGTTTACAAACTCGGCAACGGGTGCAGCGGTGACTCCGTCAGCTCTCCTGATCAGTGGAGCACCTGCCAGCTTTACCGTAGAAGCTGGCAGTTTTGTGGTGCTTAATCTGCCGGAAGGGCCGCATAAACTTGAGATCCAGGCAGAAGGATACGACCGCCTGGAATCAGCAGTAACAGTGGCTGCCGGGGCAACACCGGTAATGAGTTTTGAACTCGATCCGCAGACGACGGCGACGATCGCTCAAGTTCCCGAGGGCACAGCCATACTGGAGGGCCATGTTACAGATGCCGATACGGGCCGGCTGTTGGAACAGGTCCAGATTTCTTTGCCGGATGCCGCCCTGACAACCACCACTGACTTCAGTGGTCGTTTCGAGTTTCAAGTGCTCGTACCAAAGCCAGCCGAGGCTGCTCAGCCAGTGGTAATCCTTGAGGCACGCGCCGATGGCTACGTGCCTGTTCACATGAAAAACCTCATCCTCGCCAGCGGCCAGCGCCGCCGCATGCCGATAGCGCTTGAGCGAAAGACCAGCGACAATTTGCCTGAAACTATTTACGAAACCGACGAGGCAGCGGACTCCGGACGCCATCGCAGTTTCGAGTGGGTTTATGATGTCACCCTCCGCTAAAACAGTTTTCACACTCGCCGCCGTGTTCACCGTGGCAATCATCACCGCGGCCTGGCTGCTCCGGCCGGAAGAGCCGGCATCTCGCAATCGCCCTATGCATCAGGAAGCCGAAATCACCACTGCTGATGTACGGACCGCTCGCCTGTCAACCCGCGAGCAGAACAAGATGCGGCAGCCTGTTTCGACATCAGAAAGCAAACCCGCGGAGCCGCTTACCTCAGGAGTTAAGCTCCTTTCTTCTGCTCCCACGCCTCCCGATTTACCACCTCTCACTGGATACGTCGTCGACAGCTTCGAGAACTGGACGACTATCCCTGCAGGCTATAATAGCGATGGCCTGGTCTTAAGCAATGGCGCCATTACCCTCGCCGGCATTTCCGAAACTACCGAACCGCGTTTCGGCCAGATGGTCTCTCCCCCGCTGCCCCTGACAGCACCCGCCCTCGCGGCTCCCGTCGGTAATCCGCGCCAGCTTCCTGACGATGCCTCTCTTACGTTAGAAATCTCTCTCAGCGAAGACGGCACAAACTGGTCGCCTTGGATAGCCCTCGAAAAATACGCACGGCCCGACGGAAAACGAGTGACACCGCCGCTTCAGGCCTCCATATCACACCACGAACTTGCGACGCACAACAGCGCTGTCACAAGTTCTTCTCCTTCGGGTCCCTCAGTGCGTTACCGTCTTACTTTATCCGCCAGCGCTTCGGCCTCCCCGGCCGTTGCCGATATCCGTATCTGGAAACGGGAACTGCAGTAACTCCGCAAAAACGACAGCACATTACACAGAGGTGACTTTATGGGTTCACGTATTAGCTTTGTGGTTGTTCTGGCAGCACTGGCGCTTTTCTCTGCCCCGGCCGTGGCGCCGGCCGCCGCGCCGGAATCGGCACCTGCCAAAAGCGCCGAGCAGATGGGCGTGCTGCATTTTTCTTTTCGCGACAGCGTTACTGGCAAAACCATCAAACCTGATGCCGTACTAGTAGACGACAAGGTTGTGTTCAACACCATTGACGAAGCAGGGCGCATGTCGGTCCCCGTTCCCCCGGGCGATCACCGTGTGGCCTTCAAAGCCAAGGGTTATAACGATCTCGATTCCCGCCAGACAGCGGCTCTCGATTTCGCACCCATGAACCTCATCATGCTGGATCCATCTACACCGCCTGCCGAGCTTCAGCCGGAGAACCTCAGCAACGGAATGCCAGCAGACGGCACTGTTATAGTTGGCTATGTAACCGACGACACCACCGGTGCACCTGTCGCAGGTGCCGAGGTCACTCTCATCGATAAAGACGTCAAAGTGCAGACGGATGAAAACGGTTTTTTCAAAATCCCCATTAGCATACCCGATGGTCAGCAGATGCCGGAGGATCCTCGCGGTGGCATGTTTGCCAGCAGGAATTTTAAGATTAGCAAACCGGGCTACGGCTTCGAGGAACGCTTAAACGTGCTGGTCGAGTCCGGCACTCCCAGGATTTACCAGGTTACTCTCATCCGCGGGGGCGGGGGAAATTCCATTGATGAATCCGAAGGCCGCAACAATCTGCAAAGCAGCCTTTTTGGTCTGTCGAATGTAGAACCTGAAGACATTGCCACTACCCCGACAGCCACGCAAGACCGGGTAAGTACTGAAACCCAGGCCCACGACCACAGCTACAGCCACAGCCACTAAATCACATGACCCGCAGGCGTAGAGTTAATCCCGCGTAAGAAATCCCCAGAAGCCACCGCGCTCTTCCGGTGCAGTGTCCGGTTGTTCCATTGCCGCACGCAGACCTTCATAATCCATCACGGTGCAATGCTGGAAGCCGGCATTACGCAACAAACGTTTCTGCTCTTTAAGCGGGGGATGCGAATTCACTTCGCCTGAATCAACCTGCAACCCGGGCACGCACGCCACGTGCGAGCCCATGTGTTCGCTTCGTGCCTCCCAGAGTTGCTGCTCCAGTTCGGGCAGCTCCGAGTTGAAGCACTCGGGAATTGTCGCATCCAGAAGCCCCAGGTCCAGCCATGGTTTCCAATTCTGATAGCGGCGGTTAATGCCGCGGGTGTCGCCATATCCCGGTTGCACGGTAGCCGACAGCATAATCCGCCGTTCTGATAGCACTTCGCTCCGGCGCACCTGTTCCGCCATAAGTTGAACCACGCTGGTCAGGCTGTCTTCGCGGTAGCTCACCCACTTCATCCAGCCACTGTCGTTGTCCATATCCACCCGCAGCTCCGCAGGTTGCTCATTCTGCTCCTCCTGGAAATCCGTCACAGCGGCGGCGTTATAGCCCGAGTCTATCCGGCTGTTATACTCCACCGCATCCAGATTCAGGCCGTCCACGGGATATGTGCAGATTTCGTGCGCCAGCGCGACGAGCGCTTCACGCACCTCCCCTACGGCGGGGCTCACGTAGCGTGCCGCAGTCTTGCCATCCACCGCATATCCATCCACAGAAACTTCCAGCCAGGCAGGGTTCGTCGTCAGCAGTGGGTGCGTAGTCGGCATATCATCATCAGGTTCATGCCAGCACAGAACCTGGGCCCATGCATGCACGCGAATATTACGGCTATGGGCTTCATCAATGATAAACGCCATCCAGTCCTCACCGCACGCATCTGCTCGCTGCGGGAATACTTCGGAAGGGAAAAGCGTGTGCCCCGATCGAAAAACGTCGAGGTAAAGGTTAGTCACCCCCCAGGATTGCAGGTCTGTCAGTACCTGGGTTACCGATGTCTCATTCAACTCCGGTTGCCACCAGACTCCCTCGCCAATCTGCTTCGCGGTCAGCGTTCCAGTTGTCGGCCAGGCATAAGTTTCCGTGGTTGCCGCAACTTCAGATTCCGTCACGGCAGGCGCCTCAGCCAGGGCCAGCGCGCCGGCTCCGGCCACTAAAATGCACAATGCCCAGCGCGCAGCCGCCGCTTGAAATCTGCTAAAGGCTAATTTCACTACCGCAATACTGCCATCTACAAACATGAAGGGTACCGTTCCTGGTGGTAAGAGCCTACCGCCGTGCCACTTTTTTTCTGCTCATAATTCTCCAGTGGCCAGGCAAGTCAGCTCATGCAGTTCAGGATGCTTACCCTGTAAACAGATCGTTAATCGGCAGATGATTGTTGCGCAGCCAGCGCCGCATTTCTGTGCGGTCCAGCCGGAACTTCTGTCCACCACTCATTTCCTGCAGGAACGGCAGTCGATGCATGAACCCGTCCCACTTACGCCGGTCAGCCGTCGTGCCATAGATCTGTTCGATCAATGCCAGCATGTCTGCCGAGGGAATAACAGAGCGGAAGAAATCAAAAAGGATCTCGCTCTGGACAATTTCCTCGCGAAGCCGGCCCAGCAGGCCTTTCAAGATCTGCTCGTGATCAAACGCCAGGCGCGGGCGTCGCTTTACAGGATGAAACGCGGCTTCATCCGCATCATCAGCTGGTTGCGGCTTGCTCACTTCTGCCGCCACTGCACCAAAGAACACGATGGAGATGGAGCGCCCTCTAGGGTCGCGGCCCACTGAGCCCACGGCACCATACTGTTTTAACCGAGCGCCGCTCAGTCCTGTTTCTTCTTTTAACTCACGGCTGGCCGACGCTTCCATTTCTTCGTCGGCATCGAGAAACCCGCCCGGAAATGCCCACAGACCCTCGTGAGGGGGGCGGTTCCGCCGAACCAGCAGCACTTTCAGCTGCTGATCTTCGAACGTGAACAACACCGTATCTGTGGTAACAAAAATACTTGGGCTTTCCTCGGTTTCTACCGCAGCGCCCTTTTTCCCGGAAGCTTTTTTCTGTGGCAAAGTAGTCCCCGTCTATCTATTTTACGGTGGTTTTCAGTACGAGATGCCTGTACAAGCCAAACCGTGTCAAGACTTAGCTTGAGCAAAACTGTTTTCTTGCTCAAGCCGTTTTTACCAGTATTAACGCAACCAGTTAATGCAACTCCGGTTTAGAAAGCTACCATGACCACTGAAATACGCGTATTGCTTGTTGGTGACGCCGTCGGGCGCCCGGGCAGAGAAGCCGTTAAGGCTATTGTTCCGTCCTTTAAAAGCTCCGGTCGCGCCCATTTTGTCATAGCTAACGCAGAAAACAGCGCTCATGGCAAAGGTATTACCCGCGAAACCGCAAACCAGCTACTCTCAGCGGGAGTTGATGTACTGACCGCAGGCAACCACACCTGGGATAACAAAGACGTTTTTAATTTTATCAACAACGAGTACCGCCTCCTGCGCCCCGCCAACTACCAGCCAGTGGCTGAAGTGCCTGGCCGCGGCTACGGCGTGTTTGATGTGCCTGAGTTTCCCGGCGTCAAGATCGCTGTAACGAACCTGATCGGCCGCGTCCTCATGGCGCCTGCCGAATGCCCTTTTCGCACAGCTGACTCCTTTATTGAACAGGTTAAGAACGAAACACCGATAATCTTTGTCGATTTCCACGCCGAGGCCACCAGTGAAAAGGTGGCCATGGGCTGGTATCTGGATGGGCGCGTTACCAGCGTCACGGGCACCCACACCCATGTACAGACCGCCGACGAACAGGTTTTGCCCGGCGGAACCGCGTACATGACTGATCTCGGTATGACCGGCGGCCATCACGGCGTGATCGGGGTAAAGTCGCCGGAGGTCCTCCACCGGTTCCTGACGGGCCTGCCCGTAAGGCATGAAGTGGCTACGGATAACGTCATTTTGTGCGGCGCCCTTGTTACCGCTGATGCGGACACCGGGCGCGTCGTCGACATCGAGCGCATCCGTATTCCCGTCGATTGACCAGTCTTCTGTAACGCCGCAACTCCAATGCTGGCGGTTCTCCATTCTAATCCAGCACAAACTCAGACAATCCGACAGGAACAGTCGACTGCGGCAGCACCAGCCGACCAAAGCCGCCATTGGGACCGGCGCTGATAAACCACACGTTAATCTCGCCCTGGAACCTTGCCACTGAGACGGACCCCGTGTTTTTACCGCCGTTCAGCCCTCCGGTGGTGATGCCGCCATCCCAGGCGCCATCATTATCTGCATCTTCATCCACCGCAATGCCTGCGTCGTTTGTTTCACCGTTCACAACCGGCACCGTAGTACCGGCGGTATCCGCAGTTCCCAGCGTGCCAATGGTGATCCCGTCCAGCTGTCCCTCTCCCTCAAACAGGGCGAAAACGCCCGGCCCTGCTCCAGGCATTCCCACGTTTACATTCGGCGCGTCAAGCACGCCCAGCCCTGTCGGGTAAAGCACTTGTCCCACCTGGTTATCAGCCAGGGCCTGCGCATCATTATACACATCGTCCGCGGTGCCTGGCGTTCCATCAGCTCCATTACCTATAACCATGGCATCGCGTACGCCCGACCTGTTCTCAATTATGTGAATCGTATCGCGGGTGCCGCTGAGTGCCGGAATCTTATCAATCTCAGCTATGCCATCCACCATCTGGAAGGTTGTTATGAGATCTTTATCCAACGTGCCGGGTAAGCTTCCACTGATAGCATATACCTGCACGACATCATCGACCGCCAGGAATAGCCGGCATGTGCCGGCCGCAACATTACCGGTGCAGTGGATACCGCTGGCGTCTCCACCAATATTACTCATCGGCACGCCAGTAATCAACGGCATCCGGGTTGCAGACGCACTGTCAGAAGCCAGGTAGCTCACGGTGCGACTTTTGTTGGTTACAAACAATACGCCGTCTTCGCTTACTGCAAGCCCGACGGGATCTGGTTCGGTAAAGCCGGAGTTTGCATTTAAGATCACGTGCTGCTGTGCACCGTTATCTGCACGGCAGACGATCAACCTGTTGCTGTGGTTCTCGGTAAGGATCACCGTAGGGAAACCAAGTGATGACGCCGCGTTGAAATCTACGTCAAACGTTTCTACATCAAGGCCTGTTATAGCGGGCGGCTGCGTACCGCCGTTTACGATATCTGCCGCTGTGCCGTAAAAATAGCAGAAGCCGTTCAAAGCCGGGTTTGAATTTCCTCTATTGGCTATAACTTTGGTGCCCGGCGATGAAATCTGCCCATCGACATTAGCGGCAATACCCGCAAACAAGGCGATAACACATAGATGTTTTAGCAATGAAAGTCCCCTACGAATTCGTTACCACAGAGCGCGCAGCCTCAATCCCTGCCGTGTGTCTGTCAACGATATTAAAGCGGCGTCTCTGGAAACCTCTGCGGCACCTTCAACTCAATTGTTCCCCAGTTGTTTTCCTCCCAACCCGTTACGCTTCCGCAGTTGCCCGCATTCCAGGCTGCGTTCGGCTTTCCGTCCCGATTCAGCCACCAGACGGTGTTGTTTCGCACGGTAACGCTGCTGCATGCATCATCACACTGGTTCCACACGTACAGCCCGACGTTGCTAAACGACTGCCGCCGACCATACACCTGGTTGTTGATCAATTCAACATTGCTTCCGCCTGCCACAGCGATGCCGTATTGCCCCGGATCTACCAGTTGATTCCCTTTCACGCTGATAAAGCTACCGCCACTGTCACCCACCAAAATACCGCCTCCTGAAGCGCTTGGTCCACCGCCTCGGATCCTGTTGTCTTCGATGCGAATTGGATCTTCCGGCGTGCCGTGCGACTGATAAATGTTTATCGCGTCTTCCGGGTTGCTATGTCCCGGCTCGTTTACACCAATGTTTCCGGAGATCGAATTGCCGTGGCCTGTCACATTATTAAACTGGATAAACTGCCCACGCGGCATCGGTCCCTGTACATTGCGGAACTGGTTGCCTGATACCTTGATACCCGATGAACCGATCGCGTAAACTCCGGTCCGCACGTCGCGGAAACGGCAGCGGCTTACCGTGACACTTGTGCAGTTGATCAGGTGAATTCCCTCGCCCGCGGCGTCGGAAAATTCACTGTCTTCGATGAGAACATTGTTGCAGTTACGCAGCAGTAGGCAGTTATCCGTCGCGCCCGTAACATGACACCTGGTAATTACAAGATCATGCTTCCCATCAATAACAATTGGGCCGGTGGTGGTTACTGTGTCACCGCTGTCAATCTGGACTGCCATGGTTGTTCGACAGACCAGGCCCACAACGGCAAATCCGAGTAAGCTGCATCGCATGAATCCGCGCATGGATTTCGCTTTCTTTGGAATGTAGCTGGTGAAAATATGGCCGGAGATCATTACTTGGATCAACCCACCGTGTGGTACCTTATTGTTGGTTTTGTTTTTGTCCTCATGGCCGTTGCCGGTTCGGCTCTTAAGCGGCTCCCTATTTCGGCCGCCATACTTTATCTCGGGATAGGGTTCGCCATTGGTCCTAACGGGATTGCGATCCTTGATCTGGATTTCCAGCGCGACGCTGGGATACTGGAACTGCTGACGGAAGTAGCAGTCATTATTTCCCTTTTTACCGCAGGCCTCAAATTGCGGGCGCCGGTTCGCAGCCGGGTCTGGATACCTGCCCTGCGGCTGGCAACGCTTGGGATGATCATCACTGTTGCACTGATCGCTGTAGTGGGCGTTACTCTGCTGGACCTCAGCCTGGGCGGCGCCATCCTTCTGGGAGCGGTCATGGCACCTACTGATCCCGTTCTTGCTTCAGATGTACAGACGCAGCATCCGTATGATCGCGACCGGCTTCGGTTCAGCCTGACAGCAGAAGCCGGTCTTAATGATGGCACCGCTTTCCCCTTTGTTATGCTCGGGCTGGGTCTGCTGGGATTTCACGAGCTGGGTGCAGCCGGTTGGAGATGGTTTTCCATAGATTTGGTCTGGGCTACGGTTGCCGGTCTACTTGTCGGAGCCATATCAGGCACGGCCGTGGGCCGCCTGATACTTTACCTTCGGCGTGAACACAATGAGGCGGTTGGCCTGGATGATTTTCTCACTCTTGGCCTGATTGCACTTTCTTACGGTGCCGCACTTGCCATCCACAGCTACGGGTTCCTTGCAGTGTTCGCCGCCGGCATCGCCCTCCGCCATGTTGAGCAGGAATCGACAGCCAAAGAGAACAACGTCCGCGAAGAAACCGCAAGGCCTGCGCCGCCTGACACCGGGGCGAATTCCAATAGCACTGTTATGAGTCCGATTGATGACCTTGTGGAAGCAGATGCGGCGGCTGCCACTGACCCCAAGAAAGCCCCGGCGTATATGGCCCGGGCGGTTCTGCAGTTTAACGAAAGCCTCGAGCGCATGGCGGAAGTCGCGCTCGTGGTGTTTGTCGGCTGCCTGCTCGATTTATCAATGCTGACATGGCAGGCGGTGCTGTTTGTCATTCTGTTAATGTGTATTGTCCGCCCGATTGCCGCGGCGGTTTCGCTGGTGAAGGCGGGGGTTTCTCGTGACAGGCTTAAGCTTATAGGCTGGTTTGGAGTAAGAGGAATAGGTTCGCTCTATTACCTGGCCTATGTACTCAGTCATGACTTTCCGATAGCCGAAGGGCGACAACTGGCAGATCTCGCTCTTTTTGCAGTGGCCGTATCAGTCGTTATCCACGGCACTACCGTCACTCCGCTGATGAACCGCTACGGAGAGCGGCATAAGAATAAGAATACGCAGTAGAAGTGCCTCCTGGTTTAGATCAATCGCCGCCACCTTCTTAGCTCTTACTTTCTCACCTTCACACGCGCGCTTCAGGCGCATTTCTCACCTTCTCACTATTTTTCCTCCAGCCCTGAAGTATTTAACAAAATAGTTATATAGTTAGAATCATGGCAACTACTGCTCGAGTCTTTAAAGCTCTCGCCGACCCGACCCGGCGACAGATTCTCCAGGAACTGAAAACCGGCGAAATGGCCGCTGGCGAGATTGTCGAACTGTTCGACATCTCCGGCCCCGCTGTCTCCCGCCACCTTGCGATCCTCAAGGCGGCCGATCTCGTTACCGAACGCCGCGACGGCAACCGCATCGTGTATAAGGTGGAAACGGAAACCCTGGCCAACTGCCTTTCCGAGTTCATCGGAAGCGTCTGCCCCGCACAGATCAGTGTACGGAAAAACGTTGCCAAACGAAAGGGCAAAAAATGAAAGTTGCCATTACCGGAGGCACCGGTTTCATCGGCGGTCACCTTGCACGCGCCCTTGTTGCACGCGGCGTTCCCGTAGTCCTTACCGCCCGCGGTCTCGATAACCGCGACCTCGAAATCCGCAGCCTGCCCAATTCCACTTTTGTCGCCACCGGGCTCGATTCCGCCGACGAACTCGCCGCTGCCTTTGCCGGTTGCGATACCGTTGTCCACTGCGCCGGTATCAACCGCGAACGCGGCGACCAGACTTATCATCGGGTGCATGTACAGGGCACCCAACATGTGGTGGACGCCGCCCGGCGTGCGGGCGTGAAGAAGGTTGTTCTCATCAGCTTTCTTCGCGCCCGCCCCAACTGCGGGTCGGGTTATCACGAATCCAAGTTTGCCGCAGAGGAGATTGTCCGCAACAGCGGCCTTGATTACACGGTAATCAAGGAGGGCATCACTTACGGCAAAGGCGATCACATGGTGAGCCATCTCTCGTGGGCTATGCGCTACATGCCGGTGTTTGCCTACGTCGGCTTCCAGGAGAAGCTGATTCGCCCGGTGTTTATTGACGACATCGTTCAGATTCTCATTGCCGCAGCCGTGGATGGCCGCCTTTCCCGCGAAACAGTGGCCGTTATGGGACCAGAGGCCATGCCGCTGAGCGAAGCTGTCGACCGCGTCAGTCGCACGATCGGCAAGCGCCCGCTCATCATGACCCGCCTGCCAATCTGGACCCACAAAGCCCTGGCGCTTGTCTGGGAAAGCACCATGAAAGTACCCCTGGCGTCCAGGGCCCAGGTGAAGATGCTGGCCGAAGGCCTCAGCGAACCGCTGCCTGCAACGCTGGAGGTGCCAGAGGATCTCGCACCAAAGACACGGCTCGGGGAAAAACAGATTCTGGCGTCGCTGCCGTGAGGGCGGGAAGCACGGCAAAAGTTTTCCACAGGCCCAAAAAAAAATTAATTGGTAATTAGGTAAGCTGTGTGCCTGCAACGCTGAAGGTCGATATATTAAGTACATAACTATCAGTCGGAGCCGATGATCTGGAGATTGCGCGGCTGGAAGGACTACTGCCTGGGGGGTTGTTATTATCGTTTTCATAACGACGGTTATGCCACGACTGAATTGGCCTTGGGAATTCCCGCATCGCCCCTTAGCGACCCTTATGGGTTCTTAAATCCTCTTTATCCATACCAGAACTAATCGAGGGTAAAGGTACTCAACGACACCGGCAAGGCAGGGTCGTGGTATAAGTACGCTCTTCCACCCCATATCGTGCCAGTGTTATTGCCAGGTGCCCCAACCAAAAGATTTACGCCGGCGGGAGCAAGAGCATAACCATAATTCCAGCTATCTGTCTGCGGATTCGTAATTGTCCGCTTCAGGGCTCCTGATGTGGAGTCAAAAATGTAGACAGCGCCGGCATCGGTGGCCGCTGTATCATCTAATCCCGCCCCAACGGCAATGTGATTGCCTACCACTGCGACTGATCGGCCAAACTGGTCTCCGCTTTTTGGGGTCGGGTTCGGAATCTCGAGACGCTGTGTACCGTCTAACGAGTAGACGTAAACTATCCCCGCATTCTCGTTCCCGACTTTTGCATACCAGGAAGAAACCAGGATATCGCCATTGAGATTGGCTATAGAGAAACCGAAGCCACCATCGGTACCTGAAGGTGATTCAATGATGCGTTCAAATGCGCCATCCTCACTGTAGATATAAACTCTCCCGGTATTGAGCGCGTATTGTGGAGCTCCGATAACGATTTTGTTACCTATCTGGACAATGGAGTATCCGAAACCGGCAGACTCGAGGGCGGGGTTAATAGTAGCGATGAATGTTCTGTCAGTTGAGAACAGGTAGACGCGGTTGCGAGCCGGACTACCAATAACTATCCTGGAACCCGACACGCTAATGCTGCCTCCAAAAAACGCAGAATCTGCAGGCTCGGGATGCGTGATTACAGATTCCATGGCACCGGTTGAAGCGTTCATTTTATATACGGCGCCGACCTGGGTGAGCGTGCCGGAGTCGCGACCGGGTGCGCTAATATACAGGCTACTTCCATCGGCAGCCCAGGCGGCAGCGCTGCCAAAAAAATCTCCGGCCACTGGTGCAGGATGAGCAACCGGCAATACTAAATTCCCGGTTCCACTATCAAACACGTAGGCTCTACCTACGTTTAACCCATCCGTGTTCTCATAAGTAGCCCCAACAGCCAGTGCGGTCCCATAAGCTGCAACAGCGTCGCCAAAGTTTTCGTCGCTTGCGGGCGTGGGGTCCTGGAACGAATGTAACAGGTCACCCGGCGCTGCCCCGGCGACCAACGAAATTACACCGACCGATATTGCCCAGACACACCTCTTAGAAAAAGACATAGGAACTCCC
>JAKFFN010000242.1:0-14478 GCA_036675025.1 Candidatus Sumerlaeales bacterium | reverse complement strand
GGGCCCGGGTCTGGCTGGGCACCGGGTATGCCATCGGCCTCCACTTGTTCTGGAACATCACCGCGCCCTTGTTCGCCCCGTTTGTACACGCCGGCTGAGCACCGCACCTTCCCCCCGCGGCCAGTTCCCGCCCATTCATTACCGTTCCACCGCAAAAGTGCGTTTTTGATTTGCGAATATCCCTTTGCCGCGGCGTTGCATTTGCCCAGATGATTACCGAACACCACACCCCTGATCCCGCTGCATCAGCCGCCGTGCCCGCCGACCCACTCCTGCGCCTCCGAACCGCCCTGCGCAGCCCCCTCACCTGGCTACTCATTCTCGTCGCCTACGTCCTCTATTCCCGCATGTGGAACCTCGCCGACAAGGTCATGCACCATGATGAAAGCCTCTTCGCTTACTATGGTTACTGGCTTTTCAAGGGCAACGGCTACGATTACCAGCCCATCCTTCACGGCCCTGTGCTCCAGTTCGTCAGCGCGTTTTTTTTCCTCCTCTTCGGCGACGACCAATGGACCATGCGCCTGCCCTCCCTCCTCGGCGGGCTGCTGATCTTCCCCGTCGTGTGGCTCTGGCGCCGCTCCATCGGCGGCGTGGCCGGCGCCATTGCCGTCACCGGACTGATCGCCTTTTCCCCCTCCATCGCCTACTACACCCGCTTCCTCCGCAACGATGTCGGCTACCTTACCGCCACCATGCTCTGCGGCTATTTCCTCATCAGGACCATGCAAACCGCCCGTCCCCGCTACGTCTGGGGAGCCCTGTTGTCAGCCACGCTCATGTTCTGCATGATGGAAAGTTCCATCTTCTTCTTCGCCGCCTGCATCGGATATCTCGTTACAATGATCCTGGTGGATCTTCTCATCTGTCGCCGCCCAGCCGCCGCCGCCGCTCCACCGGTAGAGTCGCCTGCCGAACCCGCTACCGCGGTCGCCCCACTACCCGATGGGCACACCCAACCCGAAGATCCCCGCGCCCCTGACTGGCCGCAATGGCTCCGAGACGACAACACCCGCTGGCTCGCCCGCCACCGACCCGGCCAGCCCACCATCCGCGGCCTCGATTTCTTCTGGTGTCTTCTCGCCACCATCGCCATTACCGCCGCCGGCGGCTGGCTTTTTTACCGCGTCCTCTACGCCACCATCCACATCTATAAGCCCGTTCAGGGCATCCTCGGCCTGGTCGGGATCGACCTCAGCCCGCGCGCCGCCAACTGGTTCATAGTCATCTGTACCCTTGTCGCCGTTTACGTGCTTTCCCTGCTCGTCTTGTCAAACGTCCGCCGCCCCCTCGGCCGCTATGGCTTTCTCGCCTGGTTTTCCCGCGCCACCTGGCTCAACCGCTGGCACGTCATCGGCGCTGTCGCCGTCGCCGTCTTTGCCTACACCACCCTCTTCACCACCTTTTTCACCTACGACAATGGGTACGGCTGGCTGAAGACCGCCAGTTTCGATCACCATCCCGCCGTGCGCGATTTCAAGGGACCTGTAAAATCCCTCACGCCTGTCCAGATCTATAAAAACACCTGGGACTATTGGTGGGACCAGCACAAGCTCCACCGCATCAAGGGACCGTTCCACTATTACCTGCCCATTCTCTTCCTCTACGAGCTCCCCATCATCGCCCTGGCATTCCTCGGATGGGTTCGCGCCGTGCGCAACACCCGAAAGCCCTGGCTCCATTGGCTCATCCTCGGCGCCATGCACCTGGCCCTGGCGCTGCTGTTCTGGATTTACTCCACCCTTGGCGTCAAGCTAGGCGCGCCCGCCATTAACTGGGAGGTTCTCGATAAAAAGTTCCACATCAGCCACCCAGCCCACTTATTCCTCATCCTGCTATACGCCCAGCTGCTCGTCTATGTCTCCCCCCTGCTCTACCGCCAGGGCCGCCGCGCCGAGTCGTTCATCACCTACTGGGGCATCACAAATCTCTTTGCCTATAGCTATGCCGGCGAAAAAGTGCCATGGCTCACCATCCACACGACTGGCCCACTGGCGCTCCTGGCCGCCTTTGAACTCGTCCGTCTCTCCCGGCGCTACTTCATCACCCGACCCACATCGCCCTCCCTCAGCGCCGAACCCGCCGCCGCCTCCGCCTGGCGTCGCCGCGCCTTCATCGCCATATCAATACTGGCCGTCATCTACCAAGCGCGCAACAATCACCTGCTTCTCATCCAGCACCCCTGGAGCCCCGCCGAGCGCCTCGTTTACAACCACACCTCTCCGGATATCCACGTCACCATGGACATCGTTGAGGACATAGCCCATAAGACCAACTTCGGCAACAAACTCCCCATGCTCATCCAGGGCGAAATGGGCTGGCCGCTCCACTGGTATCTTCGCGACTACAACAATATCACCGCTCCCGTAGGCGAAAACGCCGACAACACCACCCGCCCCGTGGTCATGGTTGATTGGGCCATGGCCGGCGCCCCCAACCTGCGCCAGAATTACACCATCCGCCGCCTCAAGGTGCGCGAGTGGTGGGAGCCGGAAATGCTCAATCTTTCAGCCATGGCTGACATTTATCTCAAGCTCACTCCCGAAGAAACCAGGATCGGTGGACCCATGGCCGAACGCTACCGCCTGGCCCTCGGAGAATGGCGAAAACTCTGGCATTATATGGCCTACCGCGAGATCTGGATTGACGAGAGTAACTCCAGTTGGAGCAATGGTACAAACGAGTTTGCACTCTGCATCCGCAAAGACATTGAGGAGCGCCTGATGACCTACGACTGGCTGGCCGCCACACCGAAACGTGTTGACGTGCCCGTCTTCATTCCCTATTGATGTTTTTTAGTGAGTTTTTAGAAAAGTTTGCAATAGTAACTAATTCGAGTTGGCGGCTGGGGAACAATCGCACTATAAATGGTACGTCAGTGTGTCGTCAATCAGTAGGGGAGACCATGAACAAAGGGCGTGGAATAAAAACTGCAAAGCACAGCTTTTCCTTGACGTACCGCCGGTACGTCGGCATGGGTACCGCCGTTGTGAATAGTGGACTTCGAGCGTTTACCCTGATTGAACTCCTGATCGTGGTAGCTATTATTGCGATCTTGGCGGCAATTGCTGTGCCTAACTTCCTTGAAGCGCAAACCCGCGCCAAGGTCGCACGCGTAACCGCAGACATGCGAACCCTGAACACCGGTATTGATATGTACCAGGTAGATTACAACAAGTACCCTATCCGACATGACGACTGGCAGAGCGACCCATCAGTTCCGCCTCGTGCATACCCCCAGGGCGACACCAAGCTGTACGATCCGGCCAGTCCGGATGCCCGCGTCGGCCTGAGAAACGTTACCACTCCGATTTCGTACCTGGCAAATATCCCCATTGACGTATTTAATACCCCGGTTATTGGACTCAGAGAAAGCGTACCAGGCACGTCACAAATACTGGACTACTGGGACCCCGTGCAACTGCTGGCCATGCGCAAAACCAACCGCTCCCCCGCTGAAGCCCGAAGCCTGGGACAGCAGGGGTATTGCCTTTTATCAGTGGGCCCTGATCTTCACGTAGGAATTAATGCAGCATCTGCAACATATCCGGTTCAGCCCGGAAATCTCAGAAACACTTACCGCTGGATTTACGATGCAACCAACGGAACAAGCAGTGCCGGTAACGTCTACCGCTTCTCCGCAAATCTCACGCAGTCGGACATCTAACCCGTAACTAAAATGACAAAACCCCTTATCTATAAAAACCCAACTCGGAATCAGAACGAGGAATCTGGAAAAATGAAACAATTTACAAAGCTAAACCTGATGGCGCTGCAGCTGGCTGCATGCGCGACAGCCATTTCCTTAGCCGCTTCCGGCTTTGCTCTCAGCCAGAATACCCCCGCTATGAGCGTTCAGCAGATGAGCAGAGAAGCCGACGAAGTTATCGCCGGTAATGTCGTCTCTCAGAACACACGCATTGTCGCAAACAGCTTCGAGACGGATTATGAAATCCAGGTTCACGAGAATCTGAAGACAACCCGCGGAGACCTTGCCCCCGGTCGCAACTTTACAATCACTGTACCCGGTGGCGCCCTCCAGGAACCACCACTGACCCAGTACGTAATGGGCACAGCCTACCTGTACAAAGGCGAAGAGGTTATGCTCTTCCTGAAGCAGGGTTCAGGCAAAGAGGCTCGCCTTCCCCGCAACAGTGTTGCGGCAGGGCAAACCAGCAAGCTTGGCTCTACCTACAAGGTTATGGGTGGCAACCAGGGCCGGTTCGACATAGTGACCCTGAAAGACAGCGGCAAGAAAGTCGTAACCCGCTTTAACCTGGAAGAACATGGCATGGCCAATGACTCCACGGCCGTTCGCGAAGTCATGCAGAGCCTCGCTCAAAAACGTCTTCCTTTTGTGATGGACCAGGTAGCGCGGCAGAAAGATACAGCGGCCGAAGCACGGGATAAAGATCCCCTCGAGTTTACCGCTGCAGATGGAAAGAAGCTGAAGGTTGAGCAGTCCCTGCAAAAAGCCGAAACCATGAAAACCCTTCGCTCCAAAACTCCCATAGTTCAAGACTATGATGAGTTCAAAGCGCAGGTCAAATCCTTCGTTAATACGTATTAATCTAGCTCAGTCACGGACTTCTAACAGGCGGTTGTAAACAGGTGGGAAAAATGGAAAACCAAAAAGACGGAACCTTGAAAAATTTTATGACGCGGGGCCTTGTGGCCCTGATGATTATTGGCATGATACCGAGCCTCTTTGCGGCCGGTTACTTCCGCTTCCTGCGCGAAGACTCCGGTGATCGCAGAGGCACGACCACTGATGATAAGGTAGTTGCTACCAAGATTAAATGGCCCAGCGAGTTCCGTCCTCCTGCCTGGACGGTCCACGTCGCCCGCCAGGATCTCGGCTATCCCATTGATCAGCGCATCGTCCCGCCCTATAACAACTTCGGTAAGTTCGGTCCTGTTTTTGACCAGGAAGTTATTCGTGCTATCAGGGAAGTCATATCCGGTGACGAGGGTGATGGCCCGACCGGATGGAATGAGGCCGGCGGTGAGTTTAACTGGGCCCCGGGCGTGTTCACCAGCGACCAGTGGGGTGGCGTCGATCCGACCCTGCCTTTTGGTCCGGAAGGTGCCGCCCTTGACCTGCGCAACCTTATCACCTTTGACCCTCAGTACGGATCCGGTTTTGATGGACTGCCTCCTGGCGTTATTGCCCAGGCGGTATTCTTTTACTTTAACCGTGATATCGATCTGTCGAATCCTGGAAATTTCCCGAACTATGTCGAATCCATCGCGATTGGCGGGTTCGGTATTACTACCAGCACCCTGGCCTTTGGTCCGCTGCCGCTGGGCGAGTACGACGCCGGTGATATCCTCGATTCTGATATCGTTTTCAACAACACCTTCCCGTTCTGGGTTCTGCCTGAGCCTACAAAGAGCGCTTGGCCCGAAGGCGAACGTGTTGAAGACTACATTAACGAAGTAGACATTCAGGCGGTTCTGCTCCATGAAATGGGCCACTGCGCCAGCCTGGTCCACTCCCAGCTCCAGCTCCCCACCATGGCTCCAGTCATTCAACAAAACCCGATCGGAATGCGTGAATTGAAGTGGGATGACCGCACATCGCTTGAGATGACTTATAAGGGGCTCTTCAGCCGCCTTGGTAAGGGTGCCATTTCCGGACGCATCATTGAAGGCGCCGCCGTTGACGGCGTTCCAGATTTTATCCCTGGCACAAACACACCTACAGTAATCGAAGAAGAAGTCATGAACATCCCCGTGTTCGTCGGTCGGCCGACCAATGACACCTATGTTCTGGAAGATGACGTTTTTGCTGCTGACGAGACCACCAGCCTTACGCGCAAAATCCGCCTGTTTGGTGTGGTGCACAACAGCCCCGAGTTCGAGGCTCCTCTTAATGATCTCGCCATCAATGCCCGCACCCTTAACGATAACCGTTATTTTATCCCCAACCTGCCAGCATCTTCGGAAACCGTAAACCCGGGCTATGGTGAGCTGCTGCCTCCCAACGATTATGCAATCTACCTGCAGGATCCGGCACAGACCTTTGGTGTCGACGAAGTAACAGTGGCCTTCCCGCCGCCTTTCGCGCCTGAAGAATTCTACGGCGGCGCCCGCGGGTTCCGCCTGCCCGGCTCCGGCGGCATCCCTGATCCCAACATCCCCGGCGATGGTCAGATCCAGGATAGCTTCCTGGCTGCAACCTATAATCAGCAAGGACAGTTCGGCCTCTACTTCGCTGGCACCACCCAGACGCTTGTCGAGCGCCGGGCCGCACCGCCTCCTACCGAATCTTACATCACTTACAGGATCATCAAAGATGGTCAAACCACTGACGTAATTAACACCACGCCTGCAAACTTTGTCAGCGCCATGGTTTCAGAAGATGACCTCAGCAACCGGGTTGTGGGTCACTACAATATTAACAACGATGTTATGACCACGCAGACCTGGGAGCTTGGACAGTTCCGCGCTCAGGAATTCCTAACAAGCGGTCCCCAGAGCGACCTGAAACTTTCCGTACAGATGCAGAACGTTACCACCAGCCCGATACAGGTTGGCTTGCGCTACCTCGTACGCACCGCCGTTGACGGAAACGGAAACCTTCGCTTCTTTGTCGACGACGAAGAGTACGGGCGCGAGTTTGCCTTGGTCGGCAACCAGATTCCCGACACCTTCACTTTTGGTAAAGGCTTCCAGCATCGCAACATGGGCCTGGCTACGCTGAACAATCCGGCCACAATGGTTACGACTCCGGACAAGCTTCAGTTCGGTAACTATTTCCGCATGAACCAGATCGGTTACCCGCAGCCTAAGTTCTTCGACTTCCCTGTAGACCCCGGTATTCCGATCACTGACGCATGCTATGCAGTCCAGTTTGATCCGCGCCAGCTGCTGCCAGGCGAAACCATAACCTTCAGCACTGACATTGGTTTCCTGTTTAACCCGGTCGGCCGCGACGGACCTGTTCCGCTGCAGGGTGCGCTTGATATTGCCGGTGAAGATGATCCCACCGTTTATACCCCGGTGCCTGTCACCATTAACAGCATCACCCGTAACATCGATATCTACACAAACACCGGTGCTCCCGGCGGCCTCGTAGACGACGGCTCCACCACGGGAACGCCTCCTATCGATTCACCCGATGACGACCAGGACGGTATCCCGGATGACCAGGATAACTGCCAGTTCGTAGCCAACCCCGGCCAGGAAGACTCCGACGGCGATGGCATCGGTAACGAGTGCGACCAGGACTTTGTCAGCTTTACAGATATCTCACCCACTGCGCCTGGATCTGATCGTCGAGACGGTGTTCCTAATACCATCCTGAACACACTCGGCGTGACCTTTGGTGACGTGAACAACGACGGATTCCCCGACCTCGCTGTTGCAACTAGCTCTGAGCTTGGCGGCGGCGGTGCATCTTCGGTAAACCGTATCTACATTAACTACCCCGCCCCTACGGCCGCTGAACCCGGTGGCCGCAGGTTCCTGGATCTCACATTCGGTGCCGATGGTATTTCTAATACCCTCGACGACCGCATGCCGTTCCACCAGTTCACGACGGAAGAAATTGCCCTGGCTGACTTCGACAACGACGGTGACCTGGACATGTTCCTGGCAAACTCCGCAGCGCCTGCTTTTGCGCTCCCGGGTTTCCAGAACTACTTCTATGAGAACGTTGACGTTGATGATCCAACCCTGAACCCGACTCCTGACAGCGACAGCTTCGGTGACGGTTTCTTTATCGATGTGACTCCCGCATGGGATCCTGGCATTCTGAACACCGGCCCTGCCCCGTACCCCAACACTTCGGCTGTGGGAGCTCCAATTCCTGGTGGCGAAGGTTATGATCACTCAACTTCAGTAGATGTTGGCGATATCGATCTCGATGGTGACCTTGATATCGTTATTGGTAACGGTAATAATTTCTTTGATATTGAGACCAGCGCTGTTCTCCGACTGGAAGGCGACAACCTGGTTCCAGCCTTGGGAAACCTGGTGCCCCGTTTCAGCGAACGCGTGCTCGTTAACACCACACGTATGCCTGCAAACCTTGAAGGCATCAATACAAAGACTACAGGTACCCTTTTCAGAGACGAAACGCTCGGTGATGACGGGCTCTTCGGCTTTGATCAGGATCGCATGCCGCCTCTCAAACCCGAGTGGGATACAGAAGTACCATTTCCGTCCTCGCTCGACATCAGCAATACGCTGGATGTTAAGTTCTCCAAGCCATGGTGGGGGCCAAGTAATGCCTTGGGCATTTACACCTTCGACCGCTTGAACCGGATTACTGCAACCAACGATTGGGACGGCAGTGAAATGATCCATAGCAATGCCGACATCAATTTTGACGGCATCGCAGACGGATTTTTTGCGAACATGACCTATGGTGAAGAAACATTCTACTTCTCCGTGTACCTCGATGAAACCGCCACAACTGTGGTTCAGCCTCTTTGGTTGAGCATTCCTGACGGGCGTCCTGGAGATATTACTGCTCCAGAACTTGACCAGTACGATATCCTGAAGAGTGATACCGTGTCTGGACTTGTGTTTGATACGGATTTCTCAGGGTTCGTGGATTCTGTAACTATCAACGCTGGTCAACAAACGGTGATGTCTACAAGTGTCAACGGCTCGGATACAAACCCATCTAACCGCGAAGAAGTACGGCGCGGAGTTATGCAGGATATATCGGGTCATGCCGCTTTCTTCCGTGGGAACGACTACGAACAGATTTTCCCTGGGCGTCCAATTGACTATTCGGCAGCGGATGCGTACCGCACAAATTCAATATCCATTCCTACTTTTGGAAGACCTCGTGGCGGTGTAACAGAAGACTTCAACCTCGATGGCCTACCCGACTTCATTGTTGCTCACGACTCGATTGTCACCGCAACCCTTGAAGACACAGGTCTGCCACCAGGTTTCAATCATCTGTACATCAACAATGATGTCCGCGAGTTACGTACCCACGTTAGCTTCGCAGTTCAGGGTGGTAATGCGCAGCCTTATATCACGAACGATTCCCAACACTTTGCCCAGAGCATAGCTGCTGATGATATCGATCTTGATGGTGACCTCGACTATGTAACCGGTAACGGCGGTCAGCCGCTGACCCTGTACAGAAACAACCTCCGTACGGCCGGTTTTGGACCTACCACGCCCGGCGGCTCGAGCACGGCAGCTGATGAGACTGACATGCCTCTCTTCATTGACCAGACGTTCACGCTGCTTCCTGCTTATCTAAGTGCAACATTCTCAGGTGTAGACGAACAAGTGGGTCCACATGCAAATGGCACCCTTGCCATCGGCATTGCGGATTTCAACCGCGATGGCGATCTGGATCTAACCTTTGCCAACGGCGGATTGTACAACCCCGGTGGCGAACGGCAGATCGTTTACAAAAATAACCAGAAGAGCCACAACAAGGGTGAATCCACATTTACCCCGGTGTCGACCAGCTATGGCGCTCCCGCGATTTACTCGGATATGGCTGTAGATGCCTGGTCGGCCGAGCAGTTCAACGCCTCGGATGTCGCCTTTGTCGACTTCAATGGTGACGGCTCAGCAGATCTCTTCTACTCCGTTAATGGAACAAACCCGCAGTCGCCGTTCCAGCACCGCCTGTACATCAATACAGATACGGACGATCCAACCGTACACTCACAGCCCGACGCAGACCTGATTGCCGATGGTGCATTTATTGAGGCATCCGATCGCTTGCCAATGCTGCCGACCGACAGAGTGAACACCCGCGCTATAGCAGTTGGTGACATTAACCTGGATGGTCACCCGGACATCGTACTGGCGAACTCCGACAGTACCATTGGTGCTGCGAACGTTGTCCTCATAAACGTTAACGTCGGCGGTGAGTGGGGCTATTTTGAAAATCAGTCCAGCCAATGGCTTGGCGCTGAGAAGTTTGATGATTCTGTGGATGTGGCACTGTTTGACGCGGATAACGACGGCGATCTCGATATCGTATTCGTAAACCGCGACATCAGCACAGGCACTACAGCACCGAACTTCTACCCAGTTAGCCGTCTGCTTCTGAACCAGGTTGCCCAGGGCTCAAACACCTACCAGGAAGTTACAGATCCTGCCGCATGGCCACTGGTTAACCGCCCTGGCGATTGGGAAGGCATAGTCGTTGCCGACTTTACCGGCCGCGGCGAAACCGGTGAGGACATCAACGGTAACTCTACCCTCAGTGGCGGAAGCTACCTGCGCATTGATGAAACCGAAGACCTTGATAACGACGCAATCGTCGACTTTACCGATTCCAATGGTAACGGCCGACGCGACGTAAACATGGATCTGTTCATCACTTCCGGCCGCATCGGACAGCAGCATGCCTTCCTGGCCAACGGTAATGGAGGCACCTTCTCCGACCAGACCGCGGAGCGTTTCCCGATCAACACTGGATTCCCGGCCTTTGGTGGCGACGCGGGCGACGTCAACCGCGACGGCCTTGTAGACCTGGTGCTTGCACTGGATACTCAGACGACCGACTCCGCACTCGGACCTAACTCTCCGGGCGCCAAGATCCCGGTAGGTCTCTACATGAACACATCGCCCCAGAACCAGGGACTGCAGCCCGGCTTCTTTGTTGACGCAAGCGGCAATGATCAGATCACCAGCAACACCATCCGCTCCAGCCGTGGTGAACTGCCGGTTCTGAAGATCCAGTTCGCTTACACAGAAGAAGCACGTACCATCCCTGGCAATGCCCGCGCTATAAAGCTGGCCGATCTTGATCGAGACGGCGATCTCGACATGGTCATTGGACAGCTTGGCCGCAAGCAGGAAGGTGGTGTTCAGGCCGCAGGCTGGTTTAACAATATCCTTCTCAACCTGACTAATGCTGCCAACTTCTCCAGCCGTGACGTGCTCTCTGTCCGCTCTATCGGCGCACCGATATTGCGATCCGCTAACCCGCCGGCTGCCGCACCTGGTCAGTCGCTGGTAGTGGAACTGACCGGTGAGTACTTCGCCGGAACGCCGGAAGTCAGCTTCGGTGACGGTATCACAGTCGAGCGTGTGTTCCCGGCTTCCGATCAGGGTAAGAAACTCCTGGTGGAAATCGACATCGCACCCGACGCTGAACTGGGCAACCGCGTGATCCAGATCACCAACCCTGACGGTCAGTCGACCTTTGGCAACGTGAACCTCTTCCGCGTGGATGACTCCATCGAGAACCCGGAGACTGCCGTAAAACCCGGCTGGGAGATTTACTTCTAACCGGTTCAACGCTGTCGGCTACCGACACAGACTAACAACCCATACCGGGCCCTAAAAAGGGCCCGGCTTTTTTTGTTACCTGACACCGCGCCACCAACGCCCACTCGCACCGCATCTCTACTGGGAGCGCCGGCCTCCGTGCCGGCCAAAACGCAACTCGCACAACCACCCCAACCCCGCACCGCGCCATCCACCGCGCCATCCACCGCGCCACCCAACGCCTCTCGCATCGCGCCCTGTACAAAACTTTCCTCCATGAAGACTCGGGAACATGGGTGACACTTTTCTCCGGAAACATAGGTAACACTTTGGAGCTGGGTCAAGCTGATTTCTGGGGGGTGGCGCGTTGGGGGGTGGGGCCTAGGCCCCACCCCCCAACGGCGTGTTTCCTGGTTTGAGTTTCCATTTGCTCTCAAACAGGTCAATTGTGCCAATTTTTATTTCACCCAAATAGAGCGTCACGGTTCGATCGTCGTCCTCCAGCTTTAGTCCGAGATATTCCCCAAGCAGTGCGTCCGCGATCCGAATTTCTCTGCCATCGAGTTTGATCCGGCCGCTATCTTTGACTTTGCGCACCAGCATGTGGGATGGGTAGTCAATCGGCGCGATCCGCAGGGGCATCTGCCTAGGCGATGGCACGTAAAGCTCGCCCGGGGTTCGCATCTGGAGTGCGTGGTGCGGCCGGGCATGATTGTAGTCCTTCTGAAAACTGTCAAAGCGGTCCTGCTGCGCCCGCATGTTATAGGCTGCCGGTTTGCATGCTGTGGCCTTGAGTGTTCTGTGCATCCGCTCGTGGCGCCCGTTTTGCTGCGGTTTGCCCGGCTCTATGCGCTCTGGCTGTATTCCCAGACGCATCCACCACACGCATAGCCTGGACCAGCCATAAAGTCCCGTGCTGGCAAACGGAGGACCGTTGTCACTCCTGATCACGGCAGGAAGCCCGTACTCTATAAACGCGGCCTCCATCACGGCTTTAACTTCTTCGTAGCCTTTTTGCTTGTTGGCCATTCCCACACAGCGCAATAGGTACCTGCTGTAGTTATCGGTGATCGTGAGGGGAAAACACCGCTCTCCATTGCCGAGACAAAAATCACCTTTGAAATCTACCGATAGCACGTGATTAGCGGCCTCAGGCACGGCCAGTTGATCCGACGGTGTGTAAGTAGCCTGACGCCGCCTGCGACGCCGGCTTATCAAACCACTGCGCCGGAGGATTTCATGGGCTGTGCTGGCAACAGGAAGTGCCAGGTCCGGGTGCTTGCGGCGAATGCGCTCCAGCAATGTTTCAGCGCCCTCAGTCGGATGTCTAGCCCGCATCATGCATATCAACTCAGCGATCTCATCGCTGGTTGTGGATGGATGCGAGTGGGGTCGGCGCGACAAGTCTGCAAGGCCGTTCATCCCCTCGGCTTTGAACCTGCCTATGATCTTATAGCCCGTCTTTCGGCTAATACCAAACTCACTACAGAGCCGGCTGACGGTCAGATCCTTCTTCAGCCAGGCTTCGATAAACTCTAAACGCTGTTCCATAGGTGAACTCGATTTCCAGGGCATCACGCATCTCCTGCGCTAAGCCCAATCTTGGTCACCCAGGCTCCTCAAGACTGTTACCTATGTATCCGGAGTAAACTGTAACCTATGAATCCGGATTGTACCCCCAATACCCAGCCCCGGCAGGGGCGACACCACGCTACCTCATCGCGCCTCGCGCCGCAATCGGCCACAAACCTTCCACGCGGCCCTTCCGCGTGCACACGTACCAATCGTACCGATCAACTGTCGGGTCGCAATGCCCCGGAACGAGTAGCAGCTTTTCCCCTTCGGCCAGAGCCGAAGCTTCCCGCGCACATTCCAGCTTCCCGTGTTCATCAGACGCATCAATATACGTAATGCCCGGCCGGTTCCAAATCAATGGCAAACCCGAATCAACGGGCAGCGCCTTGTGGCCGGCATCCACCACGGCGGTACCTGGCCGCGGCACACTCATCACCGTGGACAGCACAAACAGGGATTGCTGGAACTGCGCCGCCGGCTCGCCCGACTCATCCAGGTTCCGCGCATAATCCGCGTCCATAAAGATGTAGCTGCCCAGCTGCAGTTCGTTAAATACGCCCGACTGCAGTTCATTCTGGAAACTGCCCGTGCCGGCCCCCGCGATGGTGCGACATTCAATGCCTTCCGGCCGCAGCATCGTCACGGTCTGACGTGCACAGTCCGTAGCATGGGCAATGGCTTGCTGCCGCTCCGCAGGCGTGCGCAGGTGCTGCGCGCTGCCATGGTACGCCTGGAGCCCGTCGAAAACTAGATTGGGAGAACCGGCAATGTGCCTGGCTACTTGGACAGCGTCGGCGCCGGGTGAAACCCCGCACCGGTTGCCGCCGGCGTTGATCTCCACGAGCACATTAATGGTAACCCCGGCCTGCCCCGCGGCAGTCTGCAGCGCATCAACCTGCGAATGGCTATCCACGCACACACCAATAGTGGCGATGTGACCGAGGGCCGCAAGCCGGGCGAGTTTCTGCGCGCCGACGATCTCATTGCTTACCAACACATCACGGACTCCGCCCCAGACAAGAGCCTCGGCTTCACTGACCTTCTGCACACATTGGCCCACGGCCCCGCGCTCTATCTGGATGTGCGCTATCACGGCACATTTGTGCGTTTTAGCGTGAGGCCGCAGCCGGACACCGCTGTTACCAAGCATCCGATCGACGAAATCGAGATTTGTTTCAAAAGCATCAAGATCCAAAATCAGCGCCGGCGTATCCACATCCCCCAGAAGCATCCCAGGTTCAGCAGGCGGCGGTTGCAATGGTGTCATAAAGAGATCCTTTCGGGTTGCGGTAACGTCTGTCGTGTACCACAGTACAACAGCCAGCAAAAACGGCTCACGTGATTACCATCAGCCGGCAGGCTCTCCTGTCTCACAGGGACAACTAGGAAAGCCCAGGGCAAGAAGGGCAACCGCGTGAGCGGGCGCCCGACGCCGCCCTGGGTCACAGCCCCCACCCATTCCGCGTCCTGAATGGGCGTCACCCATGGCGTGCCGCTCAATATGGTACTCTGGCCCCCCGCTACGCACCAAACCACCAGTTCCGAACGAATCAGAGAGATAACTCGCACACGGACCGGCTCCGAACGAATCAGAGATTTCAAATCGCACACGGATCGGCTCCTAATGAGCCAGAGAAATTAACTCGCACATGCACCGGCTCCAAAAAAAGCCAGAGACATCAAATCGCACGAGGACCG
>JAKFFN010000001.1:0-2382 GCA_036675025.1 Candidatus Sumerlaeales bacterium | reverse complement strand
CACTTTTCGGCATAGCCAGCATAACGGCGACCTTTGCCATGGATTCTTACAACCTGCTGATTTCACAAAATTTTACTGGAAATCGGCCCCCGCCTGCGGTTTTTCGGGATCAGTTATGAACCGAAAGACCGCCTTGAATCCCTTTGGAATGCCCAAACGCCCGGGTCAATGGCTTGTGGCTATTGCAGTTGCAGTCGCTTCCATAGCCCCTGCCGACGTTGCCGCGTGGACGCCCCCTGCCCGTACCCTGCCCAGCCATATCAACAGGATCTACGTAAGGGAGTTCAAAAACAATAGCCGGCTGTTTGGCGCCCAGGCTGATCTTACCCTCCATGTCAACGACGAGTTCATGCTCGACGGTCGCCTGGATGTGGTCCAGAGCGAGCGGTCGGATGTGCGCCTCGAAGGCCGTATCAAGTTTATAGAAGAAGAGCCCACCGGCCTATCCAGCGACGAGTTCCCCCTGATATCCGTCATCCGCATGGAAACCATCGTTGAGCTGTGGGACCCCTACGATCCTGACCGCCTGGTGCCCCTGTTTCGGTTCCATGTCCCTACCGCCATCCAGTACATCAGTGATCCCCGGCGCAGCATATCTGAGACGACCACCGAAGCGCGCGACCGCCTTCTGCGCCAGGCCGCCAGGGATATCGTGGCCACCGTCATGGCCGGCACCCCCACGCCCCTGAAGCCCTATGACCAGAAGGTTATCGAGCGCTACCAGGAACGCCGCGGCCCCGGCAAATTCGAGCCCGTGGTAACCCAGCCGCGCTACCCGAGCCCCACCCCGGCACCCCGGCGCAATGTGGAGCCGGACGAGTTCGAAGCCGAATAGACCGCCCGCCTCGTAATTAACTTTCCCCAAACTACCCATTACGAACGGCTGAACCGCAAACGCCGCTAACCCGGCGCAACCACCCGCGGTTACCTTTGTAAGTCTTCAAAAGGACCTCCAGATGCAGTATTGTGATCTCCAGATGCACAGCACCCATTCCGACGGCACCGACACGCCGCGGCGGCTTGTCGAGCTGGCCAAAGAAACGGGCCTTACATCCATGGCGCTTACGGATCACGATACCACCACCGGCCTGACCGAAGCCCGGCAGGCAGGCGAGCAACTGGGCGTCCAGGTCATTTCCGGCGTGGAGATCACCTGCGAATACGGTGGCAAATCCATGGACATGCTCGGCTACTGCTTCGATAGCGGCGCTGATGAACTGCAGGAGAAGCTGGCGACCATCCAGGAAGGCCGCCGCGAGCGCAACCTCGAGATCATCGACAAGCTCCGCGCCCTGGGCCACGACATCAGCTATGAAGAAGTGGTAGCCGAAGCCGACAAAGCCGACGGCAAGATCGTTGGCCGCCCCCATTTTGCCACTGTCATGATCCGCAAAGGCATCGTTCAGGAACGCCAGGAAGCGTTTGACGTCTACCTCGCCGAAGGCGGCGCCGCCTATGTGCCCAAGCTCGCTGTTTCCCCGGAAGAATGCGTAGACATGCTCCGCTCCGCCGGCGGCTTGGCAGTCCTGGCGCATCCAAAGCTCATCCGGTTTCCCAAAGACAAAACCATCGTCGACCTCCTCCGCGACCTCAAATCCGCAGGCCTCGCCGGGATCGAATGCTACTACAGCCTCCACTCCGAAGAAGAAACCGCCAACTACCTGGCCCTCGCCAAAGACTTCGACCTCCTCGTAACCGGAGGCAGCGACTACCACGGCGGCAACAAACCCGAAATCAAAGTCGGCACCGGCATGGGCAACCTGCGCATTCCGCAACAATGCGCCGAAGCCCTGCTGGCGTATCAGAGCGTTAGCTGAGAGGGATTTAGTTCTACAGGCACGGACTGGCACACGGACGGACACGGACTAACACGGACTAACACTGACGGACATGGACAGGCACGGACTTGAGATACAGTCCCATGTTCTGGAGCGTGGCGGCCGGTTGCCGGTTTGGCTGAAGCTTGGCAAGAGAGTCTTCCTTTCTTTTTTCTTTTTTTAAGGACTTTGGGTTTTAAGTCTTTTGATTTCAGTCTTCCATGCGGAGAAACCAGCACTGAATTAGTTTTGTAAGTTGAGTCACTGCAGTCATCTACCCGGAGAAATTATTTGCGGTTTTTTCTTTTTCCATATGTTGAAAGGTTTTCCACAGGTGGAAAAAAATAATTTGCTGTTAATCCAGCAAGACTAATAGTTTCAAGTATTTTAGCTGGTCTATTAAGTACATAACTATCTTTGTGGTTTGAATGGGGTGAGGGCGGGTGTGGGGTTGATGGGGGAATGGGACCTATAGGACCTATAGGACCTATAGGACCAATAGGACCAATAGGACAAATAGGACCAATGGGACTTATCGGACGGGTAGAACGGATGGGCTTATCGG
>JAKFFN010000193.1:0-14568 GCA_036675025.1 Candidatus Sumerlaeales bacterium | reverse complement strand
AGAGTAGAAGCCCGTGATGTCTTTGTTGCCGTTGAGGGTCACGTTCACCATAAAATGGGGCGGACACATCTCGGATACGGCGCGAGTTTCGGCCTGCAGAGGGTTCTGCTCAAGCACGCCCCAGGTGCTGTTCACGTGGCCGATCATATAGGCGTCGTGGAAGCTGAGGATGTTTTCCACGGCGGCAATGCCCGGGAATATGGCCTTGGGTCCGCCGGAGAACCCGGCGAAAAAATGCGGTTCGATGAAGCCGAGGCTGATGCGCTTGTCGGCTTTAACATATTCGGCGCACAGGCGCGCGTGTACGCCTCGGGGGGTTTTGCCCACCTCGGCCATGGTACTCTCGTCGAAGCCGTTGTGGTTGATCACGCGGCACTCACGCATGACGCGCTCACCAAACATCTCCAAAAGCTCTTCAGGCGTATTGGGGCGGTGGGCGCCGGTGCCAGTGATGACGACGATTTCTTTCGGCTTCACGCGAAGCTCGTCGAGGATCCACGGAATCAGTTTGCGATTTGGTACAGGTCGCGTGCCGTCGGCGGTAACGATAGCCAGAACTTCGTCGGGGCTGGTGATGAGGTCAGCAAGGGGCGGAAGATCGCCGATGGGATCGCGGACAGAAGCCAGGAAGCCGGCGTGCTCGTCTGGAAGGCCAGGCACAAACGCCGGCTCAATGACGGTGGTTCTGTCGCCCGGCACATCAACGGAGATGTGGCCGCGGCCATAAAGGATATCAACAGATATGGGTGAGGAGGTGGTCATCGTAGGGGTGATAGGTACTTAGATAGTACAACGGCAGTGGGGAAGACAATGGTTTTTAGTTAATTCTAATTACTAATTACTAATTACGAATTGTGGTGCGGCTTCGCCGCGGAAGAATAGGACGTGGAAATACGCGAATGCCATTGAGGTGGAGATTACGCGAGCGTCGTTCTTGTTGCCACTCCAGCCGTCTGCGCTCCCGATTCCAATTTTCGCGCCGCAGGCGCTCCTCAATTAGTAATTAGTAATTAGTAATTAGTAATTGGTAATTAGTAATTACAAAAAAATGCAAAGGGGCCGGGGAGAGAGTTCCAGCGCTCTCTTCCGGCCCCTGTGTATACAGCTTTGCGCGCGCGAAGCCCAAAAATTGGGCCTCAAAGCTGCTTTCCCCATTGGCGAATTCCACTCCATGATCTGGGGCACGCACAGGCCCCCAGTGCTGCGATGATTCAGAGTGTGTCCATGAAGTTGGGTCGCAGGTGGTTTGACGGGCGGAACACCCGTATAGGATGACACACAGCACGAAAAAAGTTAAATTCCTGATATTCCGCCTTTTGCATACTGGCACATAAATTAATCGGTGATGGCTTTAAATTAAGGTGCTGCCGGCCTGAAGCGGCTGTTTTAACGCGAAAATATGTCAGCGGCGTCGGCAAGACTGAATGATCAAACTCCCTTTGTTGCACACAAACTGCGTTATGAGCACCGACCATATCCCGCCAGACCAGATTCAGCGCCGTCGCACGTTCGCGATCATTTCCCACCCGGATGCGGGTAAGACCACCCTGACCGAGAAGCTACTGCTTTACGGTGGCGCGCTGCACCTGGCGGGCGCCGTAAAAGACCGCAAGGCCGCCCGCGCCGCCACCAGCGACTGGATGGAACTGGAAAAGAAGCGCGGTATTTCTATCACGAGCACGGTGCTGCAGTTTGATTACGAGGGTTTCCGCGTAAACCTGCTCGATACCCCCGGCCACAAAGACTTCTCAGAAGATACCTACCGCGTGCTGACGGCTGTTGACGCCGTGGTGATGGTGATCGACGCCAGCAAGGGCATCGAGGCGCAGACACGGAAGCTTTTCGAGATCTGCCGCCGACGCGGCGTGCCGATCTTTACGTTTATGAACAAGCTGGACCGGCCGGGGCGCGAACCCCTGGAGCTGATGGATGAGCTGGAGAGCGTGCTGGGCATTGGCGCCTTTGCGGTGAACTGGCCGCTGGGGATGGGTCCGACTTTCAAGGGCGTATATGATCGCCTGACCAACGACGTGCATTTTTTTGAACGGACATCCGGCGGCGCCTACCGGGCGCCTGTCACCATAACCGACTTGACAGACCCAAAGGTGGAATCGGCCCTGGGGCAGAGCATCGTCCAGCAGGTTCGGGATGAACTGGAGATGCTGGAGGGCGCAGGCGAGAGCTTTGACCCGGAGCGTGTCCTGTCTGGAGACTTGACACCGGTTTTCTTTGGCAGTGCGACCAATAACTTCGGCGTGCAACTGCTGCTGGACTATTTTCTCAAGTATTCCACCGAGCCGCGCTCACGCACGGCGGTTAATGGAAAAGAAGTTCAGCCGACGGACCCGAGCTTCACCGCCTTTATCTTTAAGATCCAGGCGAACATGGACCCGAACCACCGCGACCGCATCGCGTTTCTGCGGGTGTGCAGCGGCCATTTTGAGCGAGACATGACGGTTACGCTCTCGCGCACCGGTGGCAAGGTGCGCCTGTCAAATTCCGCTAAGCTCTTTGGCCAGAAGCGTGAAACGGTAGACGAAGGCTACGCCGGCGACGTGCTCGGACTTGTGGGTCACTCGGACTATCGCATCGGCGACACCCTGACAGAAGACCCGTCCATACAATTTAATGAAATCCCGCGGTTCCAGCCAGAGGTATTCGCCTACATCCACAGCAAGAGCACAGCGCAGTTTAAGCGTTTCCGCGAGGGGCTCGACCAGCTCCTGCAGGAGGGCGTGGTGCAGGGCATGTACATCCGCAACTCAAACACCAGCACGCCGCTGCTGGCAGCGGTGGGGCCGCTGCAGTTCGAGGTGGTGCAGTATCGCCTGGAGTCGGAGTACGGCGCCGATTGCACCGTGGAACATTCCCAGTACCAGGTGATGCGCTGGATAGATCCCGCCACGCCGGAGGAAGTGATAGACGAGCTGCTCATACCAAGCGGAGCAGTCCTGGCCGATGATACCCACGGCCAGCCCGTGCTGCTCCTATCGGGCGAGTGGGCGGTCAACTACTTCCTCGACAAAAACCCAGACGTAAAGCTTTCGGAAGAACCGTTCAGCAACCAGGTGGCGGTTAAGTAGGTTTAGTCGTCCTTACAGGACGAAATCTGAGTGGGCGTATTACCCGGGACGGCGATGCGCGCGACCCTGGCGGATCGCCGCATCTTGTCCCGGGCTTTCTTAAGTGTCCCTTCAGGACCAGGGATTGGCGCGTGTTCCCGTCCAATAAAATGTCGTTTTGTTGCACGGGATGAGTGGCATCTGCACGCGATACCAAGTAGTGCCAGGTACCCCGACGTTAGTGTACGGACGGGTGGAGCAAGTCCGGTACGTTGAAGCAGGGCGATGTGTTCACCATTGACGGCGTGTTCGCAGTCAATCCGGTGATCAAGGCGACGCCTCGCCTTACAATACTGTCATGAAAACGTGGGGAGCCTTAAAAACAGAGTCAGTGCCGTACGCGAACCCGGCGAGCGAGTCCCGCATGTCCGGAACGGACATCTAAGAAAGCCCGGGACAAGGTCTATTGATCTTTCAGGATCAATGGCCGCCGTCCCGGGTATATCGCCAGACCAGTACCGTCCTGAAAGGACGGCTAAATCGTATAAGCTCCATTGGGGAATTGGAAAAGCCGCCGTGTGTAGCATCGGGCATGAGCCAGACAAACGCCACCCGCACAGCCAACATACAGTCCATCAAGGGGATGGAAGACCTACTGCCCGAGCAGGCGCAGAAGTTTCAGCATGTGGAAAACACCGCGCGCAGCCTGTTCAGCCAGTACGGCTATGGCGAAATACGCACACCGATCCTTGAGATGACGGAGCTGTTTGCCCGGGCCGCCGGCGAAGCCAGCGACATCATGGTGAGCAAACAGATGTACACGTTTGACGACCCCGGCGAGCGCAGCAATACCATGCGGCCTGAAGGCACGGCGGGCGTGGTGCGGGCGCTGGTTGAGCATGGCTCGTTTAAAGAACTGCCCATCCACAAGCTTTATTACATGGGGCCGATGTTCCGCTACGAGCGCCCGCAGAAGGGGCGCCAGCGGCAGTTTCACCAGGTTGGCGTTGAGTTCTTTGGTGTGGCGCACCCGGCCGCGGATGTCGAGGTGATCAGCCTTTGCGACGAACTGCTGCGCCGGCTGGGCTTCCAGAACATTGTGACCAAGGTGAACACCATCGGATGCCCGACCTGCCGCAAAGCCTATAACGAGCGGCTGCGCCAGGCGATTCTTGATGCGCCGCAAGGCTGGTGTGACCAGTGCCTGGAACGCGCCCGCGTAAACCCCATGCGGGTGTTTGATTGCAAGGTGGCCGGCTGCGGTGAGTTGGTAAAGAAGCTGCCGCGGGTGAACGAGGCGGTATGCGGCGAGTGCAAGGCGCACTTTGAGCAGGTAATTAAACTGCTGGATTCGGCAGGGATTGCCCACGAGCCGGACGATAATCTTGTTCGCGGATTTGACTACTACACCCGTACAGTTTTTGAAGTGATGCAGGGCAACATCGGTGCCCAGAGCGCGATCCTGGGCGGCGGCAGGTATGACGGCCTGGTGAAAGAGCTGGGCGGGCCCGACGTGCCGGCGGTGGGAATGGGCATCGGCATGGAACGGCTCATCCTTGCCATGGAAGCAAACGGTATTGGCTTTCCCGGTCCGGCGCCGGTGGATTACTACGCCCTGGCCATGGATGAAGAAAGCCTCCCGGCCGTCTTCGACATAGTTCACAGGCTCCGGTCGGCAGGTAAGGTAGTCGCATTCGATTGCCAGCCGCGTAACATGAAAGCCGGGTTCAAAAGCGCGAATCGCGCCGGCGCGAAAGGGATGCTCATCATGGGAAGCAACGAACGCGAGCGCGGCATGATCCAGAAGAAGAACCTGGAGTCTGGCGAGCAGAGTGAGATTTTGCTCGGCGAACTTATAAAATAATCAGTTTGTTTTTCGTACGAAACTCCTACAAAATTAGGAAGTTAAGCAGCGTTTTAACTCATTAACTTCCAAAAATCCATACCGGTTATGCTATCCGCCAGCCAGCTAAGTCCTGTATTTCCGGCGCACTTGTCACCATTCTGCCACCGAATTTTGCGGTTGGATCACTGCAGACTCCTTTGAAAACAGCAGGTGGGGGCTTCGAGGGGACTTTGCGCGGCATATTTATTCTGATATAAAGTCTCTAAAATGCCTTTGACTTCCGCACCTATGTTTCAAACTATTGTCTAAGCGTGGGGCCATTATGGTCTCGTGCTTTTGGATTTAAAGTTGAAGGGAGACAACTGGTAACATGAGAAATACTATTTTACGTTACACATTCGGGGCGATTGCGGGTCTGGCCGCTGCTTGCGCCAGCGCCCAGGTAGACCACCTGCTTCTGTCTGAGATCGGCATGAACGGGGGGCCGAATAACGAGGGTGAGTATATCGAGATATTTAACCCCACAGCTTCGGCCATTGATCTTGGCAACTACTGGATCGCAGATTATAACAATTACAGCCTCCGTCCCCAAGGCCCGCAGTCGGTAGGCGGCTCAGACACTATGGCACGCTTTCCCGAAGGTGCAATGCTTGGGTCGGGGCAGGTCGCAATTGTTGTCGGTAAAGCCGACACTTTTCTTACCAACCATTTTGGCGGAGCCCTAAGTAACTACACGGGTCAGGCCGGTGCGCCGTTGATATTTGAAGTCAACGAATCCGATGGTGCTGTGCCCAACATGCGGGACCTCCAGAACGCCGGAGATCCTACGGCCACACCGCCCGTTCTCGCTACCTGGAACTTCACCAACGCCAGCGCCACCAACGGCGAGTTTGCCGTATTGTTCTTTTGGGATGGCACTGCAAATCTTGTTAAAGACGTCGATATTGTTTCGTGGGGCGATGCACCTACGGGTGGTAATCTGTTCGCACCCAAAACCGCGACTAGCCCCGGCGCCAACGGAGCCACCTATGTGGCAGACGCGGGATCGCACACAAACCTCACCGTTGGCGACGTGGATCTCGCAATCCGCACAAGCATCACCGAAGCCAGCGAAGTCGCTACCGGTGGCAATGGTCTTACCGGCCACGATGAGACAACGGAAGCGAACCAGACAAGCTGGGAAGGCCGGATTTTTCCCGATCAGGCAACACCGGGTCTAACAAATCTGACCGTTGTCGGTGCGAACCTGCCTCCTGTATTCAATTCTGCCGAACGTAACCTGGTGCACCCGTCGTCTTCTCAGGCGATTACCCTGGAAGCAAACGTGACGGATGCCGACGGAACCGTGTCTGGTGTTAACTTCTTTGTAAGCACAGGTTCCGGCTTCACCACTTTTGCAGCCACAAGCGCAGGAGCGGGCAACTGGACTGCCAACATTGGCACTTACGCCAACGGAAGCGTGATAAATTGGTATGCGGAAGCAACTGACGACGACAGCGCTAAGACTCTGCTACCGGTAACAGCGCCCACAAGCACAAAAATGTTTATCATAGACGACCAGCCGATTATGCCTGGCGACGTTGTCATCAATGAAATTCTTTATGACGAACCGAGCACTGACACCTATGAGTTCGTGGAAATACGAAACACGCGCAGCACGCCGATCAATATTAAGCTCTTTAAGTTTGCTGACGGCAACCGGTCATACTTCGAGTTCCCGGACGACGCTGTCATCGAACCTAATGGCTTTATCGTGGTAACCCTGACCCTTGCGGATTTCCAGGCCCAGTTCCCTGCTGAGCCAAACGTGAAGTACTACGACTGGGGTACATTCGGCCTGAACAATACAGCGCCCGGTGACGATGTCGTTTTGGTACACCCGAACGATTTCGACTTCAACGGCACCACGACATTCATTGATCAGGTTGTGTATGGTATCGACGAGCCGTGGCCTCAGGGCGTTCAGGGTAGCGGCCAGTCCATGGAGCTGATCAACCCGATGCTAGACAATGCACTTCCCGAGAGCTGGAGGCCTTCATCACCGGCGCCGACTCCCGGTAAAGAGAACAGCGTTTTTACGCCGATCTCTATTAGCGAAGTCACCCGTAACATCGAGTTCCCGGCTGCCAGCCAGGCTGTGACAGTCACGGCCAAAGTTGAGTCCATCGTACCGGGCGTAACGATTAGCCAGGTGCGCCTGATGGTGGATACCGGTTCCTCTTTCGCCCCGATTAACATGACGCTGACTGCCACGCCGGGCGTCTACACGGCGAACATCCCCGGTCAGTCAAACGGAGCCACCGTGAAGTACTACGTTGAAGCCACAAACAGCGCGTCGCAAACCGCTACGTCGCCAACCAATGCACCGACAGACTTCAATGTGTACCTCGTAGGCGGCACCCCGGTCGCCAGCGGCAACGTGGTCTTTAATGAGCTGCTCTATGATAACTTTGGCGCAGACGCTTATGAGTTCATCGAGCTTCATAACACCACCGGTGCTACGATCGACCTAAGCTTCTTCCGTGTCGTTGACGGTCAGGATCAGCCGTTTACGTTCCCCGCCGGCACGACAATTGGAGCGAACAGCTACCTGGTCATTACCTACAACGACTTCAACTTCCGCGCAAGCTATGGTAATCCACCGGTTCCGCTGTTCACATGGAACCAGACGTTCAACCTCGGTAACGGTGGCGACACGGTTCGCCTGATTCATCCGAACCAGTGGAACTTCGAAGGCCCGAGCACGGCGCTGGAAGAAATCACTTACGACACGGTTGCTCCGTGGCCGAACTGGGCAACACCCGAAGAAAGCCCGAACAGCACCGGCCGCAGCATTGAGCTGATCAACCCGCTGTCGCCGTTCCGCTACACGGGCGAGCTCTGGGGCTGGACAACGAACATGGTTGTCAATGACCCGCCGAACACCGTGGTTCAGGGTACGCCCGGCGCTCAGAACAGCATCTACTCCACTTCTGCAGTAGCTGACTGGTCGGTTTACTAAAAAATCAACCGGCGGAGCGGATTTCCTCACTGCTCCGCCGGTATTTAATCCTTAGTGGGGAGAATGGAGAAAGACCATGAATGCTGTAAAAACCGGTTTTACCCTCATTGAATTGCTTATTGTCGTAGCAATCATCGCAATATTAGCCGCGATCGCGGTTCCCAATTTTCTTGAAGCACAAACTCGCGCGAAGATTTCGCGCGCGAAGGCCGACATGCGGACGATCGTTACCGGTCTCGAGACGTACCGCATTGATAACAACAAGATCCCGCTGATGAATGGTATCAACTCCGCCATTGATCCAGATCACCTGGCAGGTAGTGCACAGTATAAACGAACGCTTGAGCGTCTTACATCACCCATTGCCTACCTTACCGGCCGTGGAACCTTCCAGGATCCTTTCCCTGCAAAGGGAGCACGGCGCCTGGGCAATACAAACCCGTCTCAGCCCACAAATGAGCACGAAAAGAAGGCTTTCGCTGAGTATTTCTATGCTGTGCGTGGCATTAATCACAACTCAGGTAACGGGCTTGCCCAGCACCTGCAGTGGGGAGATACCGGCACACCGCAGTGGGGCATCCTCCAGTCTTCCGGCCCGCAGGCTCTGAAGTGGTGGTTCGGTACCGAGGTCAATACAGTACTTGCTTCTGATAACTCCTTCACCCGCGGCGTCTGCCTTGATATGTGCTACGATTCAACGAACGGCACAGTCAGCGCCGGAACCATAATGCGTATTGTAGGCCAGCCCGTAGGTCGCGGCAGCGTACTGGGCAAAGCGATCATTGCGGCAACCGGCGGTAGCTGATAACCTATACAAGTTGGTGCCAGCAGAGCAATCTGCAGAGCACGCGTTGGGCAGTCTCAGACTGACCCTTCAATGAGGGAGCCTGGCAACAGGCTCCCTCTTTCCATTTAAGGTGGCCATAACCTGTGTGGGGAACCTTATCCTTATTCGCTTGTCGCTATATGGGAATAAGAGCATATAACTTTCAAAGGTTCTTTTGTATATGAGCGCAAGCATTCCCGTTACCGGCACCATGACCAACGCTGGTCGCAGTAAAGCCGAGGCAATTCCCGCAGTCTATGACCCCGGCTCGTGGCTATTCACAGGCATGATCCTGACGCCCATCCGCCTGGTCGCCGGTTTCCTCTTCTTTTCCGCATTCTGGAGGCGATTCATCGATGCCCCGGATAAAATGAACCCGGAAGCCATTGGGTATGTGGGCGAGAAATTTAACCACTTTATGCCGCATGCGATCTTCGGGCAAAAGGAACTGATTGAGTATCTTCTGCTTAACCCGTCTTTGCTGCATGTCTTCCTGATCGTTTTCACGATTCTTGAGGGATTGTGCGGTCTTGGCCTGATAACCGGCACTCTTACCCGCATTTCGGCTTTCGGCATCACCGCCATGTCGTGGGGTGTGCTCACCGGGTCCGGCTGGATCGGCACCACCTGCCTGGATGAATGGCAGATTGGCGTGCTGGGGATGACCGGCGGCCTGCTTGTAATGACAGGCGGCGCTGGCCCGTGGGCGATCGATCATTTTGTGGCGAAGCGTTGGCCTGCTGCAGGTAACTCGCGGTGGTTCCGGCTCCTTGCATCGGGGCCGCTGTTTGCGGTTAACCGGATGAAGTATAAGTTTGCTTATGCCGCGGTGGCCGTGGGTATGATGGCGATTACTCTCGTTACTTACCAGGCTTTTTTCAGCGGCCTGTTCGGCAAGCTGCACAACCATTCTGTGCGGCCGGAGATAGAGCTGAGCGCGGCGGTGGCGAAGCCGGCCGACAAAACCATTACGTTTAACCTGTACCGTACCGGCGGACCCGATACCTACGGCGCATTCCTAATAAAGGCCTCTCTGATTAACGCGGCAGGAGCTGCAGTGGCCGAGTGGAATCCTGCGGAGTTGTCGCAGGTGGCAGCGGCGGATATTGAAAACAAATACCTGACTAAAGTGCGGCCCCATAAAAACTCGCTACTGGCGCCGCTGGGTGCATCGGCACAGGTGACCCTGCGCAGCGAAAAAGTTGGAAACCTCGTCGCCGGTTCATACGCATTGGAGATTGAAGATGTAAGCGGGCTAAAGTGGAGGACGCAGGTGGACGTGAAAGGGTAACGCTTTCTCTGGGAGCGCTGGCATCCTGCCGGCCCTTCATTTGCCCATCCGCAGCCATAATAGTCAATCCAGCGATAGCCGGGCTGCTGTAAACGTCTGACGTCCAGTACATCGAAAAGTGGCAGCAAGCTTCCGGTACTCCAAACTCGCCCGCCATTATTCAGGGTTTGGCCGCCTGTTTCCGCGCGTCACGGCTTCGAAGGTGGTCGACAGGATGTCGACCCTACGGAAGACCGCCGCCTGCGTGAATAGCCGGGCTGTCATCCAGTAAAATGTAGCACTCCAGCGTGGGGGTATAGCTCAGTTGGGAGAGCGTCGCGTTCGCAATGCGAAGGCCAGGGGTTCGAATCCCCTTACCTCCACCATTTCTCATTTCCTGCGCCTACTGCCTGTGTGAGTCTATATGGTCGCAAGAAGTCCTTCAATAGGGCTGATACTTCAAAAAGGAAAAAGCCGGCTGCGATCGTTCACAACCGGCCCAATATAGAGGACTCTGGATTTAAGAAAAAAGACAGCTTTTGCAGCTTAAGGAAAGCGGTGCTGCATTGGCGCTGGTTATACCGGACATTCTGACAGGAAGTGGTTGAGGATCAGCGCCACGGCGCCTTTCAGGTAGACGCAATCTTCGGCAGATCCGGTGGCAGCGATGCGGAGCACATCGTCCGGCGCGCCGATATCGCGGAGTCTTTTTTCCAGTGCTGGCTTTATGGATTCGGCGCTGTCGGCCATGGGGCCGGTGATGAGAATCAGGCCCGGGTCGTACGCAGCCACTGCAAACACGAGACGGTCTGCCAGATCCTCGGCGGAAACGGTTTGTGCGCGGGCTGCGATATCTCCATTTAGAACTGCGCCTGCCTTGCCATGGGCACCCCTCAGCGGGCGACCGCCAATGATAACACCCGTTTCGATATGCTTGTCGGCATGGATGGAAACCAGATGGCCGTTGGCTTGTTTGGCGTCTTTGGAATTAAGCATGAACCATTCGCCGCAGGCCAGGGCCACGGAATCGACTTCAGTGCAGGCACCAAAAGCCTCTTCAACAGCGGCCTTAACGGCGGCGTTGTTGGCAGAAGCGGAATCTATCGCCACTCCCACACCCTTGATGGGGAACGTATTATGCTCTTTTATTTTAGAACTTAACGGGCGCAATGCGTTGCTTATTTCGGCTTCAGAAAAGGCAGAGAGAGCCTGGTTGCCCGTCCATACGATTGTGCCATTGAGATCAGCCAGCGCAGCGGAGATGCCGTCTTCACTGATGTGCAGGCCCAGAAGGCGGGCACCAGCGGAATTCATTTGAAGATAGATAGGACGACGCCCGCGCGGGATGCGGCCGTACTCGCCTTCAACGATCCAGCCTTCACGGATCAGTTCATCCACGATCAGCGACACGGTGCTGCGCTGCAGCCCGGTGTGGCGGGCGGTATCTGCCCGGGAAATTGGCTGATGCCGATGGATGATATTGAGAATGACGCGGCGGTTGATCTGGCGGGCAGTCAAACTCGTCGCTGTTAAATAAGGTTTTTCTTCAATGAGACTCATGGGACGAAGACCTTTCTCTTTCCCTTACTTCTTTCAGAAATCCAAATCGGATCATATTCCGCAATGTGCTGCAGAAATGTGCCGGTCTCGACTGCTGATTTTACGTGTCCGATGCTGCCGGACTGTCCAGAATGTTCGTCCCATGAAGAAATGTTCTGGCCCAGACCTCGAGCATTAGTAGCGCCCAGATACGATATTCGTGACCCTGACGAGAATCGTGGTGTTCGTCAAGTAAAATTGTAATATAGTTTGGGTCAAACCACCCGCGCGAAACTGCTTCGCTACCTAACAACATTTCACGTGTAAAGTCCCGCAGTTCGCCGCGAAACCAGTCGCCAATCGGCACGCCAAAGCCCTGTTTGGGGCGGTTAAGAAAGTCTGATGTGAAAAACTTCAAACCCGCCTGTTTGAGGATATATTTCAACTGGCCGTTTTTAAGTTTCATCTCCGCCGGAAGTGTCGCGGCAAATTCCATGAGATGATGATCCAGGAAAGGAGACCGGCCTTCCAGGGAATTGGCCATGGTCATCCGGTCGACTTTTGGCAGCAGCGCGCCGGGCAGGTAAGTGAGGATGTCCATCTTCATCCGGCGGTCCACCGGGTGCGGCATATCGAACTCCTCCGCGATCCATGCGGTCAGTTCTTCAGATTCCAGTTCGCCGCCCACTTGCTTCATGAAATCCGCCGTATAGAGCTGCTGCTTATGGTAGGTGGTAAAATAGGTGAGAAAATGGACGTACTGGCGGTCGGTAGATTCGAGGCTGAGCCGGTTCAGGTGGGCTGCGCGGCGCAATTGGTTTCCACCCAGCCCGAAGCCGCGCGCGGCTGCGAGGCCCATGCGCGCTGCCTGCCGGATAGACCGCGGTATACGGCCGTACTTTTCCCAGCCCGGCATCAGGCGATAGCGTTCATAGCCAGCAAAGCTTTCGTCGCCGCCGTCGCCGTTAAGGGCAACAGTTACGTGCTGGCGGGTCATCTGGCTGAGGTAATACGTAGGCAGTGCGCTGCTGTCGGCGAACGGTTCATCGAAATGCCAGGCGATTTTGTTGATAACCGCGAGAGCGTCCGGCTTTACGACAAATTCCTCATGGCGGGTGCCAAGCAGATCGGCCACCTGGCGCGCGTAGGGCAACTCATTAAACTTTTCTTCTTCAAAGCCTATGGAAAACGTGCGGAGCTCGCCGGTGATGTGTCGGCGCATCATGGCGGCGACAAGGCTGGAATCGATACCGCCGCTGAGAAAGCACCCAAGTGGCACTTCGCTCACCAGGCGGATGCGCGTGGCTTCGTCAAGCTGGGCAAGGCTCTGTTCTATGGCTTCTTCTTCGGAAATGTTCTGCTTGGGCAGGTAGTCCAACTCCCAGTATTGCGAGAGCGTGGTGCTGCCGTTTTCATAGAGCATCCAGTGTGCGGGCGGCAGCTTGCGAGCTTCCTTGAAAATGCTCCACGGGTGAGGCACGTACTGGTAGGTAAGGTAGTGGTTGATGGCGACGGGATCAATCTCGCGCGACAGGGCGGGGTCGGCCATCAGCGACTTCAGCTCACTGCCAAACAGCAGTGCTTCGTCGGGTTTACCCCGGTTGACGATGGCGTAATACAGCGGCTTTTTTCCGACGCGGTCACGCGCAATCATGACACGGCGGCGGGGGCGATCAAAAATGGCAAAGGCAAACATACCGCGCAGGTGCTGACACACATCCGGCCCCCACTGCTCGTAACCGTGGACGATGGTTTCGGTGTCGGAGTGAGTTTTAAAAGTGTGGCCGTAGGCTTCCAGTTCCGCGCGCAGTTCCTGGAAGTTATAGATCTCGCCGTTGAACACGATGACGATGGAACCGTCTTCGTTGGTCATAGGCTGGTGGCCGCTGGATACGTCGATGATGGCGAGGCGCTGGAAGCCAAGACCGGCAGGGGCTTCCGCGTACACACCCTGCTCATCGGGCCCGCGGTGCACAATGCACCGCTGCATCCGCGCGATCAGGTCAGGATCAACAGGGCGGGAGGGGTCGCGGTGAACTTTTCCGGTAATGCCACACATTATACAGTAGATAGCCTTACCATAGGATAGCGCCGGAACTTCTTACAAGTTTCCCGTGCGAAAACCGATTTTGACACAAAGACACAAAGGCACAAAGATTTAATAGGAAAGAAACAGCGATACTATTGAGTCTGCTGTTCTTCGTGTCTTTGTGTCTTTGTGTCAAAATAGAGTATTAGCTCGCCCGCGTCGTTCTCGCTAACGCAAATTCCCGCGCCCAGGAATCTGCGTCGCAAATTTCCTGAAGTGTAGCACCGGGCGTGGGGGTGTGGGCGTCCATGGTTTCTTTGATAGTGCCGGGAATATCGAGGAAAGAAATTTCGCCGGCCAGGAACCGCGCCACCGCAATTTCGTTTGCCGCGTTAAGCACTGTCGGCATCGTGCCGCCCCGGCGCGTGGCCTGGTAGGCGTAGTCCAGGCAGGGGAACTGTTCGCGGTCGGGAGCTTCAAAGGTCATCTGGCCCAGCGCGGCGAAGTCCAGAGCCGGAAACTTGTTCGGCAGGCGTTCCGGGTAAAGCAGGATGTTCTGGATGGGGAAGTACATATCGGTCACGCCCATCTGGGCAATGATGCTTCCGTCGACAAACTCCACCATGCTGTGGATGGTGCTTTGCGGATGCACGACCACATCCACCTGCTCGACGGGGATGTTAAACAGGTGCGCGGCTTCCATGACTTCAAAACCTTTGTTCATCAGCGTGGAGCAGTCGATGGTGATCTTCGCGCCCATGTTCCATGTGGGATGCTTCAGCGCGTTGGCTGCTGTCAGGTTGCGCATCTGGTCCTGCGTCATACCGCGGAACGGTCCGCCGCTGGCGGTGAGGATGAGGCGTCGGATGGCTTTACTATCGCAGCCGCTGAGGCACTGGAAAATTGCGTTGTGCTCACTGTCGACCGGCAGCACCTGGACGCCATGTTCGCGCGCGGCGGGCATCACGAGGTGGCCGGCGCAGACGAGGACTTCT
>JAKFFN010000137.1:0-2406 GCA_036675025.1 Candidatus Sumerlaeales bacterium | reverse complement strand
ATACGACCCGCAGGACCGGCTGATCACCGAGCATCAGGGCTGGGGCACGTTGCGTTATGGCTACGACGCTTGCGGCCAACTGAATCGCCTGCGCCTGCCGGACGGCAGCAAACTCGATTACCACCACGCCCGGGGCGGCGCGCTGACCGCGATCGACCTCAACGGCGCGCGGCTCAGCGATCACCAGTTCGCCTTCGGCCGCGAACAGCAACGCCAGCAGGGGCAGTTGCTCAGCGAATATGCCTACGACGATCAGGGCCGCTTGAAGGCCCACGCGGTCAGCCAACAGCACCAAGCGCTGTATCGCCGCGACTATGCCTACAGCACCAACGGCAATCTCGACCGCCTCACCGACACCCGCCACGGCCAACGCAGTTACCACTACGACCCGCTCAACCGCCTGATCCGCGTCCGCCACACCCGCGATCAACCCCCGGAAAGCTTCGCCCACGACCCGGCCGGCAACCTGCTGATGCACGATCGTCCCGGCCCGTCCACCGTCAAAGGCAACCGCCTGCTGAGGCAAGGCGACCGCCACTACGACTATGACGCCTTCGGCAACCTGATCCGCGAACGCCGCGGCACCGGGCAAAAACGCGTCACCGAATACCGCTACGACTGCCAACATCGGCTGATCGGCGTCACCCTGCCTAACGGCAGCCAGGCGACCTACCGCTACGACGCCTTCGGCCGCCGCATCAGCAAAACCGTCGACGGCAAAACCACCGAGTTCTTCTGGCAAGGCGACCACCTCATCGCCGAAAGCAGCCGCGAGCATTACCGCAGCTACGTCTACGAACCCGGCAGCTTCCGCCCACTGGCCATGCTCGACGGCAAAGGCCCGGACCAGGCTTGCCCGTTCTACTACCAACTCGACCACCTTGGCACACCGCAAGAACTCACCGATTACAGCGGCGACATCGTCTGGGCCGCCCGATACACAGCCTATGGCCGCCTGACTCGCCTCAACCGCGACACCCATCAGGTGCTGGATCAGCCACTGAGGTTTCAGGGGCAATACTTCGATGCGGAGACGGGCCTGCATTACAACCGGCATCGCTACTACAATCCTGATGTCGGACGGTATTTGACGCCGGATCCGAGCAAGTTGGCGGGGGGGTTAAACGGGTATCAGTACACGCGCAATCCGACGGGGTGGGTTGATCCGCTAGGGTTGAGTGAGTGTCCTGGGGGGGATGGGTGTAAGCGGCCCTCGTTTGGGGATGAGGATCCGGCGGAGAAGGTTGGGGTTGATGAGGGGGAAATAACGCCCCCCGTACCTGGCATCAAAAACGAATATCTCTATCGCGGAGATTCGAAGCACCCCGAGGAAATATTCAGAACGGGATTTAGGAGCAAAGGGGAAAGCCGCGACCTATTGCTTCATGCTATTGATAGCGATGATCCGCCAAGCAATTTCATCAGCACATCTCCATCCCGGCGTACCGCCATCCAATTCGGTACAAGATTTGAAACAAGAAAAGGTTTCTTGTACACACTGAGAAAAATTAACGGTAGAGACGTCAATAAAGAGCTGAAAAATCTTGTACCGTTTGCAGATGAAACCGAAATTGCCATACCAGACAAAATTGATACCGCAGACATATTAGGCGTGACACCGCTAAAGAAGGACGGGAGCTATGTCGGATACTCCACGCCAAACCCAAGCAGGAGATAAAATGGAAACTACCAAAATATCCATAGTCGTTGACGGCCATAAGGAGCAGGCACAACTACAATATGATGCCGCCAAAATGTTTATAATCTTCACAATGGAAAATGGCTTCCGTAAAAAATATGAAAGCGAAGACCTCTACTTATGCCTGGCAAAAATCAGACATGATTTTCCAGATATAAAATTCCTGTGCAAAGGATCAAAACTTAATGTAACCCCCTCCAGAATGTGTTCTCAAATGAGTGGTGGATTCGTCGCATACGAACTAACAATGGGAAAATCTGCAACATTCAACGACATAGTTCATATATTTAATTACGAGGAAAATGATATTGCACAAACATTGGAGGAGCAGAAAGAATTTTATAAAACCTGGCTAGAATCGCTAAATACAGAATAGTCAGAAAAATCAAAAGGACAGATCTATTCATTATGTGCATCGAGCTAAGCGTCCTGATCGCCGTTCAAAATATAATAAGGATTATTCTCTGCGGTAAAATTTCATCTTGGCTCCACGAAAGCCCAGCAATTTGCTGGGCTTAAAATTGAAATACCTAACAACTTAACCACCCGTACTATCGGATCCTCCAGACCCACCCCCAGAACCGCTCCCCATCGAATCTCCACCACTCATCGCCCCACTTCCAGTCTTCGGGCTGGTGCTACTTCCACTTGCATCACCACCATTCCCACCTTCAATGGCGCCAGACGGCAGCGCCTTCTCATCCGCG
>JAKFFN010000333.1:0-2425 GCA_036675025.1 Candidatus Sumerlaeales bacterium | reverse complement strand
CGTTACCTCGGCTCTGTCATATGCCCCGACTATCCCGGCAACACCACTTACTGCAGCGGCGTTGCCTTTGAGACATTTGTGTTCGCATTTGAAAATTACAATTCCGCATTCGGCCATACCTATATTGGAAACATCCGGTCACCATTGAACATGAGCACGTTTCGCCGGCTGTGGTACGGCAATACGGACGGAGAAAAGCTGGCGGCGCGTGCGATACCGGAATGGGGTGCAGGGCGCGAAATCACTGATTTTGAAGAGGCGCAGGAAGGGGATTTTATCCAGCTCTGGCGCCACAGCGGCAGCGGGCATAACCCGCTGTTTGTCAACTGGGTGAGAAACAGCTCAAACCAGATTACCGGCGTTCGCTACTGGGGATCGCAGGGCGGCAGCAACGGGATTGGTCTTCGCACCGAGTCCTTCGGGACAACCAGCGGCATCAAACCCGCCCGCTTCTATATCGGCCGGGCCGCAAAGCCGCGCGACCAGGCCGATTATGACTGGGCGCTGGGTCAGGCCGAAACGAAGTCAGCGCCAAGCAGCATTAACAGTTCCGTCACCGACTGGCACAATTATTTCTGATCAAAAGCTCAAATAAGTGCGGATGGTTAGAATCCACATTTACGATCTGCAAAATCAATTTATTGCTAAGAAGTGCTAACCGCTCCCCCTATAAACGATAGGCTCCCTGGGCACGCGCGTTTCAGGCCATACAATACTGGGGGTTCAGCGGCGATTCGTTTCTACTGGCGCCGGCCCGGGATAATGTTTGACACTACTGCCAAACTGCAATTACTGGTTCGTCTGCCTGCATCACGCTTATCTCTGGTGTTGATACTCGGCAGATGAACGCAACGGATTCCGCTAACTGCAAATGGGAAACACGGGGGAAAACAGTATGAGATTAAACAACCTTAATCCGCTGGCGCTCGGGGTTAGTCTCCTGACTGCCAGCCTTTCGCAGGGTACGGCTGAGGTCCTCACGCCTACACGCGCTCTAAATGCAAATGCCTTTACTGATAACGTAAGCGAAACCAGCCTTGCTATGGAAGCAAGTGATGATACAATTATTGCCAGTTGGTGGTCAACAGCTATTGGGATACAGTTTGCCCGGTCTGCAGATGGCGGTCTCACCTGGACTGCGCCTGCGAACATAGAAGGTGCCCACAACCAGTATATACTTAAAGCTTCAGGTAATGGCCTGTGGTCAATTTTTGACCAGTATAACTTAACGGTTTCCAGATCGACTAACGATGGCTTATCCTGGAACAATGCAGTGGAGATGACTAGTCCTTCCGGAATAAATTGGGGCTTCTTTTCACTTATTGCCAGCAACAACAACGGAATGCTGCTGCTTTCATCCTTTGAATTAAACACGACTCAGGCGCAGGTAATGAAGTCACTGGATGGTGGCCTCACGTGGACGGAGGAGGGGGTAATTCCGGCCAGCTACGTTACAAACCTGGTTCACGTGAGCGGAAGCACGTGGATGGCGACTTTAACCGGAACCGGGGAAGTGGTTGTGTCGCCAGATAACGGTGCTACGTGGTCCTCTGCCGGGGCTCCCGATAGCTTTGTACCATTAGGCACACCTGTAATTGAAAGCGATCACGCCGGTACTTTGGTAGCTGCGGGAAATTACCGCATTAGTATATCCAGCAACGGCGGTCTGTTATGGTCTCCAGCGCAAATAGTTAATCAGAATTTTGCGTCTTTTTCGGGTGATCCCTCCGGCCCGATCTCGTCGTCGGATAGATCATTTATCTGTTATGTCGGCAGTGACGAGTGGAAGTTTTTTTCTCACACGACAATTTACCAGAGCGTTTACTTCTACGCTGACTCTGCTTTAAGCGCGGCAACATCTTATAACGGTGGTGAAACATGGACTGCTTCAGAGGAACTCGTGCCTGATGTGGGCAATTGGTATGGAAATGCCAGTTACGCTGAAGGGCTCACGAATGTAATTGCAGCAGCACAGGGCAATACTGTTCTTGCTTGGGATGCTAGTAATCTTACCGTGCAAGGCCAACCTACAGGAACTGATGGCGACGTCGTTTACCGTGTTCTGACAAAGAATCCTCCTGTAGCGGCCGCCCGTGATTGGGAGTTGTTTGAGTAGAGTCCACAGGTAAAGGTTGGGAAGGCGAGACGCCTGCGGTGCCGGGGGCGCCGCGAACTTAGCTACTGCGCGATTCGCGGGTAGCGCTCGCTGTAGATTTTCTCGATCCTCGTGCCGGGGTTACTGGATGTGTAAAGCGTAAACGGCACTTTAACTTCCGCGCTCGTGCCGTCTTCTTTTGTCACCCGCCAGTAATACTTCGTGCGGCGGTTCTGCTTTGCCTGGTCGCTTACGCTCACGCCGCGCAGCATGGGTTTCTTTTCCCATTTTTCAGCAACGACGCCCTTCCAAGCTTCCTTGCGGACCTTC
>JAKFFN010000191.1:0-14741 GCA_036675025.1 Candidatus Sumerlaeales bacterium | reverse complement strand
CGTGATCGTTGTTGTAGACTGTCTTTACGTTGGAAATGAAATCAGCGTCGTCGGCAACCTGCACGACAACGTCATGATAAACGCGGGCCTGCTGGTGGTAGTGCCAGACAACAATGGCGTTGATGGTGGATGGCTGCCCAAGATCAATCTGGACCCACTGAACGCCCGGCCCGAACTCAACATAGCTGCCGTCGGAAGCTTCTTTGTCTCCATCAGTGATCTGTTCCATCTCGCCGATGATAGGCTCTTCATCGCTGGCGGTTACTTCTTTTTCAGCAGCCAGGTTAACGGCGTCTTTAGCCACCATAACGGTCGCCTGCTTGGAGCCGGCGGGCTCAAGGTTTTCTACTTTGATGTTCTTAGGCGTACCGACGAAAACGGGCTTGGGAAATTCCAGCTCAAGGGCTTTCATGTCACCGGAAGCGGCCGGCGCAGACGCGGTGGCTTTGGTATCAGCCGCTTTGGTGCCGGTTGTGTCCTGGGCTACGGCGCCGGAGACGACGAGCGTAAAGGCCGTGGTTGCCAGGAAGAATTTGCGAAACGGGAATGTCATGCTGCAACTCCTCAATATTTGGTTGGATGATTAGGATTTGTTCGATTTTCAGAGGCAAGACATGGGCCCAAAGTTTCAGGCGGCAAGGGAAAAGTGGGAGATGGGTAGGTTGACGCGGGTAAGAGCGATACTCTACGCCAGCCACTGGGCAAAGCCGGGCATGGCGTCGGCGGGTTGTTTGCTGTCGGTTTGAAACTGGTTATTGAGCAGTGGTCCGTAAAAGGTGAGATCTCGCGCCATGCGGCGGAGGCGATCAGTGGTGCGGGCGTTAATGATTTCGCGGTTTTCGTCAAAGTCGCGACCGTTGGCGGCAGCCACGTACGGCAGCACCCAACCATGACAGGCGTGGATGGCTGCGCGCATGTTATCAAAGCAGCCATTGCCCTGGCTGCCGCCGGTGGCGCATACAAGGCCGAACACTTTACCGGCGAACTCCCGGTAGAGGTAATCCATAAAGTTCTTCATGGCGCCGCTCATGCAGTTATGGTATTCGGGGCTGCCGAGCACCAGCGCATCGCAATCATCAACCAGCTTAATGATCTGGCCTACGTGCTCATGATCGTCGTAACTCTCGTGGGCCTCGTAGAGCGGAAGCGGGTATTCGCGCAGGTCGAGAAGCCGCGTCTGGGCGCCGGCCTCGCGGGCAAACTCGAGAGTTTTGTTTACGAGAAGAAGCGTATTTGAGCCATCGCGGAGACTTCCGCTAACTCCCAGGATTCGTGCCATAGTAGTATTGTGTACCGGTTAAATCCCGCGGCATTTGAGTTTCGCCATGGTTTTTGCGTGCAGTAGAACGGGCTTGACGGGCTGAAATGTGTCGCCCGTAACCACAACAACAGATTCGAAAGGTATGGTCAAAACATGAACCGTTGGTTTTTTGTGATGCTGGCTGCGGCTGCGCTTTGCACGGCCGGATGCAGCAAAGAAGAGAGTGCTACGGAAGAAGTAACGACGGGTGCAGAGGCACCGGCAACAGATGGGGAAGCAGAAGCACCTGCAACGGAAACAAACTACGACGCGCAAACGCCTGCTGCTGATGGCGCGGCTACTCCGGCCGCTGATGCTGCCACCCCGGCTGCGGCTCCTGCAGAAGCTGCAGCACCTGCGGCTGCTGCCCCGGCTGCCGAGCAGACCACGCCCGGCGGAACGAAGTATGTAGATGAGCAGGTTGGCACCGGCGACGTTGCCGAAGTTGGCAAAACTGTAGTGGTTCACTACACCGGAACGCTGACCGATGGTAAGAAGTTTGACAGCAGCCTCGACCGCAACCAGCCATTTGAGTTCCAGCTTGGCGCTGGAAATGTGATCAAGGGCTGGGAAGAGGGCATCGCCGGAATGAAAGTCGGCGGCCGCCGCAAGCTGACGATCCCGCCGGACCAGGGTTACGGGTCGCAGGACATGGGAGTTATCCCGCCGAACAGCACGCTGCTGTTTGATGTGGAACTGCTGGCTATTAAATAACGAAGCAAAAAGCGGCTGCAAAATAAAGCGGCGGAAGAAGTGGGATTTGGGCGGCGGCGCGTGATGTGCCGCCGCTTTTTTTTAATTACTAATTACCAATTACTAATTACTAATTGTGGAGCGGCTTCGCCGCGATGATTGGGTCTGGCCCAGTTGAGCAATTGCGGCGCGATGATTAATAAGCGGCGGGATGAGGCTGAGAAGATTGGTAAGCGGCGCGAATTTACGGGGCCCTACTAATCTGTTATTCGTGCCGCAGGCACACCAACATTAGTAATTCGTAATTCGTAATTAGTAATTACTATAAAAACTGCCCGGGTCAGAGCTCATTCGATCACGCGCCTGATCTTATTTGCTCTGCCCGGGCATGGTATGTATAGCGGCACCTGGGTGTTTGTCTTGAAACTCCGGCGCTGCGCTTACTAGATGGCTTTCAGTTGCTGCATGGCCTCGTGGTGCAGGTGCACCAGGGCGTGCTGGAAGGTTGCGTTGGCAATGGGATCTTCACGAAGCTGCCAGCGCATATAGCTGCTGAGCTCGGTGAGCCACCCCTCTTCCAGATCTTTAATAAAGACTGCGGTTTCCTTATCGCCCCAATGGGAGTGACGACCATAAAGGGCGTTACCGCGGGTGCCCACCATTTCGAAGCGGGCCATTACCAGCGATGTGCCGCTGACGGTATAACCGCGTGGCAAAACCCGATCAAAGGTGGGAGGTATGATTGCAGCGGCGCGGGCTGCGAGATCCCGGGATACCTGAACCATCTCAGGTCCGGGTGGCTCAGCCTTGGCGCGCAAACCCAGCTCAACGCCGGATCTTAAACGCCAGAAGCTGCTGCCATGGGCAGGCGTTTTCTGTTCCACTGTTCTACTCCTCGGCATATTACCCGGCTACAGACAGTCAGCGATGCGCCCCGCTCCGGGTTCGCGAGCCACATCGCGCGTAGAACATTGTTATGTGTAATACCCGGTGGTCCGCTTTGGCAACAGCGAAAGTTTCTCTGGCGTATTTTGTCTTTAAGGAAAGATGCCTGAAGGCGGCGGCTGTGCGCGTGGCGAAACTGTATTTAGAAGCGAACCTGGGTGAAAGGGATACGCCGCAGCTTAACAATCGCCCACAACGCACCGGCAATCAGCCCGCCGGCGTGGGCGCCGTTTGCTATGCCGCCCACCACGCCAAACACCCCAAAGCCGAACCAGATCAGCATCAGAACCACGGTTGCCTGATCGAGAAAATAGCGGCTTTCTGTCGAGTATTTGCCCATGAGCCACACGTAAGCGAAGAGTCCGAAGTTAACGCCAGACATGCCGCCGAAGCGTGGACTGTCGCCGATGACAACCTGGAGAAGGTTGCCCGCAATGGCATAGATCAGGAAATGGAGAATCAGCTTGCCGCTGCCTTCGGCAGATTCCACGGCGCCGCCCAGGTGGCGTAGCCAGAGCATGTTAAACAGGATGTGGAGAACACCAAAATGCAAAAACGCCGGGGTGACCAGGCGCCAGACCTGGCCGCGCTTGATTTCGTGAAACAGATCCTGGTGAAAGGTGATGTAGTTACCCTGCGATTCAATTGACGCAATGGAAAACCACTGCTCAATCAGACCCTGGGTGGATGGGAATTTCTGAAGCAGGTATGTGGCGACGCTGAAGAAAATCAGGCACAGGGTTACCGTTCCGCCCATGGCCTGGCTGAGGTGCCAATGGGTGCGCAGGTCTACCTGGCGGCCGCGAAACTTCTTCTCTTCTTTTTTACGGGCCGATTCAATCTCTTCACCGGTTTTGGCTGCGGCCTGGTAGCGTTCGTCACGCGGATCAGTAAGAAATTGTTCCAGTTCGCCCCGCGCCTCATCAAGCCGGGTTTCTTCATGCACCCAGACGGCCCACCGGCCTTCTCGGTTGGGTTCTACATCCGAGTGAATTCCGCGGGTCAGCAGGTACGACCTGAAGACGCGGGACTGGCTTTCATGTTCGATAGATCCGATTTGACGCATACCCAAGGTATGCACTGCAGCGGGAATTATGTTCGGACGGGAGGATTACGGCCGCGGACGACGGTACGTTCCTTATGAACAAGCGTCGTTGCTGGTAGTGGTATTGTATCGAGGTGACCAATAATGAATGGAACCTGGTTCAGACGCCACGGCCGATTGACCGGCGTGGCAATTGCATGCATCCTGACAGTAGCGGCAGTCGGCTACCTGGTAGCCGCGGAGAAGCAGTCGACGCAGCGAGTGGGAAAGGAACGGACAATGGAATTTCCGGTTAAGAAAACCGAGGACGAATGGCGCAAGCAGCTTTCGCCGGAGCAGTACCGCGTGTTGCGGGAAAAAGGAACCGAACGAGCATTTACGGGCGAGTACACCGACACTGAAACCAGTGGTACTTATCTCTGCGCGGCGTGTGGGCATGAGCTTTTTGAATCCGATACGAAGTTCCACAGCGGTTGCGGCTGGCCCAGTTTCTTTAAGAACATAGGCGATAACGTGGTGGAGATACCCGACGTTAGCCATGGCATGGTGCGCACGGAAGTCGTGTGCAAGAATTGCGGCAGTCACCTTGGCCATGTGTTTAATGATGGTCCAAAGCCCACCGGGCTGCGCTATTGCATTAACAGTGTTTCACTGGAACTTAAACCGGAAGCTAAGTAAGCCGAACTTTGTAGTTCATTTATCCGGGAGATAACCCTCCGCCGATGGAACTGGATCTTCTAAAAGCCTGGGGAGAAAGTGAGCTTTCGCCGCTGGCTACGATTGTGTCGGCCCGGCGCGCCCGCGGAGATGTCGTAGAAGATTTTATTACCGCTAATCCCTATGATCACGGATTCAGGTTTTCGCCGTCGATATTGGGAGAAATCCTGGGGCGTGCGACATACGATGCGCAGCGGTACTCGGCTGAACCGCTGGGGCGCCTGGCTGCGCGCGAGGCTGTGGTGCGTTTATATGGAGGAATATCGCCCGAACAGGTCATGCTGACGCCCGGGACGAGCATGGCCTACTTCTACCTGTTCAGGCTGCTGGCTAAACCGGGCGGCGAGGTACTTTGCCCCGCGCCTACCTATCCCCTGTTTAATGACCTGGCGCGCATTTCCGGACTGAAGGTCAGGCGATATCACCTGCACCGCACTGGTTCCGATGACGGCACGACGCGCTGGGCGCTTGACCCGGAGGAACTGCAATTCCAAGTGACGCCGCGCACGTGCGCCATCGTGCTGGTGAGCCCTCACAACCCTACCGGGACGATCACTAACCATGATGAAATGGCGGCGGCCTGCGTGGTGGCCGAAGCCGCGGGGATTCCGTTGATTATGGATGAAGTGTTTCGCACTTATCGCCGCGATGAAGGTGCTCCGGTGCTTCGGCCGAGCGCCTGCGGAACGGGACTTTCCATTGTGCTTAACGGCATATCGAAGTCGCACTATCTGCCGGGGATGAAACAGGGCTGGATGGTGGTGGAAGGTGACAAAGATGAAGCCGGACCGTTAATGAATGCGCTGGAGTATATGTCTGACAGTTTTCTGCCGGTGAACGAAATTGCCCAGACGGCGCTGCCGGATTTGCTGAGCGGGGATGCCATCCAGGAAGCTGGCCGGCTGGCAGATCTACAGCGTGAGCGGCTTTCATGGCGATTGCAGAACACTTCGGGTTGGCCGGTGGCCGTACCCGAAGCGGGGCCGTACATTTGTGTGCCGCTGGAACATGAACGGGCAGATGATGACGTGGTGGTCTCGCAATTGCTGACCGGTCACGGCGCGCTGTTTCATCCTGGCAACCTCTATGACTTCCGCGAACCATACATGGTGGCAACCGCCTATAACCAGGCGCCCTGGCCGGAGAAAAGTGAGAAAGTGAGAAAGTGAGAAAGTGGATTTTACTTCGGAACCGCCATGCCAAGCCGAATTTCAAACGCAAGACAGTAGCTATTCAGGCCAAACTCTATTTGCGCCCATGCCTTCTCACTTTCTCACCTTCTCACCAATAATGTGACCTCCGGTCACATATAAGGCATGGGTGGCACTTTGCCGACCAGCCGCGTGTACACTGTAAGCGCGCCGCGGTGGTGGGCGGTGTGATCGGTGATGAGATCAATGATGGAGCTGCGAACTTTGCCGGGCATAATGGGATCATCTTCTGCGAGCGGCGACTGGAGCTGTTCCTCTGATTGCGAACGAATGATGACCTGCGCGTTTTCAAAGGCCCGGGCAAGAGCGGCGCGAGCTTCCGTTAAGCTTGCCACTTCACGGGCTTCCCGGTCATGCTGCTCGAAATCCATGTTCCAGCCTTTGCCGAAGAAGCCCTCCACGGCCCAGTCGATGGTCTGGGCAACGTGATAGACCTGCTGGGCTGCGGTAAACATACCCTCTGCGGGGGTAAACCCGCTGTCTGTTTCTTCCAGCGCACTCGTCGATCGTTCAAAAAAGCGCCGGATAGAGTCGAGTTCTGCAGCAATTTGGTCCGCGTTCATAATGCCTCCCGGGTTAAAAACCGCGTGTAGGTTTTTTGTGTTCAGCAAAGAGAAACATGGCTTTGCCGAAAAGTGAGTGCAACGTGAAAGTGGACCTGTGTGCGCTGGTGTTGCCGGTTGACAAAAGATTTCTGCGCCGGGTGAGTCCGACTAAAGCTTTGGCGGTTCGGGGAGGAATTGTGGAAACACGACAGAGGTGGGAATCCGCATATTTTGCGGCTCGTGTAGGCGTAGGGATCTGGTTGCTGTTGCGGTTCTTGCCCGCACAGCTCCATTGGCTATCTAGCTTTGGCGACAGGGTATCAGATACCCTGATTGGTTCTACTTTTTTCGGGATGCAGGTTATCTACCTGACTGGAATCCTGGCGGGTTGTTGTTTGATTTTCGGTTTCCTGACACGCATTGCGGCCATGCTTGCCGTCGTTATCCTGCTCGCAACCGGTAATGCAGGAATGGCGGCGGTGGGAATTGCCTTGATCGGGTTTAGTGACTATAACATGCTTGGCCTGGATCGCCGTTAATAGGTATTTCGATATGAGCGCGATTGCTCGTGAGACTTCCTCTGCAAACAAATTAACTTGCCCATTCTCCTACCGGCAGTTTAGAGGTTACTTTACCAGTGCCGGGGGGCACTATGTGAGGTAGGCCAATGTCTGAGCGAACGCACCTGGTTATGCGTGGGGTCATGAGTGCACTATTGAGCGTGGCGGTTGCGAGTGTGGCTGTTTGTGCCGGCGCAGAGGGCGAGCACACTACGACAACTGTTGAGGAAGGAATTCCTCCAATTATCCTGCAGGATGCCAGCGGGAAACCACTTGCGGGGGCGCAGGCGGCGGTGGTGCACAAGGATAAGCGCAGCTATGCCTTTGGTCTACCGCAGTCGGGTGCGGATGGAACAATCCGATTTAAAAACAGCGACTACCATTCTTCTGGCTGGAATGAAGAACTGGTAGCCGGGGAGTACGAACTGCTGGTGCTTGCTCCAGGTAAGGCACCGCTGGTTCGGGCCCTGGAACTGCCGTCTAAGGAGCCGGTAAGGGTGACGCCTGTCGATGGTAAGGAAGTGGAAGTGACGGTACTAAGCGCCGATAATCAGCCACTGCCGGAGGGAGTGGTTCCCAGGTTTTATCCGCAATCCTTTGCGTTTGCTGCGTGGCCTAGAAATCCTGAAATAGCGCTGGATTCAACTTGGCCTGAGCCGCTCGGAAACGGCAGATTTAATATTGAGCTGGACGAGACGACCAGCGCTCCATGGCGGATGCTTATCCATGATCCGGAAGTGGCACGGGGTTTTGAAGAGTTCATTGAAACGACGTCAGCGATTGCCATGGGAAAGCTCTCGGTGAAGCTGCCGCCAACCGGAACACTCAGCCTGGGGCTGACGGTTCCGGAGAAATGGAAAGCATCGGCACATAGCAAGGATTTTGGCCTATCGGCAATGCGTATGGTGGATGCCGGCAGTGAGAACAGAATGTATTTCGAGATTGCGCGATCCACTGATCTCTCGGAAACGAAAACCACGGCAACATTTACCAACGCTGTACCGGGTAACTACTGGACGCAGACCTACGAGCTTAACACGAAAACCATGGAGCCGCTGATGACCCCGGACGCGTACAGCAAAGGCGCCCGGCTTGAAGTGAAGCCGGGTGAACTGGCGAGCGTGGCATTTACTTACCTGGACTTCGACCCGGAGAACTACAAGGGGCCAGGGGTGGCGGATATCACGGTTTTGAAACAAGATGGATCACCAGCTGCCGGCCTTGCGGTGAAAATTGCAACTTATGACGAGGAATTATCGCGCGAAGTGACGCTGACTTCCGGTACCTTCTCCGATGCCGGAACCACGCGAATTACCGGGCTGAAGACTCCTGGCGCCTACGAGGTCTCGCTGGTGGAAGACCGCAATGTGCGGATCGGTAGCGTGAGCTTTAAGGGTGATAACAAAGCGACAAGCGTTTCGCTGACGATTCCACCGCGCGCAGGTGATTTGGCGCCGGACATTACACTGGTTGATGTAGAGACGAGCGAGTCTGTGCAGCTCTCAGATTTCCGCGGACAGGTGGTGTTCCTGGATTTCTGGGCTACATGGTGTGGTCCGTGTCAGGCACCGATGGAACATAATCAGCAGTTGATGACGGAGAACGCTGACCGGTGGAACGGCAAGGCAGTCATCGTGGGTGCCTCTCTGGATGATCTGCGTGAGACGGTGGCCAAACATGTAAAAGCCAAAGGCTGGACGGCGGTGCGGCAGCTGTGGGGCGGAGAGTCAGAACCGGGTCAGCCGAGCGATCAGCAGAAACTCTACGGCATTACTAGTGTGCCCACGTGTTTGTTAATAGATGCTGATGGAAAGATCGTAAAGCGAGGCCACCCGGCCATGTTTGATGTGGAGAAAGAGATCGACGCGCTGATCGAGTCGCCCTGACGGTACACTCTTGCTCGAAGTGCGGAACTACTCTTACCGGTCTTTGCTGAGATCTTTCCCCAGGAAGTCTTCAACATACAGTTTACGTACCAGCACCAGGCCCGCCGCCGCCAGTGGGGTGGCCAGGGCCAGGGCAAATGTTCCGAGTATTGCGCCCATCAGGAACTGGACGAACACGACCAGTGCCGGCGCCAGCGATACCATTCGCTTTTGGATCAGTGGAGTAATGATGTAGCTTTCCACCGTCTGGATGACTATGTAGAGCACGACAACCCAGATCGCCTGCGTGGGATTCTGGAGCAGACCGATCATGACGGCAGGAATTGCGGAGACGATGGGGCCAATGTTCGGAATGAAAGCCAGAAGCCCGGCGATCAAACCCAGCGCCAGGGCGAAATCGATCTTCAAAAGCCAAAGGCCAAGCGTGGTGAGTACAAACACAACGGCCATGGCGGAAAACTGGCCAAGGAGCCAGCATTCGAGCGTGGATCCGGTGTTATGAATCACTTCCCTCACACGCGCTTCCCGGTGCCTGGGTACCAGCGCTGCAACGCCGTTAATGTACAGCCCCGGCGACGCGGCGAAGAATATGCCGAGGAAGAAAATGGCCACAATGCCTCCGATAACCGTGAGGGTAACGCGAAAGTAGTTGGCGACCTTGGCGGCGATCTGCCCCTGGTTTTGCGAGACCACCTGTTCGGGCGCGGGCGCGCGGGCAAGGATGAACTCACCCCATTTATACCTGGCGACTGTATCATACAAACGGTTGGCGGCCTTGGGTAAAGCTGTAAATAACTCGTCTACCTGGTTGGCAAGGCGCGGGGCCATCATCCAGCCTGCCAGCCCCAGGAAAAGGAGCAAGCCGACGCTGACGGCAATAACCGACCAGCGGACAGGAAGCTTTGTTTTTTCGGTTACCCACCGGGCCAGGTACCGCAGGAATACGCCAAAGAGGATTCCCGCAAAGGTGAGCAGAAGGATATCAACGCCATAGACAAACATGGCGGCGACGAGGATAAACAGGCTGACAATCACCAGCTTTGCCGAGAAATGGCGCAGGCGCTTGCGGTGAGGCCCGGCCGGCGGCGCGTATTGGTCATCTGTTAATATGATGTTTTGTTCAGGTGTTGGCATGGCATGAGCAGATAGAGCAAACATGGTGCCGGGGAAATGAACGCTTTCCCGCACGGGGCGTAGCTATTGTGGATTTTCCCGCGAGAAAGGGTCTGCCGTTTTGAGTTTTGCAAATCTTCGAGAGTTCGTACGTGCACTGGAGAGTGCGGGAGAGTTACGCCGGATTAACGAACCGGTGGACCCGATACTGGAAGTGACGGAAATTGCAGATCGCGTAATGAAGTCGCCCGGCGGCGGACCGGCCCTGCTGTTCACTAACCTGAAAGGCGGCAGCAAAATGCCGCTGCTGATCAATGCGTTCGGAAGTCGCAGGCGAATGCAGATGGTGTGCGGGCAGGACAAGATCAGCGATGTAACGGAAAATTTCCTGGCGATGCTGGAGCCCAAAGGATCGCTGGGCTTTATGGACAAGCTGAAGATGCTGCCGAAGCTGAAGCAGCTGAACGAGATTTTCCCCGTGGAAGTGCCTCAGCGCCAGGCGCCGTGCATGGAAGTGATTGTCGACAAACCGTCCTTTGATATGATGCCGGTCTGCCAGTGCTGGCCCGACGACGGCGGACGCTTTATCACCATGCCGATGGTGTTCAGCCGCGACCCGCGCAACAATGCCACCAACTGCGGAATGTATCGCCTGCAGATTTTTGATGAGAAGACCTGCGGCATGCACTGGCACCTCCACAAGGGCGGAGCCGAGCATTTGCGCAAGATGGCGGAGCGGGGTGAAATGCTGCCCGTCTCGATCGCCATGGGCGGCGGACCAGTGGAAGTTTTCAGCGCAGCCTGTCCCCTGCCGCCGGATGTTTTCGAAATGCTTTTCGCCGGACTCATCCGCGGCGAGGCGGTGAAGATGGTCAAGTGCCGCACGAATGACCTGATGGTGCCGGCGGAGGCGGAAGTGGTGCTGGAAGGTTACGTGGACCCGAGCGAGCTGCGCCTGGAGGGTCCGTTTGGCGATCACACCGGCTACTATTCCCTGGCCGACATGTACCCGGTGTTCCACCTGACGGCCATGAGCCAGCGTCGCGATCCCATGTACATTCACACCATCGTAGGCGTGCCTCCCATGGAAGATGCCTACATGGGCGAAGCCATCGAGGCGCTGTTTACGCCGATCATGAAGCGTCAGTTGCCCGAGGTGGTGGATATGCACATGCCGGTGGAAGGTGTGTTCCACAACCTGATGCTGATTTCCATCCGCAAGGGCTACCCCGGCCATGCTCGCAAGGTGATGCACAGCATCTGGGGGCTTGGCCAGGCCATGTTTACGAAGCTCATCGTGGTAGTGGACGAAGACGTTAACATTCGCAACTATCAGGAACTGGCATGGCGCGCTCTGAACAACGTCGACTACGCGCGCGACGTGGAAATTGTGAAGGGGCCGGTGGATGATCTTGATCACGCCAGTCAGCTTCACCGCTTCGGCGGAAAGATGGGAATCGACGCCACCAAAAAATGGAAGAGCGAAGGTTTCCAGCGCGAATGGCCGGAAGTCATCCGCATGAGCGATGACGTAAAAGCCAGGGTAGACGAGATGTGGGATAAATTGGGTCTGTAGCCTGCCAATTGTGGCGTGATTTCTAATATAGTGCCCTCTGTCGCCACAATAGTGGCGCAGTCGCTCGCGAAAATGCGCCAATTTATATATCGCGCCAGAATATAGCGCCTATCGCGCCACTATAAACTGTTATTGTGGCGCGAAAGGTGACGTCAAATGGCAAGGCCTGAACCTGCAGATGACCTAAAAAGTATATTGGAAGTACTCTCACAACATCCAGCCGGTCTGAGCCTGGCGGAAGTGGACCGTGAGATGCGTTCTGTATATCCGCGGCGAACCCTGCAGCGTCACCTGGCCAAACTGGTGAGCAGGGGCAGACTGCAGTCTTTCGGTAACGGACCCGGTACACGGTATCAGTTTATTTCGCCATTTTATGCAGATATTCCCATGGCGCGGGAAACTGGTCCGGAGTACTCGCAGCGCGATCTGGCTCTTTCGCCTGAGTCGGAGGACCTGCAGAATGTCATTCGCCAGCCTGTTCACCTTAGAGTTCCCGTGGGATACAATCGCCAGTTCCTGGAGGCGTATGAGCCGAACAAAACATTCTATCTGCCGGAATCTGTGCGTGAGCGGCTTTACCGTGCAAACCAGTTGCGCGAAGGCGATCTTCCGGCCGGGACCCATGCACGCAAGATCTACAGCCGTCTGTTAATAGACCTGTCGTGGAACTCCAGCCGCCTCGAGGGTAACACCTACTCACTGCTTGAGACGGATCAATTGCTAAACCTCGGTCGGCAGGCAGAAGGCAAAGATGCCCGCGAAGCCCAGATGATCCTCAATCACAAGGAAGCCATCGACATGCTGGTGGAACAGGCGGATGTTATTGGATTTGACAGCTATACCATCAAAAACCTGCACGCGGCATTATCTGAAGGTCTGCTGGATGACATGAAGTCTGAAGGCCGGCTACGCACGATCGCCGTGGGCATAGGTGGCACAAGTTACCGGCCACTTGATGTGCCGCAGCTTATAGAGGAATGTTTTCAGCAGGTGCTGGAGAAGGGTTCTGCTATTAAGGACCCCTTCGAGCAGGCTTTTTTCGCGATGGTCCACATCCCTTACCTGCAGCCGTTTGAGGATGTAAACAAGAGGACTTCACGGCTTGCGGCTAACATCCCGCTGGTAAAGCATAACTATTGCCCGCTGTCGTTCGTCGGTGTCTCCAACCGCCAGTATGTCGACGGTCTCCTGGCAGTGTACGAGCTTAACCGGGTGGACGTGCTGCGGGAGGTCTTTGTGTGGGCCTATGAGAAATCCTGCTCGCGTTATTCCATGGTGCAGCAGACTGTGGGCGATCCGGACCCGGTTCGCGTGAAGTATCGCGATGAGGTGAAAGGGCTGGTAGCTGACGTCGTTCGGCGTCTGCTGGACAAGACGGCTGCGGCGCGTTACATTCACGAAATGGTGGAGACCAGGGTGCCGGCAGAAGACAGACCGCGGGTGGTGGAACTGGTGGAAGGTGAGCTAATGGAGCTTCATGACGGCTGCATCGCCCGCTACCGGCTCCGGCCCTCCGAGTTCTACGAATGGCAGAAAACCTGGCAATAGCGCCTAAACCACGCATGCCGGTTTTCTGCCATTGACACCGCTCTTAACGGGGGCTTGTTGTTGAGGCTGATGTCTGGAATAGGTGAAATGGGTACGGCTTTTACGCGGGCCCTTGCAACGGCGGGGGCCGCTTTGGGTATTGCAGCATCAGCCTTTGCCCAGGCGCCCGATATCGCCTTGCCTATCAGCACACCTTCCAGCCTTGATGGGTCGTCAACGGCCGCTGCCCCGGTTTCGCTGGATGACAGCCCCCAGGCGGCAGGCGTGTATGCGCAGATGGCAAAGTACCTGGCTGCGCAGCAGACGTTTTTCGTTGAACTGATGAGCACTACGACAATCACCAGCAAGGGTCAGGAGAAGGTGAGCGGGGGACTGTCGCGGGTATGGTATCGCCGCCCTGATCATGTTGTGTGGACAACTCAGAGCGATATTGGCGCAAGCGCCATGGCTATCGACGGCCGCAACTCCACGCTCTACCTGCCGAGCCTGTCAAAGTACATGGTGTCGCCACTGAAGAATGGGATTGATGCCCAGGTGGCAGCCATGTCTGCCCCGTACGGATTGCTGGCCACGGCGTTGTTTTCCGGCGATACTACCAGCTCGCTGGAGCAGGTGCTTAGCGGCCCGCCAAAGGTGCTTCCAGAAGAGTTTATGCTGGGCGTGCACTGTAATCACCTGGTGCTGCCAACCCGCGCCGGTGACGTAGAACTTTGGGTGGCACAGGGGCCGATTCCGCTGCCGGTAAAGATTTCCAGCGGTATGACCATTCCCGCTTCACCGGGGGAAGACAATGCCATCGAGAGCCGGACGGAAGTCTCTTTCCGCTGGCGCGTGAATGTTGACCTGCCCGACTCTACATTTCAGCTGAAACTGCCCGAGACAGCCGTGCGCGCGGACCGGCTGGGCGCACCCGTTGTGGCCGCAAAGCTGAACTCCAAAGAGACCAAAGAAGCTGACAAGAAGCAGAGTAAATCATCATCTTCTAAGGCATCGGCTTCATCGAAAAAGCGTACAAAGGATAGCTCGGGCAGAGACTTTGACCTGGCATTTGAACCACCGCCTACGCTGGACGCGCCTCTGACTTTGCCTTCGGCTTTCGAGGCAGGACCGGGAGCAAGTTCGCTTCCGTCACTCGGCGGCAGCAACGACGTGGTCGCGGCGGCTATACAAGGCAGTAAGCCGGACAGCGTACCGTCGGGCGCCAGTTACCAGCCATCGCAGGAGCGCGAGGCTCCTCCTCCCCCATCGTCGTCGGCGCAGTCGCCCGGCGCGCAGCTTCAACTGCTCGATGGCCGCTCCGTCAACCTTGCCAGCTATCGCGGACGCAAAGCCGTGGTGCTGGACTTCTGGGCCACCTGGTGCGGACCCTGCAAGCAGTCGATGCCGGTGGTGAATCAGCTGGCGTCTGCCTATCGCTCCCGTGGCGTGGAGTTTTTCGCCGTAAACATGGCCGAGGCGCCGGGTGATGTACAGCGATTTATCCAGCAGCAGGGACTGACGCTGCCGGTCGCCATGGATACTTCCGGACAACTTGCCGCATCGTTCGGCGTAAGCGGGATTCCTCACCTCGTAGTGATCGGTAAAGACGGCACGGTGAAAGGC
>JAKFFN010000043.1:0-2428 GCA_036675025.1 Candidatus Sumerlaeales bacterium | reverse complement strand
ATCGAATTCTGCATCCGCAAAAACACCTACCACCGATCTTGTCGCATTCACCTCATCCGCAGGCTGGTAGCCGGGAAAACCCTGCGCACCGCCCGCCTTTTCACCCGTAGGATCGTAGTTGCGATAGGATGCTTCCTCTCCCGCAAATATCTTATAGCGCTCGCGACGATATTCCGCTCCAAAAGAGAGGTTCATGCCCGCAGCCACATCGTTGAAGGCACGCGTGAAATCAAGATTGGCAGTATTCTGACGGAAATTAAATCCGCCATCATCAAACTTCGTTTGTCCCGCACCGAGAGAAGCATTAAAAGTGCGGTCGCCATAGAAATGAAAATCATTCATACCGAAACTATTACTCAGATCCCAGTTCCACGTGCCCGCCATACCACGCAATCCCGCAGCAACACTGGCATCCTTGATCTTCGTTTGTATATGAGGGTTAAAATAGGTTTCACCATCGGAAGTTTCCTTCATGATGCCATCCACAAAAATCATATCCCCATTTTCGTCGGTGGGAAAACGATCGGGCCGGGCCGACCAGTTCCTGGTAAATGCATAGGCATCTGAAGCCTTGGCATTATACCCGCCAAAACTGTAGAAAGTTGCATTCCCCAGTGCTTTCGGTACTTCCGCATTGTAAAAAATTCCGCCCCCCAGCATGGAGCCATCCCCATGTGCGCGGCGATAAATATTTGTGGGAAGCCAGTCCTTCGCGAACTCTTCAGTCACCAGCGTTTGGCGGAATGTTTTCCCGGTGGCCAGGAAGTTGCCGGTAAAATTGATAAAGCCATTATCCTTCAACGCAACACCATAATTGAGGTTGGCATTAAATGCATTACCGTCGATCTTTCCCTTATAAACATATTGTCCGAGATCGGGTTTCTGCGCAGGATTGTATTCATCATCATAGTAAGCCGACCAGCCCGCATTACCCGTCAGCTCACCGGTTGATTTTTTCAGCACCAGGTTGATAACGCCAGCAATTGCATCGGAACCATACTGTGCAGAGGCACCGTCGCGCAATATCTCCACGCGTTCAATAGCATTGATAGGGAAAGCACTGAGATCGGTCCCTGAGTTACCCCGTCCGCGGGCACCAAATACAGCCACAAAAGCAGTCTGGTGGCGGCGCTTACCGTTCACCAAAACCAGTGTCTGGTCCGGACCGAGACCCCGCAATGTTGCCAGGTCAATATGGTCGGCACCATCACTACCGCTCTGTTTGTTATAGTTGAAAGAGGGCGCCGAATAATTAATAATGGAGGTCAGGTCCATTCTCGCCGTAGGCAGCGATACCTGTCCAACATTCACTACATCCACCGGCACCGGTGTTTCGATCTTCACCCTGCCAGCGCGCCGGGTACCAACCAGCACTACGCCGCTGAGGTCGGTAATGGTTGGTTCCAGCGAAAAACTCAGGGATGTTTCATTGCCCACGGTCACCGTCAGCGGAACGTAGCCGATCATCGTGATATCCAGCACATCTTTGGGGGATGCCGTTACGCTGAACTGGCCGGCCTCGTTGGTGGAAGTTCCCGCTTTAGTGGCCCGCACTTTCACCGATACGCCGGGCAACGGGGCACCCGATTTGCTATCGGTAATTGTACCGCTAATGACGGTTTGGGAAAAAACGGGGAAGCTGAGCAGGCATAATAATGCCAGGAAGCTGTTAAACAGCAGTAGTCTGGTTGGTTTCATGCAGTTGGGTGGTTTTAGTGAATTTACAGAAAATCAGGTAAAAGCCATTAAGGGGCTGCCTTTCCCTTATATTTGACGCCACTTATATGGAAAGAATAATTGAACATGTAGCAGCGCTCTGGCGAAATTATACCGGTACCGAGGCCGCGGAGATCACCAAGTTACCGCAGAGCGGTAGTGATCGCCTGTATTTCAGGATCCGGGCAGGCAGCGCTGTGGGCAATGGCAACGCCGTGAACAATGGCAGCTCCCCGGGTAACGGAATCACCGCGACCCAACCCGCAATAGTAACCGACCCCGGTCCCGCCTATAACGGCATATCCTCCTGCAAGCATTCCTGCATTGCAACCTATAATAATAACCTGCGCGAAAACCAGACCTTTCTTTCCTTTACGGAATCGCTTCGTTCGGCCGGATGTCCCGTGGCCAATGTTGTAGCGGTTAACGATGCGGGTGATACTTACCTGCAGGAGGATTTTGGCGATACCTCCCTCCTCAACCTGCTGGAGCAGCAGGGGTATAGCGCCGAGGTATATGCGCTTTTCCAGGAGAGCCTTTCTAAACTGGCGCACCTGCAGGTTCGGGGAGGTGCGCAGATCAATTATGATATGTGTCTTACTGCGCATGAATTCGGCAAGCAGGCCATACTAAGTGATCTCCTGTACTTTAAATATTATTTTCTCGACACCCTCAAAGCACCCTACGACAAGCAGGCAATGCTGGATGATTT
>JAKFFN010000172.1:0-2431 GCA_036675025.1 Candidatus Sumerlaeales bacterium | reverse complement strand
CATACGCAGAGCAATTCGACGTGCTATTTGCTGACGATCAGTACCGCTTGGCGCTTTATGCTTTTTCTACAAAGAGGTACGAGCGTGCCATTACTCTCGTAGAGCAGCAGCAGTTCCCCTATCTGTCCAGCCAATGGTTCGAGTTACTTCACGTCCGCATTATTTCATACCAAGCTCTTGGTAGAAACGCTGATTCGGCCCATCATCTGGCGATCCATGAGTCCGCTGCAGCAATGCGCCCTTATTATTGCCATCATACAGTCGCACTAGCAGACCATTATATTTCGTTGGGTGATACAAGTCATGCCACTTATCTGCTGGACAAAATTGTGACTGATGATCCTTGGGTGTCGCGTGAGATTAGCAGCAGCCGCCTTATTATCAAGCTACTGATTCAACCGGACAATTTGGATGAACAGTTTGCATTTCTTACAGGCTTTATCGATACTGGGCCAGAAGCTCGACTGGTATATAGGATTGTTGGGAAAGCAAAGCGGGAAGAGCCACTCCTAGAGCTAAAAAGACTGCTAACCGAGCTAAAATCCCGTGCTACAGATCGACACCAAGCGGGCCTGGATGTAATGCTTTTTGACATCCAGTGTAAGTCTGACTTGCTTCACGGAAGACCATGGACTCTAGAGCAGCGACAGGCAGTCCTGGCTGAAATAAGAGCTCAGCATGGGTTGGATGCTTTATAACAAGCATGCGCGTCCTGCTTCTTATATTGAGGATCTTTTCTCAACTCAACCAGCCTTTTGTTAGACCAGCAGCCGGCGAATTCAATGGCACATTGGAACCTGGTCCATACACTTCGTGAAACGGGGAAACATCGGGTTGGCTGGCGGGTACGAATTTATAGCTACAGAGCAAAGCTCGACCGCCACCTGCAGCACTATATAGCCAATGGCCCAGTTACCTTAGCCCATCCAGAAGAAATACTGATTAACGGAGTTGGCGGATATTATGAGCTGTATGTGGACGAAGAAAAAACATCAGGGCAGCAAGCAACCATTACGAGTGAACTTGCAACCGGTCGTATACTGCACCATGGAAACGATGTGGTGAGAACCGGTTCCAAAGACTCCTATGACGTCTTACTTAGGGTTAAGGAGATCGAGGTATAACAGCCGCCAAAGTACTAGCAGGCACATCGACTCAACCTTACAACTGCTAAAGGTTCCGCCTTACTTCGTTACACTGGCCGACTGCAGCGTTCCAATTTTTTATGGAAACTAAATAAACTATAATAGTTTCCATAGGTAAACATGAAATGACCGCAAAACGCAGAACAACAGACCCCATTCCACCGCCGCAGTCGGCTCGCGACCAGATTGTGTCCGGGGCCCGCCGGCTTTTCTTTACTTCCGGGTTTCGCGGAGTAACAATGGACGAACTGGCTGCCGAGCTGGGCATGAGCAAGAAGACGCTCTACCAGCAGTTTCGAAGCAAAGACGAACTGCTCCTTGCCGCGATTGACGCCAAGTTCTCGCAGGTGGATGCGGAACTGGCGGCCGTGATGGCGCAACCGGATCGCCCCATGCCCGTGCGGCTGAAGGACCTGCTTACGACACTCCAGCGCCACATCCATGAAATTCACCCGGCGTTTATCCGCGACGTGCAGCGGTCTGATCCGGCACTGTTCCAAATGATCGACGACCGCCGCCAGGCGATCATCCGAAAGCATTTTGGCGCGCTGCTGGATCAGGGGCGCCGCGAGGGGGCAGTGCGGCGTGACCTGCCGGTGGACGTGATGGTGGAGATACTGCTGGCCGCGGCCAGGACGCTGGTTAACCCGGCGCGGCTGGTCCAGTTGAACCTGAGCCCCCAGAAGGCGTTCTCGCAGGTACTGGAGATTTTCCTTCATGGCATCCTCGCTAAGAAGGACAAATGATGGCTGACTTCCGGCTTTATCACCGATGGTTTAGACGCATGCTCATCCTGGCAGGTGCAATCGCACCCACATTTTTAGCCGGGTGCACAAAAGAGAAACAGCCGGACTACCTGCAGGGTTACGTTGAAGGGGAATACCTCTACATGGCGCCGATGGAAGCGGGAATTCTCCAGACGCTGAACGTTGCCCAGGGCGACACCGTGGCGTCGGGCACGCTGCTATTCGCCATGGATCCCACTCCGCAGCGCGAGGCCCGGACAGAAGCGCTGCATAAGCTGGCGCAGGGACGGGAACTGCTGGAAGATGCGCAGGAGGGGATGCGGCCAACGGAAATCGAGGCCTTGGATGCGCAACTGAAACAGGCGGAGGCAGCCCTGACGCTCGCGCTCAAAACTTTCGAGCGGCAGAGGCTTCTCTACCAGGACAAGGTGATTTCAGCAGAAGAACTGGACCGCGCCCGCAGCGATGCCCGGCACAAGCAGGAAACTGTGCAACAGATGCGAGCCCAGCTTGCCACAGGCCGGCAAGGTGACCGCGAGC
>JAKFFN010000395.1:0-2439 GCA_036675025.1 Candidatus Sumerlaeales bacterium | reverse complement strand
GCCTTCAGCAAGGAAGCGCCAAAGGCGGTAGCCAGCTTTGCAGCCAAGCAGGGAAAAGACCTCAAAGAGCAAGCTAAAGCAGAGCAGGACGCAGGAAAGAAAGCTGCGCTGTTAGCCGAAGCGGCCAAATGGGACGAAGGCGGCACCTACCGCATTGCCCTGCACACAGCAGCAGGCGCACTGGGCGGTGGTGCCAGTGGGGCCGCAGGAGCAGCCGCCAGCGCCAGCGCAGCCAACCTGATGAACGAGCTACAGGACAGCATCCAGCAGGGCTTGCAGACGGCCGGTTTGAGCGCCGGTTCGGCGAAAGCGATCGCTCAGGGGATTGCCGGTTTGACTGCTGCAGGAGTAGGCGCGGCCGTTGGCGGAACACAAGGGGCAGCGACGGCAGCGACTACTGACATGAATAACCGGCAGTTGCATCCGACGGAAACTCAGCGAATCAAAGAGCTGGCAAAGGGCGATGCGCAAAAAGAATCACGTTTAACCGCTGCGGCCTGTGCGCTGGTGCGCTGTGCTGACGGCGTGCCCAAGGATGACCCGAATTACGCCTATCTGAAGGCCATGCAGGATGCGGGAGGAACTCTCGGGGATGAGCAAAAGGTGCTGCTACAGCAGCAAAGCCGACCGGGTGATCCAACCCGGACCTTTGGCCCCCTGTTTCGCTACACGGGCGTAGATGAATACATCATTGATCCGTTTACGCAGAACAAAATGGGGAACAGATTGGGCGGAGCCGTCCAAGCTGGAGCTGGGCTAACTGGCGTAGCTGGCAGCGGTGCACTGTGCACAACTGGGGTTGGCTGCGTAATTGGTGCCCTTACAGGAACGGTTAGCGCCGACTACGCACAGGCGGGTGCGAAGCAAGCCATCACGGGCAATTCAACGCAGCCTTATGGTGAGCAGGTGTTGCAAAGTTTGGGGTTGAGTCCTCAGGCTGCGGCCATGACATACGCGATTTTGGGTCTGGCGCCAGCAGTTGGCCAATCATTCTTGATCAGTCGAGCTGTGGACGCGGAAGCTGCAGCAAACGCGTGGGCTCGTGGCACTTATAACGGCACCGCTGCTGCCACCTATGATGGCGCCGTTTATCGCTATCAACTACCTGAGCGATCTTCCACAACGTGGGAAATTAGCAAATACAACGTCGGGTCGGAACATCGATATTCGGAGGTTGGCGTGGGGGCTGTTTATGGGGGTACTACACCAGCTACTTCCGCAGCGGAGGTTCGAAGCTATGGGTCCCTAAACGGGCTTACTCTTTACAGTAGAGAAGTCGTGGTAAACAACGTATTGGACTTAACCAATCCAGCAGCTAGGCAGGCGCTTGGAATAACCCTCGGTGACATTACTCAGATGTCTCACGGAGGGGAAGCATATATCATTCCTCAACGCATAAGTACTTGGGCGCGGCAACAGGGCTATAACGCGATTCTTGCACCTTCTGCCCAATCATCAACTGGAGCAAACTTGATTTCATTTAAAGCGCTTGCACCAGCGCGACTGGCAGGTGCTAAATGACAGCGGATAAGTGGCCAAATTGGCTAGAGCTTCACAGGGATTTATGGGTTGAAAACGAGGTAACGCGGGCGCTCAAAGCTCAAATACCAGATCTTGACTTGGCTATCGGCGTTTATGCTGCATTTGGCAGTAGGTCTCTGGTATGGCTAGATAGTGGATACCTCCCCGCTTTAGGAATGAAGCCCAAAGAAACTTTGGATAGCGTCGAAGGAATTTCCAGACTCAAATCATTTCTTGTGACAGTTCACGGCTTCTAAGCAACAAGTGGCGCTCAGCAAGTGCTTATTCCTAACAAAGTGAACAGCACCACCTGCATTCAGACCGGCTTACGTTTACTGGAATCAAAACCATATCTTGATAAGTTCACGCGCCTTGAAGCTGATAACTTTGAGCGAGAGTTGGCGCGGGTTGCGTTAACTGATTCACGCGCCAAACTCATTGCGGAGAACAAAGAGCTTGTGCGACTGCTTGCCGATATTAGGAGCGGTACGCTCACTGCGCCATCTGACCGATTCGAACCCTACGTCCTACAGTTTCTTCCAGACAGCAAATACAGTGACTGGGCTGTGAAACTTTATTACGAACAAAATGAGCAGGCGCTTTTTACCGCGGCAGCAGGTTTGTCAAACGTCCTGCGTTTGCGTAACGACGTGGAATTTGCAAGTCATTGCCGCTTAATGGAGTATGTGTTTCCTGACGGCTGGCCAAACGATAAAGATTTATACAACGCAACAGTAAGTCAAGAGGCTTTACAGACAGCCCCCCTTACTGAACAGGCGATAAATAATTGGCTAGCGAAAGTGATTCACTTTTTGAAAAAACTGCGGCGCAAATGAATACTGAAAACCCTCGGCAACAACCTCAGCCTCGTCGCGCAGACCCGTGACGGCTCGCCAGCCTAGCCGATATGAATTCGTC
>JAKFFN010000013.1:0-2446 GCA_036675025.1 Candidatus Sumerlaeales bacterium | reverse complement strand
CGGCGGCTTGAGCAGGTGGCGGTGTTCCTCGATCCAGGCCTGCAGGTTGAGCGGGGCGGGCAGCATGGCGGGGTTCCTGCAGCGCACCGGGCGCTTCGAGGCTGTCCGCAGGATACGACGCCGACGTGAACACGCCGTACAATTACGACAACACCGACAAGTTTGATGTGCAGGAACTCTACGCGAGCTACCTGTTCGATATCGGCGAGAACGGCCTGCTCGTAAAGGCGGGTAAAATGGCGACACTGGCGGGCGCGGAAGTGATCGAGCAGAAAGACAACTGGAACATCAGCCGCGGCTTCCTCTACGGCTACGCGATTCCACTGACCCATACAGGCGTGCGCGCCAGCTACCAGATCAACGACATCTACGACCTGACCGTTGGTGTTAACCGCGGCTGGGATACCTTTGGCCATGACAATAATGACGCTTACAGCTACGAGGCGCGCCTGGGCGCCGCGGTAAACGACAAGCTAAGCCTGGCCGCCACCGTGATTACCGGCCCGGAACAGGAAGATAACGACAGCAACAACCGCCGCGTACTGGACCTGCTGGCGACTTACAAGTTTAACGAGAAACTGACGGGTATGTTGAACGCCGACATCGCCGATGAGGAAGATGCGGCCAGCGATGGAGGAAAAGCCAAATGGCGGGGCCTGGCGGCTTACCTTAAGTATGACTGCAACGAGAAGTCGAGCTATGCCTGGCGCGGCGAGATTTTCCAGGATCGCGGTGGCGCCCGCACGGGTGATACGCAGAACCTGTGGGAGAACACCCTGACGGCGCAGTACAAGTTTCGCGAAAACCTGATTGGCCGGCTGGAGTATCGCCATGACCACAGCAGCGAAGATTCTTTCGCGCAAGGCAACGGGTTCTCCAGCAACCAGAACACCATCGCGGCCAGCTTAATGATTACGTTCTAAGACAAGTTCGCTTTCCCGGGTGAAAAAAACACTCCGAGCCGGGCGCAGGTGGTTCTCTCTCTCTCTTTCCACCTGCGCCCCGCCCGGGAACCATTGTACGCCAGTATCTCATGCCGTGGTTAATACCAGAGCGGATTGAACTGCGAATCGAGTTCGATACTGACGACAGTGTTTGATGTATCGTAAGTAACATATGCGTGGTGCGGACGTTTTTGTGATGCCCACCATGCATCGCGTTGAAGAGACAGTGCGATGCCATCTGCTACGCGTTCTAGAAATGGCTCACGGGTTCGGATGTGATGAAGCTCAACTACTGGATCCGGGGGGCCACCATACTCTTCTGGTAGTTCAAATCCGCGGCTTTGCAGTTCCGCATTAACCTGCTGCCGCGACGCTCCCATTTCCATTACGTCCATAAATGCGTCTACCCGGTAAGGCAAAACGAAGCTGGGGAACAAATCATACACGACTGCGCCGGCGAGAATGAGCAGGGTGGAAGCCGTAAGAAACCGTGTCCAGAAGCGGCCGCTGTGGACGCGCCTGGTAGGCTTCTCACCTGCGTGTGATGGGTTGGGTTCAGTGTCCACTGTTCCGACTTTTCCGATAGGGTATCACCAGGCGTTCTGGTATGACGTAATGCCTTACACATTATAGATACAGAAAACGTGGCATTGATGATGGCATAGTCAACGTTTGGCCACTGCTCAGCGTCTAACACCTTCAGGCTGTTCAATTTCTTTTGAGGCGAGACACCCCATGACCCGTTGGTTAAAGATGCTGTGTGCCGTGCTGGTAACCTCTTACTGTGGGAGTACTACTGCTGCGGCAGAGACGACGGGTTCGGCAGTGTGGAGCCTGCCAGCTATCAGAGTAATTGACGAGGCCGGTAAGCCGATTGCCGGCGCGCAGGTGGCTATGGTTCAGCGTAATAACCCGATGGTGTGCTTCCGGGTGAAATCGGCAGATGCAGGTGGCGAGGCCGTATTTACGCAGGATGATTACATGTGGCCGGGGGTAAAGGATGTGCCTGCCGGCGAATACGAAGTACTGGTGCTGGCCAAAGGCAAGGCACCGGAGATTTCTTTGTGGAAGATGCCGACTGAGAATTCCCTCACAGTTACGCCCGTTGGCGGTGTGCCGGTAAAAGTGCAGTTGAAGGCACCCGAGAATGTGCCTGTGCCTAATGACCTGACACCGTTCTTTTATCCGCGAAACTTCGGTTGTACCATGTGGCCAAATCGGCATGTCGGCGAAAAGATTCAGTCCCAATGGCCCAAACCCCTGGGGAACGGCCAATTTGAAATTAATCTTACACAAGAGACAACTGCTCCCCTACAAATGCTGGTTCATCATCCCGGGTACCTGCGCGCATTTGAACGTACAATTGAAACGACCGTTGCACTGGCGCAAGGATCTGTAAAGGTGGCGCTGCCGGCTCCAGGTGGGGCTATCCTGAAGCTTGAGCTGCCTGAAAAGTTGGTCGATTCCGCAAAGAAAAAGACTTTCGGCTTCGGAATATCGAC
>JAKFFN010000168.1:0-2457 GCA_036675025.1 Candidatus Sumerlaeales bacterium | reverse complement strand
CGTACAAGCTCGGCTTTCTGCGCCGGCGAAAGACCCGGAGCGAGTACATCGATGATAGAAGGTATCTGTTCCGCCTGCGCCCTCACGTTTACATACACCAGCGGGTATTCCTGAGAGAAAGTATCCTCAACATCAGAAGTCCTGAGGTAGGCAATGGGAGTCGTTATGCGGTTCAGGCATGCCTTTGAGTATTCCATTCCGGCTTTAAATCGAGGAGCTGGTGCGCTATCTGGAAAACGGTTATGGTCTGCCCTGTACAGATCCACACCCAGAGAAAGAGTTCGTAGATCAACTTGGGTCCGGGCCACCCTGGAACGAACCTGAGCCAGCAACAGGTTCGGCATGGCAAGCAAAGCGAGCGTTGCTAAAAGGCCTGTGACTAGCATTAATTCGATAAGCGTGAGACCTCGCTGTCCGTATCCTTCCAAATAATGCATTCTCACGCTATCAGTCGCTTTCAAATCGGGCTGTAATGTTAGACGTAATTTGAGCGGGAATGGATGACCGTCCTCCTCAATTCCAAAATCAGGTTCCTGCCCATCTCCCCAGATCAGCGTGTCCTGCTCGCGCCGATTTCCCGAGGTATAGGAAATTTTGGAGGAACTTTTTTCCGCAGGTGAATGTCAAATAAACTTGACATAAAGACAAGCGTGCTTTACGTCGTGAATTACATCAGGGAGACAAAAGGAGAACCGAGATGAACCCTAACACACCCGACCAGATATGGCTCGGAAGCAAAGAGTACACGTGGCGCACCGACTGGACCGTGAACGGCTGGTTGATGATTGCAGCCCTCCTCTCCGGCGCGAGCGATATCATGTTCCCAGGCATAGTAAAAGAATGGCCGGTAGCTGTGCAGAGCTTGGTTGCCGTGGTTCCGTTCCTGGCTTTGCTTTTATGGGCACGCGGCCTGACCCAGTGGATAAAGGGGATGGACGAACTGCATCGGCGAATCACTGCCTCGGCAGTACTTTTCGCAGTCAGTGCCACCTTTTTCGTTATCATGCTCTGGCATCGTCTTGATGTTGCGGGCCTGTTTGATGCAATCTTCCCGGCCGCCAGCGGCACCCGCGGCAGCTGGGATATCGCTACCATCGGCCATGCTGCATTGCTGCTTACGCTATTCTACATGGTAGGCCATCCCAGGTTCAGCCGGCGATACCAATGAAAAGCAAACTGCGTGAACTGCGCGCCAGCAAGCGATGGTCGCAAGCCGAAATAGCAGAAAAGCTGGGCGTGTCGCGTCAGACCGTGAACGCCATAGAGACGGAAAAATACGACCCCAGCCTTCCGCTGGCGTTTAGAATGGCGCGCCTGTTTAATGTATCGATAGAAGAAATTTTTCAGGATGAACTGTAAAGCATTCCTTAGCCGTCTGAGCCTCGTGAAGCGGTCGAAAAATCGTAGTACGGGTTCTAAGTTCTACAAACTCCTCTTCTTAGCTTCCAGCAACTTGGGTACTACGGGTCTACACCAGCGCCAGAAGAAGGCCGGGGTGTAGATAATGTCCAGCAGTGTAGAGGTGAGCGTACCGGCGAAAATGACAATGGCCAGAGGCTCAAGGATTTCTTTTCCCGGTTCCCCTGACGCGGCAAACGCAAAGGGGATAAGACCGAGCAGCGTGGTGCACGCGGTCATCAGAACAGGAATGAGCCTTTCCAGTGAACCGCGAATGATCATCTCCTTGCTGAACTCTTCTTTCTCGTGAAGCATGATGTGGATGTAGTGTTCGATCATCAGGATTCCATTACGAAGGCTGATGCCTGTCAGGGTGATGAAGCCAAGAAGTGTAGCTACTGAAAATGTCTGCGTAGTAAGCGCAACTGCCACAACAGCGCCAATCAGAGCGAGCGGGATATTGAACAGGATCGCCAGAACCACCCGGTGGACGCGGAAGAGGTTGTAAAGCAGGGCGTACATCAGCGCGAGCGACAACATGCTGAGAAGTGCAATGACGCGAGTTGCATCCTGCTGTGCTTCAAACTGACCTTCATAGCTGATGAAGTAGCCTGACTGAAGGTCCGGAACTACTTTGGCTTCGACCCGCTCCTGGATTTCAGTGACAACAGACCCAACGTCGCGCCCGGAAACGTTTGCCTGGACCACGATTCGCCTTTGCACATTCTCGCGATTAATCGTGTTCGGTCCCTGGCTTTCAAATACGTCTGCTACGGCTTTCAGCGGAACCTTCGTGCCAGTGGGCGTGTCCACCAGCAGCTCGCCAAGCTCTTCGATGCTGCGGCCTGAGTCTTCCTCGAACTTTACGACAATATCATAGCGCCGCTGGTTATCCAGGAACTCGCTGACCTTTGAACCGTAAAGTGCGCTTTCCAGCGTCCGGGCAAGATCGCCCACGCGAATTCCGTAGCGGGCAGCCTGGTCGCGGAGAAGCTTAATACGCACCTGGGGGATAGGGACCTGTTTCTCAACGCTCAGGTCTACCAGTCCCTCAATATC
>JAKFFN010000107.1:0-14887 GCA_036675025.1 Candidatus Sumerlaeales bacterium | reverse complement strand
GAGTAGCCGGGGTGCGAGTCACCCATGAGCATGTGACCGACGCCGGCCTGGTGGGGGTAGAGCCCCGTGAGCAACGCGGCGCGCGAAGGGCAGCAGCGTGCCATGTTATAAAATTGCGTAAAGCGCACGCCGTCGCCGGCAAGGTTATCCAGGTTTGGCGTGTTGATTTCACCGCCGTAGCAGCCGAGATCGGAAAATCCGACGTCGTCTACCATGATGACAATGATATTGGGGCGCTGCTGCGCCTGGACTACACTAGTTTCAGCACCACAAATTCCTGCAGCCCAGGCGAAGACCAACCCGGCGCGCCATAATCTGCTACCTGTCATTCTGCTTTCCTTCTTTTCTTAATTTTTTCCGTTGTTGAGCCGGGCGCCTGCCCCTCGGCTTTCAGCACATCGTTCTTTAGTGCCCAATCCTGCCATTTTGAGGCCAGTGTCTGAACTTTACCAGGGTGCGCGTCGGCGAGATTGTTCATCTCGGCCCGGTCACTTGACATGTCATACAATTCCCATTGGCCGTCGCGAACAGCCACCAACTTCCACTTTCCATCTCTTACGGCGCGATTTCCCTCGTGCTCCCAGTAGATAGGAGCTTGCCTGTTGAAGTCTTCACCGTGCACCAGCGGCAGCAAGCTTTCCCCTGCCAGGGGAGCAATACGGTTTCCGTTGTACTTTTCCGGGTACGTCGTCTCCGCAGCATCAATTGCGGTCGCCATCACATCAATGAGATGGCCAGGGTCACGGACAAGCCCGTTCTTCATCTCCGGTCGCATGCCCTTTGGCCAGTGAAAGATTAGCGGGGTGGAGATGCCGCCTTCGTGTACCCAGTGTTTATATCGCCGAAACGGGGTGTTGGAGACGTTCGCCCAGTTCTCGCCATAGGCTGTAAACGTGTTTGGACCACCGGGGTTTGCGCTCACTCCAGGCTTAACGGAGTCGGCAGTCTTCGTCATGTACTTCTTCGCCGTTTTCGGCCCGACTTCCTCGGCGCAGGCACCGTTATCCTGCATGAACATAATAATCGTATTTTCCAGTTGGCCGGCGCTTTTCAGAGCCTCAACGATTTCGCCTATCCCTTTGTCCATGCGGGTAACCATAGCTGCGTAGGTTTCCATTTTCGCGGTCTCCCGGTCCTTGTGGTCCACAGTTTTCCAATCCCCCTCAGTTGGCGACCACTGGAGATCATTTTCAACAATGCCCAGCTTCTTCATTTTATCAAAACGCGCGTGGCGTACCGCATCATAACCTGCGTCATACTTGCCATCATACTTCCGGATTTCGTCTTCTGGTGCGTGCAGCGGCCAGTGGGCGGCTGTATAGGCGATATACATGAAGAACGGCTTGTCCGAGGACTCTTTCGTATGCTCGTCGAGGAAGGTGATCGAGTTATCGGTGATCGCGTCGGTGTAGTAGAAAAATTCTGGCTTATACCCGGGGTCATTGTCTGCGCTGATAAACTTGTTACCGCGGCACAGGGCCAACGGATAGTAGTAGTTGCCGCCACCCATGATGGTGCCGTAGAATTTCTCAAAGCCGCGCTGCATCGGCCATCCATCTTTTGGCGCATCGGCAGTTGCCGGGTGAGACAGGTGCCACTTGCCCGTCATGTAGGTGCGATACCCGGCATCTTTCAAAACCTCGGCCATCGTCACAGTATCCGTGGACAACTTGTTCTTATAGCCTGGATGGGGAGTGTTGCCCAACATGTGTCCAACCCCGGCCTGGTGGGGGTACACGCCGGTCATTAGCGCTGCACGTGACGGACAGCAGCGCGCGGTGTTATAGAACTGAGTAAACCGCACCCCATTGGCCGCAAGTTGGTCCAGGTTGGGCGTGCTGATTTCACTACCGTAACAGCCGATGTCTGAATAGCCAACATCATCTGCCATGATTACCATGATATTCGGAAGGTCCTTGGCGTGGCCAGCCGGCAAACCGGTGAGGATTAATATTGCAGCAAATGACAGACTCAAACGTTCCCGCAGCATCGTACGCTACCTTCCCACTTCTAGAACTACTTCACCGAGGCGGCCCTGGAAAGCTTTGCCTTTCAGTTCCGGATCGACGGTGCCTGTGAGGTCGGAGCCTACCATCAGTTCATTAACCGGTGTGTGCAGGATAAAGCCCGGGGGGCGTCGCTGTCCCATCAGTTTGCCGTCTACTTTTATAGTCATGCGGCCTTCGTCACCGATAGCCGCTTCGATGAGATGGGCGCCGCTTGTGAGGCGCTCTTCGGTAGAGAGGCGCACGTACTCGCCTTTCCAGCGCATGAGGAAGTTGAGCTTACCCTCCTGCGCGAAGAGAGCGTAGCCGTTTTTGGGTTCGCCGTGGGCAATGATAACGCCATCGTCGGCCCACTCGTTTACCCTGGCTGTGATCTTGAATTGCTTGCCCCCGATCACGGGGCCTTCGTCACGACGATAGCGATCTCCCGGTACAAAGTGGAAGGTGGTGGTGGTCACTTCAGGCTCTGGTGGAGTGCCGTCCTGTTTCCAGGCGTGAAGCGGCAATACTCGCGTGCGGGCAGCCCAGTCGTCCCACAGCTGCGAAAGCTCTTTCACAAGCTGCGGATTTTCATCGGCGAGGTTGTTCATTTCGCCGCGATCTTTGGCGATATCATAAAGTTCCCACGGCTGGCTGTCGATGGCCACAAGCTTCCAGTTGCCCCTGCGCACGGCGCGGTTGCTCTCGTGTTCCCAGAATAGCGGTTCATCGCGCTTGAGGGCTTCGCCCTGGAGCGCTGGCAGGAGGCTGATGCCTTCCATGGGCAGGATCTTGTTATCTTCGTGCGATTGTGGGTATTGGGCACCGGCCATTTCCACGAAAGTCGGCATGATGTCGATAATGTGCCCGGGGCCTTCCACCAGGGCGCCTTTCAGCGCCGGATCGATGCCTTTAGGCCAGTGCACTATAGCCGGCGATGAGATGCCGCCCTCGTGCACGTAGTGCTTGTAGAGGCGAAGGGGAGTGTCGGACACGTTCGCCCAGTTTTCACCGTAGGCGGTGAAGGTGTTTACGGCGCCGGGCATTACATCGGGCCCCGTCTTCACGGCTTCACCGCTGCGGGTCTGCATGGGCGGCCAGATGCTGCGCTGCAGATCGGTGGCAGCCATGGGCTCGTACTCTTCATAAGGCGCGCCGGAGAAGCGGGCAACGTCTTCCGGGCAGGCGCCGTTATCGGAGATAAACAGGACAACGGTGTTTTCCAGTTCACCGGCCTGTTTGATATTGTCGATGAGCTTGCCGATCTCCTGGTCCATGCGGTAGACCATGGCCGCGTAGACTTCCATGCAACGGGCTTCCCACTCCTTGTGTTTTACCGCATCCCAGTCGCCGATGGTAGGGGCGGGGACCAGGTCTTTTGGAATGATGTTTAACTCCACGAGCCGCTTCAGGCGCTCGCGGCGGACGGGATCGTAGCCGCCGTCATATTTGCCTTTGAACTTCGCAATATCTTCTTCAGTGGCGTGAAGAGGCCAGTGCGGGGCGGTGTGGGCCACGTATAGGAAGTAGGGTTTGTCGGGCGAATTGGCGCGATGCTCATCCAGGAAGTTGATCGCGTTATCGGTGAGCGCTGTTGTGTAGAAGTATTGCCCTGTTTTATACTCGGCGTCAGCAAACGGAGAAATGAACTCGTTTCCGCGGGTAAGCGTGGCGGGGTCCCAGAAACTACCAAAGCCGTTGATTGTTCCGTAGTATTTGTCGAAGCCACGCTGAAGCGGCCAGTTATCTTTGGGTCCGTCGGGTCCGGTGTGGCGGGTGACGTGCCACTTGCCGGTCATGTATGTGCTGTAACCGGCGCTGTGGAGTACTTCGGCAATGGTGACGCAGTCGGTGGTGAGGCCGTCGCCGTAGCCGGGGTATTTGTCGGGCCCGCCCATCATGTGGCCAATGCCTGCCTGATGAGCGTAGAGCCCGGTCAGCAGTGATGCGCGTGACGGACAGCACCGGGCGGTATTATAGAACTGGGTGAAGCGGACGCCTTTCGCTGCAAGCTTATCGAGGTTTGGAGTTGGGATCTCGCTTCCGTAGCAGCCGATATCGGAAAAGCCGAGGTCGTCGGCGAGGATGAAGAGGATGTTGGGACGCTGTGAGGTTTGTGCGCTCGAGGTGGTAGAATCAGCCCCGGCTGCAGCCAGCTTTAAGGGCGCCACTAGCGTAAAGGTTGCAAAAAGGCCGCCTAAGGCGACTTGGACGTTTTTCCAGTTCATGAGGTAAATCAACCTCTCCTATTTACACGCGTCAACGCAAAAAGCGAGAGGGATTTTGACGCAGCTAAGAAGAAGCAAAAAACCGCTAGTGGGGTTTGCTATTTACGCTTAAACTCATCGCGTAAAATCCCGTAAACCGTCATGTCCGATGTTACCCCGAAACGTGTGACGTGCTGCCGGAGAATTCCTTCGTGCTTCATTCCGATTTTTTCCATGACCCGGGAGGAGGCGCCGTTTTGAGTTAACGCGGTCGCCATGATGCGACGGAGAGCCAGATCGTTAAAGCCGTGGGCCAGGATCAGCCGCGCTGCTTCTGTGCAGTAGCCGCGGCCCCAATAGTCCTGGCCGATCCAGTAGCCAAGTTCCGCGCGATTGTGTTCTGATTCAATGCGAAGACCGATACATCCGACGAGCTGTTCCGAAGCATTTTCGACTACCGCAAAAGTAGCGCATTTACCCTCGGCCATTTGGGTGGTAATCATCTCAACAAAGTCGCGTCCGCCGCCTTTAGGGTACGGGTGCGGGATGTTCAGGGTGTGCTGCGCTACCGGCAACACGCTCGCGAGTTCTTCGATGCGGTCAGCGTCTGATGGCTGCAATTTCCGTAGACTGATCACCCTTATACAGGCGCCCCGGGGTAGAGGTTTTCGATCATCTTGCCGACGATTTCTTCGGTCAGGGGTTGCTTGCGCAGGTCTCGCATGGCCAGCACCTGGTTCAGCGCGCCTTTCAGGTCACGTACGTTTGTGTCGATTTTCTCGGACAGCAGTCGCGAAATCCAGCCGTCCAGTTTCAGGTTGTTATCATCCACTTCGCGGTTCAGGATAGCGAGGCGGGTTTCCAGGTCAGGCGACGCGATATCTACAATTACACCGGCGCCGAACCGACTGCGCAGGCGGCTTTCCAGGTGTGAGATTTCCGACGGTGGGCGGTCGCTGGTGATCACGATCTGGCGCTTCGCCTGGAACAGGCTGTTGAAGATGTGGAAGAACTCTTCCTGGGCGCGTTCCTTGCCGGCCAGGAATTGCACGTCATCAACTATCAGCAGGTCGAGATTCCGGTAGCGGGTACGGAACTCGGCCATCGCGTTGTTCTGGATCGCATCCACAAGTTCATCTGTAAAGTCTTCGCTGTTTGTGTAGATGATTTGCGCTTTTGGATCATGATGGAGCAGGTAGTTGGCAATGGCATTGCACAGGTGTGTTTTGCCCAGGCCGACGTTTGCGTAGAGGAACAGCGGATTGTAGGCGCGGGCAGGGGAGCGGGCTATTGCCAGGGCCGTAGCGTAGGCGAAGTCGTTGTTTGTACCCACGACGAAGTGCTCGAAGGTATAGTCCTTCACCACCGTCAATGCCGGGCGGGGAGCTTTCACTTCGGCTGGAGTTGGGGTGCCAGCAGAAGCGGCTCCGTTTTCACCTGCAGAGACGGCCATCTCAGCCAGGGCCGTCAATTCCTTGAGGGCTTCATCGGTCTTGCCCATTCGGGTAAACAGTTCAGCTCGGGTTTTGCGCACTGCCAGGCGACCCGGGTCCAGCTCAAGTACCTGGTTTAATGTTGCCAGTGCCCGGTCGTTTTCACCTGTCTCGATCAGGCGTCTGGCCAGGCGTTCCAGTTCGTCGGCGGCCTGTTCAGAGCGACCAGCATCTTTCAGGCTATCTACAAATCGCCTGCTGACCTTTGTGTTATTTGCATCGATGTCAGCCGCTTCGCGCTCGGCAGCCAGCGCTTCCACTTCCATCTGCTCGCGCCGATAGACATCTGCAAGCTCCAGAAGCTGAGAAACTGCTGCGCGAATATTGCCTTCAGCGCGATAGATTTGCGAGAGTTGGCGCCGTGCATCGGCGCTGGCGGGATTTGTTACCAGCACCTTGTTCAGCAGATTAACTGCTGTGCGGCTTTCACCTTCGAGATGGTGTATGCCGGCCATGCGGATAAACTGCGCCTCTGCCTTGGCATTTTCGCCCAGGTGAAGATGCAGGTCGGCCAACTGCTGTCGAGCTTCCAAATTTCGCGAATCAGCCTTAACGATGGCATTCAGCATCGCGTCGGCATCGGCAAAGCGTTCCTGTTTACGGTAAAGGTCTGCCAGGGCCAGACGCTTCTCCACCACTTCGGCCGTGCGACCCGCCTCTTCCAGAAAGGTCAACTGCTCCTGCTTAAGAGCCAGGTTCGCGCTGTCGAGTTCGATGAGCTGATCGAACACCACGGCGGCATCAGCGCTCTTGCCGGAGTTGCGGTAGATATTAATCAGTTTGTGGCCCCAGGTAATGGCCTGGTTAGTCTGCCTGGCGTTGCGGTGGATTTCGTAAATGTCGCGATTGAGTTCCAGGTTTTCAGGAACCCTCTCCACAGCTTTCATGAGGGTTTTGCGGGCAGCTTCGGTTTTTCCGGCTGCTGTTAAAAGACTCGTCAGCCGACGCGCCACTGTTACGCCGGCCTGCATATCGCCGCGGCTGAACTCTGCATTGATCAGCATGTTCAATGCTTCGTCGTCATCGGGCAGCTTGCTTAATACATCGCGCAGTGCGCGCGCTTCACGGTCATAATCATGCGCGGCACGATACACCCGCGCCAGCTGGAGACGCCACTGTCGCGCCTCACCGGGTTTTTCCAGTTTGTCGTAGGCAAAGATGAGTCGGATAATTGCTGCGCTGTCATCGGGCTTGCTTTTCAGGTACTCTTCCAGGCAAGGTGTTGCTGCTTCGAAGTTTCCTTCTTCCTCATGAAGAGAGGCAATTTTATGAAGGCTCTGCAGAACCTTTTCCTCGTTGCCTGCTTCGCGGAAACGGTGCAGCTGGTCGTCCAGCGTCTGCAGGTTCTGCGGTTCAAGGTCGTTAGCCTGTTCCAGTACTTCATGGGCTTCGGCGCCACGCCCAAGCTGCGTGAGTTCATCTGCCAGGCGCCGCATCCGGGCTACGGCCGCAGGCTTATCGTCAAAGCGCAGGTAGAGTTCGACCAGGTAACGCACCAGGTCCGTATCTTCCGGGATAAGGTTAGAGTACCGTTCCGCTTCCAGGATCGCTTCATCCAGGCGGTCTTTGCCCGCAAGGGTTTCACAAGCGGTGATTACCGTATCGCGAACGTGGGTGAAGTCGCGATTGCGCAGGTAACCGCGGGCGAGCTTGAAAAGCAGCGACGGCGGCGGCGAATCGAGAAGTTCCACGGCACGCTGCAGGTACGCGATTGCCCGTCTTCCGGTTGTTTGTTCCAGGTGTTTGTCAGCCAGTTCTTCCAGCGCAGCCACGGCATTTTCTGTTGCGGCAGTATCGCCGGCGCGGCCAAGGCCCTCATAGGTAGCAGCCTTCAGGTCGAGCACGTCATCAACCGGTACGCGATCCACCGGCAGAGCGTTAATGTGATCGAGTGCTTCGGCGTATTTTTTCTGGGCAAGCAGGGCGCGAATCAGCCGGCGTTCGGTTTCGGAGCTTTCCTGCTCCAGGCCTTCCTGCTGCTGGATAAATATAAGCGTCTCCAGCATCGCCACATGCTGGGGCTGCCATGTCAGCACCCGCTCCACGATTTCCTGCGACTCTTCCGCGCGGCCCTGCGTGTACAGGAGGCGAGCCAGCCGCGCTTCCAGGTCGAAGGCATCGGCGGCACGGCCATTATTATTATACTCGTTGATGAGCGATTGCAGCACGTTCTCATCATCAGGCGCGATGGCGCTGTAAGTCTCAAGCGCCTGCAGTGCGGCATCAGTCTCGTCGTGATCGCGCAGGTATTGCGCAGACTGAACCACGTGATGGGAAATGACGGGGCTGGCGGGCACTTTCATTGCCGTATCAAGAAAGCGCTTCCTGATGTCGCCGCGGTCAGGTTCCACTTCGATGGCCATAACGAAGAACTCGGTGGCCGCTTCCATGTTGCCCGATTCTGCGGCTTTTTCGCCGAGGCCGGAAAGGTAGTCGACCGCTTCAGCGTTTTTGCCGGCCTGGTTTAAAACGCGGATCACGTGGGGCGTCACATCAATGACATCAATATTGTGTTCAGCGCTGATGGTGGCAGCGCGCTGATACGCATGCAGCGCGGCATCAAGTTCGCCCTTACCTTCGCAGGCGTCGCCGCCGCCCATAAATTCCATGACGGCAGACTCGGCATCGCCCTGGGCATAGAGGAGCTCAGCGCAGGCAAATCGGGCCTCGGAATTGTCGGGGTCGAGTTCAGACCATTCCTGGATCAGATCGCCGATGTCGGCTGCCTTGCCTGCGGCGATTTTCAGTCGGCAGACCGTTGGCAGCTTATGGCTGCGCTGCTCCCGGGCTCCGCGCATTTCATAAATCTTAAGCAAACCATGGTGCGCCTCGGCGGAGTTCGGGTCGCCTTCCAGCACTTGCAGGTAACGCTGCTCGGCAGCTTCATCCTGGCCCGATGCCGTTTCACCCGCTGCGGCTTCGAGTTCTGTACGGATCATCTCTTCGTTTACAGGCAGCGTGACAGGCAGGGTTTGATCGCGTACGATGGTACGCACCGCAGTATCTATATCGATACCGCCCGCCTGGGCAAAAAGGCTGACAAGGTTGCCGCCCTGGCTGCCCTGGCACTGGGTGTACTGGCAGCGGAAAGTGCGGGCTTCTTTGTCGATCAGCAGGTTGCGGAAAAGGCCTTCGCGGTGGATGGGGCAAAAGCCCTTGGCAGTCTTCGGGTTCTCCTGAAACTTGTCGAACCGGTAATCAATAGACTGCATAAGCCGCCGGATATCCAGCAGGTTATTGACTTCGTTTATGGTTTCCTGGCGGTAAAAGGTACTCATTGGTATGCACTTAGGTCGAGGCGTTATGCCAGACGCGCAGGGGCGCAAGCAAGTGCGAAAGTAAGAAAATTTCCGAGGCGGGAGGGCGAGATGGACGTTTGAATGATAGTGAGCTGAATGAGGGCGAGCCACTGCAGACGTCGCGAGACATGGCTATTGCTTCAATGGCAGGTCTATTCGTTTCCCTTGATACGCAGGAGCATTTCCCGCGGTCGCAATGTGGTTCCTTAAATACTTACGCTGGCAACACGGGTGCTATCAGGGAAGGACGTGGAAAACGGGGGGCTATTGCGCCGTGTAAGGTTAATTATCTTGACTGTCTGGCGTTTAAAGAAGCATTAAATGCCTGCGTGCAGTTCCTCCACAGGCCTTTCACCTGCGCGTCTGCAACATCTCATCGGAGGAAGTTATGAACACCTGTTTTCGGTTTGCTGCAATTCTCGCGTTTGCTGGTGCTCTTCCTGCTTTAACCCACTCGAGTTTTGCTATCTGGCCTGATGATGTTAACCAGCAAATTCTTGTGAACACCAGCACCCGTGTTCTAGAGACGGGGAGTGTACCCGATGGGCAGGGCGGCATTATTTGTGTCTATCATGATTTTAATTTAAGCACGGGCCAGAACATACTGGCGCGCCGATACGGAGAAAACGGTCAGCTGGTTTGGGGCTCCGGTCCCATTGAAATCTGCACAGCTGCCGGAGACCAGACTGATATTCATGTAGTACCGACGACTGACGGTGGCTGCTTCATTATGTGGTCTGATCCGCGCGGCGGCAACTACGACGTTTATGTGCAAAAACTGGCGCCAAGTGGCCAGACTTTGTTTTCTCCAAATGGCTCACTTTACCTGGCAGGCACCGGCGATGAGGTGCTTGAGGATGCCATATCAGATGGGTTTAATGGCTTCATCCTGGCATACAGCCAAGGTATTGTGTTGAACGCCCGCCGCTTTAACTCTGCTGGTCAAAGCATGTGGGCATCACCGGCAACCATTTCCGCTGTATCAGGAGATGCAATCAGCGACATGATTGGCGACGGGGAAGGTGGCTGTTATGTTGGGCTAGAACGCGTGGGTATTGGTGGGGAAGTTGTCATCCAGCCGATCTCTGCAGCAGGGGTAGCCGATTTTGACCAGTTACTGAGCCTGAACGCGGCCGGGAACCAGTTTGGGATCAAGCTGGCTCGCCGGTCAAATGGCCATGTACTGGCTGTTTGGTTTGATGGCGCGGTGTCGCCGCAGCGGCTGATGGCTAACGAATTTGTGGACCCTCTTGTGTTCAACCCAAGCGTTCCTCTTAACACAGGCAGCGGTCATGTACTGGCAGAGTTTGAGCTGATGGAAAGTGCCTTCGGAGATCCTGTCATAGTTTACGGGGAGCAGATAAGCAGTGACAATTTTAACTCGTATGTGGGCAGAGTCAACACGGCTGGCCTGATTCCCGTTGCAACCGAGCTACCTGGCATTGGTGTATCTCAATCCCCTGACAATGTCGTTGAAACTGGCAACGGAAACATTCGTGTTACCTATGAAGATTCAACGCAAGGAGCAAACAACCGCAAACTGATCGCGGCTCAGTTATCGCCGACTGGCCAGTACCAGTGGCACCTGGCGGTAACACCCAGTAACGCGGCGTTTAAGAACACGCAGGAGGCGAGACTGGTTATCGGTGCGCAGGACAGCCTGATAGTTTTCTCGACGCAGGTGATGATCCCAGGCAGCTCCACTGCTGCGCTTATCCGTGTTCGGGCAAACGGTACTATAGGCGGCCAGCTTGCTCTTGCTGACTACCAGTTTGGCCAGAGCAGTATAACTGCAACGCGCAAAAACAAAAAGGCCACACTGCTTGGCAATGTTGTTGTGCGCAATGGCGGCACTGTCGTCAGCAGTGAAACAACGCTGGCCTTCTTTGCGAGCCCAACTCCGGACTTCGGGCCAAGCGGTGTTGTGTTCTTGTTTGAAGTGGCGGTGCCTGCTTTGCAGCCGAACGAAGAAATTACCCTGACGCCGGGGCTGCTGCCGCCGAAGAAGCCGGGCAAGCAGCCAAAGGTGCGAAAGGTCAAGCTGCCGAAGGCCGTAAAAACTACGCCTCACTACCTTCTGCTCATGCTCGACTCGCCGAACACGTATTTTGAGATCGACGAGACAAATAACCTTTACGTGCTCGGGCCGATCTAATCGAAGCTGCCCCGGTTTCGTAGTTTTAGAACGCTCCCGGCTATCCCCTCAGCCGGGGGCGTTCTATTTTGGCATTGGAATATCATGCGTTGCTCTGGAAGGAAAACTTTTTTAGAAATTTTTGCCATGGCTGTCGCACTGGTTTCTCTTCTCTCGTCATTTACGTGATGGAGAAAATCTGCAGGAAATCATGTGCAAAACTATGCATAGCGAAAAGCGAAAACTTTTGATGACACATCTGCGGAAGGTAGAATTTCCGGTTTTGGTTAGCAGTAGGAAATCGTCACAATGTTAAAGAATCTCCTATGGGCGCTTCTGGGAATCATCATCGTGCTGCCCATGATTGCCGGCCTTGGCGGCATTAAGCTGGAGCAGTTCAGTTCCATGGAGGAGTCTGCCGCGAAGCAGATTATCCCGCCGGAAGTCGTAAATATGATTAACGTGCGCAAAGAAGAGTGGCAGCCGCGCGTTTCTTCTGTCGGATCGGTAATGGCCGTACAGGGAACTGAAGTCAGCACGGAGGCCGAGGGCGTCGTTCGTGAAATCAAATTCGAGCCGGGCAAGGAAGTGCTGGCCGGCGACCTGCTGGTGCAACTGGATGTAGACGTAGAGCAGGCTGAGCTTCGCGCCGCTGAGGCATCTGCAGAGCTGAGCCTGGTTTCGTATAAGCGCGCCAAGCAGCTTATCGAAAGCCAGAACATCTCCCAGCAGGAATTTGATGCTGCCGCCGTAGGACTCAAGGAGTCGCTGGCGAAAGTTGAGAACCTGAAGGCCATTATTGCGAAGAAAACAGTACGCGCTCCTTTCGCCGGCAAACTTGGCATCAAGCACATCAGCGTGGGACAGTTTCTGCAGAAGGGCAGCCCGGTGGTTTCGCTCCAGGCGCTGGACCCGGTGTTTGTAGATTTCTCTCTGCCGCAGCAGCACCTGGGCAAAGTGAAAGAGGGACTGACGATTTCTGTAACTACGGATGCTTACCCTGATCAACGCTTTGAAGGCAAGATAACCGCCATCAATCCGGGTATCGATCCGGCAACGCGAAGCGTGCGGGTGCAGGCGACTCTGCCTAATTCCGACCGCAAACTTCGCCCGGGCATGTTTGCGTCTGTCGATCTTATTCTCGGCCATACGGAGACTGTGCTTCTCATTCCGTCTACGGCTGTGCAGCACGCACCTTACGGCGATAGTGTTTTCGTTATTGAAGAACCGGATGAGAAATCCGAAGACACAACAGCTTCCCTCGTAGTGCGTCAGCAGTTCGTTCGCCTTGGCGATCACCAGGGTGACTTCGTTGTCGCCCGCGAAGGCGTGAAAGAAGGCGACCGGATCGTAAGCACTGGCGTCTTTAAACTGCGTCCCGGCCAGGCTGTGGAAATTGATAATACCCTCGCTCCTGAATTCAAGCTGGATCCCAAACCGGCTAACACCTAAACCTCTCTCTGTTCTGAACAGGATTTCGCGCACTCGCAGTCACCATGAAATACTTTACCGACATCTTCATAAAACGTCCGATCCTGGCAATCGTGATAAACGTTCTTATCATTCTTGCAGGGCTTTGGGCATGGAAGTCTCTCAGTGTACGGCAGTATCCGCGCAGCGAGAATTCATCGGTAACAGTGTCTACCGTGTACGTGGGCGCCAGCGCTGACGTGGTGCGTGGGTTTATCACTACGGCCATTGAACGGGCTATCGCTTCTGCAGACGGCATTGAGTATGTGGAATCAAAAAGCCTGCAGGGCATGTCGCTCGTAACGGCGCGTCTGAAGCTGAACTATGAGCCTACGAAGGCCCTGGCTGACATTACTGCGAAGGTGAACCAGGTTCGCAACGAACTACCGGCCGAGGCCGAGGTGCCATCCATCAGTGTTGAGTCGGCGGATTCTGAATTCGCATCCGCCTACCTTAGCTTCGCATCAGACACCTTGAGCCAAAGTGAGATTACCGATTATCTTGTGCGCGTAGTACAGCCGCGCCTTGCCGCGCTCACCGGTGTGCAGCGCGCTGAGATTCTCGGTGCCCGTACCTTCGCCATGCGCATCTGGTTGAAGCCCGACAAGATGGCCGCGCTCAACATCAGTCCGTCGGACGTGCGCAATGCGCTTGTCGCCAACAACTTCCTGGCAGCGGTCGGCAGCACCAAGGGCAACTTTGTGCAGGTAAACCTGACGGCCAACACGGACATTCATACCGCGGAGCAATTCAAGCAGCTAGTTATCCGCGAGGAGAACGATGCCATTGTTCGCATACAGGACGTGGCTGATGTAGAGCTCGGCGCTGAGGATTACGATACGGAGGTGAGCTTTACCGGACAGACCGCTGTGTTTATGGGTATCTTCCCTCTGCCAAACTCGAATACCATCGAGGTGGTTCAGCGTGTAAGTGAAGAACTGAAGAACGTTAAACAGGAATTGCCAAAAGGGCTGGAGGCGAACATCGGGTATGACGCTTCGGCATATATTGACGAGGCCATTGGCGAGGTTGTCCACACGCTGCTAGAGACGCTGCTTATTGTTATCGTCGTCATCTATCTTTTTCTCGGGTCGTTCCGTTCGGTGCTGGTGCCGGTTATTGCCATACCGGTGTCGCTCATTGGTGGCATTTTCCTGATGCAGGTGTTTGGCTTTACGTTGAATCTGCTTACGCTGCTTGCGATTGTGTTGTCGGTGGGCCTGGTGGTTGATGACGCCATCGTGGTGGTGGAGAACGTGGAGCGTCATCTTCGGGAGGGCCGCAGTCCTTACCAGGCGGCGCTTATTGGTGCGCGTGAACTCATTGGGCCTGTGATAGCGATGACATTTACGCTTGCGGCGGTTTACACGCCTATCGGGCTGCAAGGCGGTCTCACGGGTGCGCTGTTCCGGGAATTTGCGCTTACACTGGCCGGCGCCGTTACCATCTCCGGCATTGTGGCGCTTACGCTGTCGCCGATGATGGCCTCGCGGCTGCTGCGCAGTGCTGACAAGGAAGAACGCGGGTTCACCGGTTTTGTGAATCACATGTTCGATAAATTGCGGGTTGCTTATGGGCACGTGCTTGACCGTACCATGCGGATGCGCCCGGCTGTGTATTCGGTGTGGGTTCTGCTGAGCCTGGCCACGGTTCCCATGTACATGTTTTCGCCGCAAGAGCTGGCTCCACCCGAAGACCAGAGCGTTATCTTTTCCGCGATCACGGCGCCGTCCAACGCAACCACAGACCAAAAAAGTGTGTATGCACAAGCGGTGGAGGAGGCGTTCCTCGAAACGCCGGAACGCGACGTCACTTTCCAGCTGATGTTTCCGGCAACGATCGGCGCCGCCTTCGGTTTCGACGGATTCGGAGGCATGGTTGTGAAACCCTGGGAGCAGCGTGATCGATCCGTCTTCGAGATTCTTCCGGAGGTTCAAGGTCGACTCATGCAGGTTCCTGGACTCGAGACGTTCGGATTGACGCCCCCTGCGCTGCCCGGCGGTAGCAATTTTCCCGTGGAGTTCATCATAGCCTCAACGGCAGAGGCCCCACAACTGCTGGAGTTCGCTCAACAGATCGTCGGAAAAGCGATGGAAAGTGGACTGTTTTATTTTCCCCCGATGATCGATCTGAAGATCGATCAGCCGCAGTCGGAGGTCGTGATCGACCGCGACAAAGTGGCGGCGCTCGGACTGAACCTATCGCAAGTCGGCGCCGACCTCGCGTCCGCGCTCGGTGGTAACTATGTCAACCGATTCAATATCGCCGGACGCAGTTACAAGGTGATCCCGCAGATCGA